>NZ_JAVWWA010000039.1:9712-40303 GCF_036666375.1 Comamonas sp. | reverse complement strand
ACTCCAAGGTGATCGTGGCGATCAACAAGGACCCCGAAGCGCCCATCTTCTCGGTCGCCGACTACGGCCTCGAAGCCGATCTGTTCAGCGCCGTGCCGGAACTGGCCGCCACGGTCTGAGCCACGGGAGGACCTCGCCATGGCTTTGCTCCGGCTCTATCTGACGCAGCTGCGCGCGCAGCAAGCCACTGCGCAGCACAAGCCACCGGCGGCCAAAAGCACCACGGCGTCTGGAACCACGCATGCCACAACGCAGGCGCCTTGCGTCGAGCCAAGCCGCAGCAGGCCCGAAAGCGACCCACCCGGCGCCAGCACGACATAAAAACAATTGCGAAGTGGGAGCTTTTGGAGGGGCATCGACGCCCCTCTTTTTTTTTGGCCAAGCCATCGCCAGTTCAAAAATATCTGATGAAAAACACAGAGCCGCGTGCGTTCAGGGTTTTCCCTTTTTCATTCAGGAATGCCGAACACGACGTCCTGAATTTGTCCATGGACACTGCACAAGCCCCAACCTACAGTTTGACTGTACTCAGAGCGTTTGATCGGACACGTCAATCCATAGATTAACGCACGCATTTCATGCGCACTGATTCACAAAAAACACAATACGCGCCACATGCTTCAGGCGCGAGGAGACAGACAATGAATCGAAGAATTTTGCTGCAGGCATTTCTGGCAACGCAAGCGGGATATATACACGCCAGCGAAACAGAAAAGTATCCTTCAAAGCCCATCAAGATCACCGCGCCTTTCGCTCCCGGAAGCTCCGATCTGGTGGCGCGAAAAATATCCGAAGTCGCTGCTCGCAACCTCGGTAAACCTTTCATCGTAGAAACCAGGCCTGGAGCACAGGGGACCATTGCCACCAAAATATTGGCCGGTGCGAGCAACGATGGTTATTCCCTGCTACTGGGAACCAACTCCACCCATGCCGCAAGCCAGTATTTATTCAAAAATCCTGGCTACGATCCTGTCAAGGACTTCACGCCCATTGTCCAATTCACCATCAACCCGCTGTTGTTGGTAGTACGCGCCGACTTGCCTATCCAGAACTTCGAGGAGTTCATTCAATATGGACGGGCCCACCCCGGAAAAATGAGCTATGGCGCAGGAAATACCGGCAGCCTGGTGTGCTCTCAAATGCTGCTCAAGCAAGGCGGCATGGACGCAGTAGGCGTTAATTACCAAGGTAACTCCCAGGCCATCCAGGACTTTATCGCCGGACGTCTCGATTTCATGGTCACGGACCCGTTGATCATCAAACCATTCATCAACAGCGGAAAGCTGCGTGTATTGGGTATAACTTCCAGACAGAAACTGCACAATTTCCCGACAGTTCAACCCATCGCCGAAATGGGCCTTCCTCAGTTTGAATACTCATCATGGATTGGAATATTCGCACCTGCGGGCATCAAGCCGGAAAATGCCGATCTTCTGCATCGTGAATTTTCCAAAGCCTTGAAAGATCCGGATGTCGCGGCTTTTCTCGACGGCATTGGAATGATTCCAGTGCATAAAAGCCGACCCGAATTCTCGCAGTTTGTGCGCGACCAGATAAAGGTCTGGGAAAAGCTCACCAAGGATTCCGCAATCCTTCCCGCTTGATCACAGGCACATCTCGCTTTCAAGGCCGACCCCATGCCACTCCATCGCAGAAACTTGCTGCTCGCCTCGACTGCCGCCCTGTGTCTTTCCGCATGGAGCAATGAAGTCTTTCCGTCGCAACCCATCAAGCTGATCATTTCTTTCCCACCGGGAAGCACCTCGGACCTGCTGGCCCGGTTTCTGGGTGAAAAGCTGGGGAAGGCCCTGGGCCAGCCCGTGATCGTGGAATCCAAGATCGGCGCCCAAGGGGTTTTGGCGGCCCGTCACGTGGTCAAGTCGCCCAAGGATGGCTACACGCTGTTCCTGGGTACCAACTCGACCCATGCGGCCAACCTGTACCTGATGAAGAACCTCGGTTACGACCCCGTCAAGGACTTCACCCCCATCACCCAGTGCGTCACCAACCCACTGCTGCTGGTCGTGCGCAGCGATGTGCCCGCCAAGAGCGTGACCGAGCTGGTGCAGCACGCCAAGGCCAACCCAGGAAAATTGAGCTATGGCACGGGCAATACCGGAAGCCTGGTCGCCGCCCAGCTATTCAAGAGCCAGGCTGGCGTGGATGCAGTGGGCGTGAGCTATCCGGGCGTGGTGCAGGCCTGCACCGATCTGGTCGGCGGCCGGCTGGACTTCATGTTGGTCGACCCGCTCGTGGTGCGCCCCTTCGTCGAGGCCGGCAAGCTGCGCATTCTGGGGATCACGTCTGCCCAGCGGCTGTCATCGCTGCCCGACGTCGCGCCCCTGGCCGAACTCGGCCTGCCCCGCTACCGCTATGTGTCCTGGGCCGGGTTCTTCGGCCCCGCTGGCCTGCCCGAAGCCATCACCCAACGCCTGAACCAGACCTTGGTGGCCATCCTCAGCGAATCCGAAACCGAAAAATACCTCTCCGGCCTGGGAATCCTCAGCGCCAGATCCAGCCCGGCCGAATTCAAGCGCTTCGTACAGGAGCAGATCACGCTGTGGGCACGGCTGAGCAAGGACTCCGGGCTGGAAATGACCTGATGGCGCAGGTCCCCCTATTCATTCAAGCCAAAAGGAACAACGACATGGACAAGAAAGTAAGCAGCAACCTGGCCGTCAACCTCAGCACCAAATTGTTGATCAACAACCAGGATGTGGAAGGCAGCGGTGAATGGCTGCGGGTGGTCAATCCCGCGACCGAGGAACTGGTCGCGGGATTCCGCGGCGCATCGGTGCCCCAGGTCGAGGCCGCCGTGATGGCGGCAAAACGCGCTTTCCAGCGTCCGGCATGGCAAAGCCCCGCGATGCGCAAGGCGGTGCTGCTCAAATTCGCCGATCTGAT
This sequence comes from Comamonas sp., assembly GCF_036666375.1. Lineage (GTDB taxonomy): Bacteria > Pseudomonadota > Gammaproteobacteria > Burkholderiales > Burkholderiaceae_C > Comamonas. The sequence goes on along the minus strand of NZ_JAVWWA010000039.1, from coordinate 37,399 downwards.
AGAGGAACACCGCGATGCGCTGATGGAAGCCCTGATCGAGGAGATCGGCACACCAATCAACCTCAAGTCCAACCACGTGGACACGCCAGTGGCCTTTTTGCGCTGGTTCGCCGAGCAGGCCACCCAGGACCGTACCCGTCAGCTGGGCTTCAATCCCGCCCATACGGGGGTGAGCACCGTGTTCTACCGGCCAGTGGGCGTGGTGGCTGCAATTTCGGCCTTCAATTACCCGCTGCTGATCGGTCTCACAAAAATCGGCGCGGCGCTGGCCATGGGCTGCACCACCGTGCTGCTGTCCTCCCCCCTGGCTCCGATGGCAGTCATGCTGCTCAATGATTTGGTGCGCCGCGCAGGGTTCCCCGAAGGCGTGGTCAACATCCTGGCCGGTGCGGCCGACGTAGGGCGCGCACTGACGTCTCACCCGGATGTGGACAAAGTCAGCTTCACTGGCTCGGTCGCCGTCGGCCAGAGCGTGCTGCAGCAGGCATCGCAAGGGCTGCGTGGCGCGGTGCTGGAGCTTGGCGGCAAGTCGGCAGCCATCATGCTGCCCGGCGTGAATTACGAGCAATATGCGTTCAGCCTGCATGCGCGCTATGCGCGCAATGCCGGCCAAGGCTGCGGATCGCCCACGCGGATTCTGGTGGAAGAGTCGCGCTATGCGGAATTCCTGCAAGCCAGCCAGCAGGCTTACCCAAAAATAACGGTCGGCGACCCGCGCGATCCGGCCACCATCGTCGGCCCCGTGATCACTTCGGCCCAGCGCGATCGCATCGAAGCCATGCTGGGGCGCGCCACGGCGCAAAAAGGCACGATCGTCGCCGGTGGCGGCCGCCCTGCGATGCGCAAAGGCTGGTTTCTCAACCCGGCGCTGGTCGGCGGCCTCGACAACCAGTCCGAGCTGGCGCGCGAAGAAGTATTCGGCCCGGTGTCGGTGGTGCTTACCTACCGCAGCGTCGAGGAAGCCATCCAGATCGCCAATGATTCCGAGCTGGGCCTCAAGGCCTATCTGTTCGGCACCAAGGACCAATGTCTGAAGCTGGTGCCACAACTGCGTGTGGGCACGGTGCAAATCAACGGCGGCAGCCCCCTGCGCCCGGATGCCCCCATGACCGGTTGCAAGCTCAGCGGCCTGGGCAGCGAATGGGGCCTGGACGGCCTGCGTGAGTTCCTGGTGCCCCAGCACATCGACTGCGCCATCTAGTTTTCAATCCCGGTCGCCTGCCCTCTGGCAGGCCTGACAAAAAACCGATTTCGCCGAGGTTTGGCCGTGGCCCACAAGGCCCATGGTCAGCCGTCGGCGTGCCTGAAGTGCATTGGCTTCAGCAGCCGCTTTGCCCCCTGCTGGGTGCGAAGTCCATAAATCTGAAGGAGACAAATCATGAACAAAATTTTCCTGTTGGCACCGCTCACGCTGGCTTGCGCCGCGGCACATGCCCAATCCGGGCTGCATATTTCCGGCACGGTGGATGCAGCCGTGCAGCATGTGCGGGGCTCGGGTGACAGCCGCACTGGCTTGGCCAGCGGCGGCAATGCCACCAGCAAGCTCATCATCCGCGGCACGGAAGACCTGGGCGACGGCCTGCAGGCTGGCTTCTGGCTGGAATCGGGCTTTTATGCCGATGACGGGACCTTTGCCCCCATCAACGTCAAGAACCAGCCCCATGTCACAGGCAGCGCCGGCGGAGGCCTGTCTTTTGACCGCAAAGCCATTGTCACTCTCAAGAACGCCTGGGGCACCCTCCAGGGCGGGCGCGACTGGTCGCCGACCTACGAAACGTTCACGGGGAAATTCGACCCGTTCGGCGTCAGCATCGGCATTGGACTGAATTACGCAGGCAGCAACAATCCCAACGGGATCCGGGTGTCCAACTCCATTGCCTACGTCTCTCCTTTGCTGGCCAATTCCCTGAGCTTCAAGCTGCAGCACTGGTTTGGTGAAGGCAGCGGCGACAAGTATGGCAGCGGCGACGGTGTCCGCCTGAACTACGCCAAGGGGCCGATGATGGTCGAGGCCTCGTTCGCCAGCACCAACCTGCAAGGCGGCTCGGCGGTTTATCGCAACATGGGCGCGAACTACAACTTTGGCACGACCACGGTCTCGTTCAATTTCAACCACGACCAGCAGGCGCTCATCAAAACCGAAGGCTGGTTACTGGGTCTGAGGCAGCAGATCGGCACGAATGAGATCCGCGCCTCCTATTCCGCCACAGAAAACGATGGTGTCAACAAGCCCAAAGGCAGCAAGATCGCCGTGGGCTACGTGCACAACCTTTCCAAAAGAACGGCGCTGTACGGCACCGCTGCTTATCTGAAGAACCGCAACGGTGGGAGCTTCACGGCGGTCAATTTCAAAACGCTGCCGAACCGCTCGATGACCGGCCTGGAAGTCGGCCTGCGCCACAATTTCTAAAGCCGCTGCGGCCGGAAATTCTCCACGAAAAAGGGGGGCCTGAAAATTCAGGCCCCCCTTTATGCTGTCGAACTTCAGTTTTCGTTGAGCTTGATGTTGTTGTCGCGTATGACTTTCTTCCACATCTCGGTGTCGCTGGCAATCTGTTTCTTCAACTCATCGGGCGTTCCGGGCAAGGCCGTGACTGCCTCCTTGGAAAAGGCCTTGACGACGTCCGGATCGGCCAGCACCTGGTTGAGCGTCGTATTGAGTTGCTGGGTGATTTTTGCGGGCAATCCGGCCGGGGCCATCAGGCCAAACCAGACCTCCAGCTCGAAGCCAGGCAGGCCGGCCTCGATGGCCGTGGGCACGTCGGGAAGCAGCGGCGAGCGGGTCCGGCTGGTGACCGCTAGGCCGCGCACCTTGCCGGCAGTGATGTGCGGCGCGATGGACGTCAGGCTGGGCAGCATCATTTCCAGGCTGCCACCCATCAAGTCGTTGTACGACTGGCTGATCCCCTTGTACGGGACATGAACGATCTGGATTCCGGCCGCCCGGGCAAAAAGTTCTGTGGCCAGGTGGTTCATACCGCCGACGCCAGCCGTTCCGTAGTGGATTTTTTCGGGGTTTTCCTTGGCATAGGCGATGAATTCCGACAGTTTCGTTCCCGGCACCTTGGTCGACGTGACGATGGCAAAAGGGCTGGAGCAGATCTTGCCTATGGAGGTGAACGCTTTCTGCGGATCGTTGGCCACCTTCTTGCCACTGACCGCATTGGTCACGATCGACGAAGAAGTGAACAGCAGCGTATAGCCGTCGGCCGGCGACTTGGCCACCGAGTCGGAGCCAATGAGTCCGCCACTGCCCACCTTGTTCTCGACAATCACCGGCTGCCCCAGCCTTTCCCCCATCTTGATCGACACCAGCCGCGCAATATTGTCATTGCTGCCGCCGGGCGAAAAAGGCACAACCATCTTGATCGGCTTTCTGGGCCAATCCTCATTGGCCAGGGCCAAGCCGGGAATTACCAGGCAGGCGGCCAGCAAGATGCTCTGCTTTCTGCGCGATATCTGGAATTTTTTCATTTTTGTCTCCTTGGTTTTTATCGGGAAGCGGTCGCTGAACAGACGTGCGGCTCAACCCCCTGCACTGCAAACAACGCCGAGCAGTTCGCGGGTGTCCTTCATTTGGACCATGCCGTCCACGAGCTTTTTCAGCGCGGCAGAACCGTCCTTTTTGAGCGGTACCTGTGCCATGGCGAAGCAGTCACTGGCCTTGTTCACGAAATCTTGCGCCGTCATCGGATTGCTAGGGTGGCCCAGTGGGAAGTCGATTTGCATCACGTGTTTCACGCCATCGAGCATTTCAATTTCGACCAGGGCGGGTGTCACGCCGCGGCCGCTCTTCTTCTCGATGTCCTCGTTCACATACCCATCGACTTTGCGGGCCAGCGCCATGATGTCGGCGCGCTCGAACGATGTCGGGGCAAAGTGGCCCAGATAGACACCACCATCGGTCAAGGCCGCGGCCACCGTGTAAGGGATGCTGAACTGCGCCTGGACCACCGTTTGAGGGTTCTTGCGGATGGGGTCGGGCGTGCACACGGCCTGGTAGGCCTGGTGGTTGACGCCTACCTTGACGCTGCGCACCTGGTCGCCCGCAATTTGGTGCTTGGCCTTGAGGGCCAAGGCTGCGCCAATGGCAGCGTGGTTGAAACGACAGTTGGGATAGGGCTTGTAGCTGAGTTGCACGAATTCGAACTTCTTGCCCAAGCCGCTGCGCAGCTTTTCGCGGTCGCAGCGGTCGTGCAGGTAGACCCGCAAGAACCCGTCCTGGCCTTCAAAGGTGTTCTGCGCGCCACGCACACCCTTTTGCGCCAGCTGCACCGAAATCAAGGCCGACATGGCGGCGAAACCCGGCTGCATGCGTTTGGTCAGCGCCGCATCGCGGGTCACCTGGTGGTTGCCCGCGACCTGGGAATAGGCAATGCCCAGGGCGTTCACAGTGGTGGCCTCGTCCAGCCGCAGCACCCGGGCCGCGGCCAGCGTGGCCGCGAAATGTCCGAACAAGGGTGAGTACATGAAGCCGCTTTCCACGATGCCGATTGTCGTGGCAATTCCCAGCCGGCTGATGGTTTCCAGGCCGACGACGACGCCGGCGAGAAAGTCGGCGCCGCTGGCCCCGCCCACCAGTTCCGCGGCGGCCAGCGCGGCCGGCACGACGGAGACGCCCGCATGCAGCACGGCTGCGTCGTGGGTGTCGTCGTAATCGCGCGCATGGGACATGGCGCCATTGATCCAGGCCGCGAGATGGGCCGGGATCGCATCGCCAAACACCAGCGAATGCGCCTGCGGCGCGCCCCCCCAGAGGGTGACCAGTTCCCGGATCTCCCGAATCCCGAGCGCGCTGGAGCCCGCCACCGCGCAAGCCAGCGTATCGAATACATTGGCCTGAGCAGCCTCAATCACTTCGGCCGGCAACTTTTCCACGGACACGTGGTGGGCGAAGCGTGCCAGTGCGTGGGCAAAATCTTCCTCGAGTGCAGAGCCCAGCTCTGCTTGGATGGTGGTGTTCAATGGGTACTCCTGGATAGGGCGCTGCCGCGCAGGCGCGGCAGCTGAGACAATGGGGCCGCGTCAGACCGTGCCGTGGGGCAGCAGAATCTGTCGAATGACCTTGCCGCTGTGCAAGGCGTCAAAGCCCTCGTTGAGTTGGTCGAACGTGATGTGTTCGCTGCGCAGCTGGTCCACCGGCAGGCGGCCCTTGAGGTACATGTCGACATAGCGCGGAATGTCGTCCTGCGGAACACCTCCGCCCATGTAAGAGCCGCGCAGCACCTGCTCGTTGCACACCCAGGCCAGGTGGTTGACGGCAAACTGGGTCTCGGGACGGTTCACGCCCACGCCCACGACTTCCCCGCCCTTGGCCGTCATCGCCCGGGCCATTTCCAGCGCCGCCGGATGGCCAGAGACTTCGAAGCAGAAGTCCACCCCGCCCTGGGTCAGGGCCTGGACCTGCTGCACCACTTCCGGATCGCTGGCCAGCACACAGTCGGTGGCGCCCAGGGCGCGCGCCAGGCCGAACTTGCTGTCCAGCAAATCGACGCCGATGATGCGCGCCGCGCCCGCTTCGCGCGCGGCCATGACAGCCGTCAACCCCACACCTCCGAGGCCGATCACAGCAACACGGGAGCCCGCTGGCACCTTGGCGCTGTTGAACACCGCGCCCGCGCCGGTGATCACGGCGCAGCCGAACAAGGCCGCGACATCCAGAGAAACGTCGGGATCGATCTTGATCAGCGATTGCGGCGTCACCACCGCGTACTGTGCGTAGACGGAAATGCCGCTGTAGTGGTTGATGGGCTCGCCATTCGGAAAGCGCAGGCGCCGGGTTCCCGTGCCCAGCAGGCCTTGGGCCTTGGCGCCTGTCACCGCCTGGCACAGACCTGGTCGGTTGGCCTGGCAATACCGGCACTCGCCGCAACCCGCCACGCCGGCGAGCGTGACATGGTCACCCACGGCCAGACCCGACACGCCTGAACCGACTTCACGCACGATGCCCGCACCTTCATGCCCGCCGACCACGGGCAGCGGGCGCTTGCGCGCACCGGCGATGACGGACATGTCCGAATGGCACAGGCCTGCGGCACGGATTTCCACCAGGACTTCGCCTGGTCCCGGAGCTTCCAGCTCCACTTCTTCGATTCGAAAGGGTTGGCTTTTCGCATAGGGCATGGGCAGGCCCTGCGCATGCATGACGGCGGCGATCATTCGCATTTTCTTGTCTCCAGATGTGATGTGCGCAGGCCGCTGGCACGAGGATCAGGCACGCAATGACCACCTTTTGAGGCGCACTGCGGTGCACCCGCCGCCCACGCTTTGAACTGTCGAATTCAGTGTAGGGACAAGCCTGGGCGTGCGTCCATTGGCTTTTTCGGGACGCAGGAATTGCCTTTTCAGGATGCAGCGGACAGACCGGCGGCCAAGGCCGCTGCACATGCGGATCTCAGTACGATCCGCCGTCCGCGATCCCCGCGAAACTCGAGCGGGCCTGTTGCCCCCAGCGGCCGTTTTTCTTGGTCAGGATCCGGAACGACTCGAACATGGCGAGCTTGTTGCCGTCAGCGTCCAGACGGCTGAAAGCCACGGCGAAGTGCATGGTCTCAGGCGAGTGCTGGATCAGCTTGCGCCACTCCCACTGGCTGGTTTTCCAGCCGGAAAACGTCGTTGTCCTGTCCTTGGACAGCAACTTTTCCCGAGAATTGCTTTGGGCGTACTCCTCGGGCGTATTCCTTCATAGCCGAACGCAGAGGCACGGTCCATGCCAAGGGTGCGCTGCTGGGCATCACGTCCCAGGTCGGTGCCGGTGAAGGCGTCTTACTCCGTGAACCGCACGAATGCCGCCGGCAGCCCCGAGGCCCGCAAGCTCGCCTTGGACTATGTGCACAACCTCTCCAAGCACACCGCGCTGTACGCCGCGGCCGCGCGCGCGAATCCTTGAACGGTGCAACCACCGGCCCCAACCCGGCGTGCACCGCTCTGGACCTGGAACTGCGACACAGCTTCTGCACGCCCTGAACCCGCGAAACGCGGGCGATGGGGGAACCATCCTGCGTCCTGCCATGGGGCGTTCGCCAGCATGCCCGCGCTATGACTGCCTATTTATTAAGCATGCGTGGCAATGGGAGCTCTGTCCCTGGACAGCTTTTCGACTTTTCACTTCAGCAAACAGCATGGAACTCGGATTCATTGGCTTTGACCGCATGGCGGCCGGGATAGCGCTCCACCTGAACAAGCAAATCCTCCAGCTTTTCTGACGCTCGTGAGCCGTTGATCGTGTTCGCAAAAGCGGGACACGGTCACGCGAAATTTGCCATGGACAGCACGGCGGCCGCGTTCTAGTCTGCCCCACAGACCGAGACGCGGACCACGCCGAACCGGCAAAAAACCAAGGAGACAAATGAACAGCACCACCACGCCCGGCACCGTCACGGATGCCGCATCGGTGACGGGGCAACTCGCCCGCTTCGTGCACCGCTCCCAGTGGCAGGACCTGCCCGCCACTGTGCAACACGAGGCCGTACGCGCCTTCGTCAATGGAGTCGGCTGCTCCTACGGCGGGGCTTCCAGCACGGCCGTAGCCCATGCTCTCGCGGGGCTGGAGGGCCTGCAAGCCAGCGGCTCCTGCACCGTGCTCGGCACGCAAAAGCGCCTGGACCCGCTGAACGCCACTCTGGTCAACGGCCTCAGCATCAGTGCGCACGCCTTCGACGACGCGCACCTGGCCACCGTGGCGCACCCCGGCGCGCCAGGCATCGCAGCCCTGCTGGCCTACGCCGAGCGACACCGTGTCAGCGGCACCGCTTTCCTGCATGCACTGGTGCTCTCCAGCGAGCTGCAATGCCGGCTCAGCTGCGCACTGACCGTGGCGCCGGCGCAGTGCGAGCTCGGCTGGTACATGACCGGCGTGACCGGCGCCGTGGGCGTGGCCGCCGGCGTCGGCAAGCTGATGGGTCTGTCCGAGCAGCAACTGGCCTGGGCCATGGGCTTGGCGGCCATGCAGGCTGGCGGGCTGCGTGCCTCGCACGGCAGCATGAGCAGCGCGCTGATCCCCGGTGATGCCGGCCGCAACGGCCTGCTGGCCGCGCACCTGGCGGCTGGCGATTTCAACTGCCACGACGACGCCCTCGGCGCCACGCACGGCTTGCTGCAATTGTTCGGGCGACCCGCCAATCCCGAAGCCTTGACCGTGCGCCTGGGGCAGCACTGGGAATGCATGAATGTTTCGCTCAAGCCCTTTCCCGCGGGCTGCTTGACGCATGCGGTGATCGATGCCTGCCTGCAACTGGTCCAGGCCAACGACTTCGCCGCGCGCGACATCGAGCGCGTGGATCTGCGGGTACACCCGCTCGCGGACGGCCTGACCGGCCGCAAGATGCCGCAGCACAGCTTCGACGCGCAGGCCAGCATCTACCACTGGGCCGCCGCCGTGCTGCAGCATCGGCGGGCCGGTCTGGCCGAGGCCTCGGATGCCTGCGTGCATGACCCGCAGGTGATTGCGCTGCGCGGGCGCGTCGTGGCGACCGTGGACGAGACCCTCGCCCTGGACGCCGCGCATGCGGCAGTCACGCTGCGCGATGGTCGCCGCTTCGAGGCGGCGGTAGGTCCGTGCATAGGCTCCGCCGCAAGGCCCATGACGGATCAGGAGCTTGACGTCAAGCTGCTGCGCCAGGTGGGCGATGCACTGGGTAGTAGCCACGCGCTGCAGCTGTCCCGCCACTGCTGGCAGCTGGCCGATAGCACCGATGTCGGCCACGCCGCGCCCGGCTTCTGGGGCCCTGCCCCCCTGCTCGTCTCGAAGGAAATCGAATGAAAAGCCTGCTCCACAACCTGGCCGCGCTGGCCGTGGCAAGCCTCATGGTGCACCAGCCGGTCCACGCCCAGGCTTACCCGACACAGCCTATCCAGCTGGTCATCCCCTATGTGCCTGGCGGCGGAAGCGATGCCTTGGCGCGGCTGCTCGCCGATCAAATGGGTGCGCGCCTGGGCCAGCGCATCGTGCCTGAGAACAAGCCCGGTGCCGCGACGGTGCTGGCTGCCAGCCAGGTGGCACGGGCAGCGCCCACCGGCTACACGCTGCTGATCAGCACGTTGGCACATGCCTTGAACCCGAGCCTGCAGCCGCAACTGCCTTACGACCCGGTGAACGACTTCGAATTCATCGGCAAGATCGGCAGCTTCGGCTTTCTGGTGGTCACCACGCCCAAACTCGAGGTGAAGGATTTGCCGGGCCTGATCAACCGGATGCGGGCACAGCCCGGCAGGCTCCAGTTCGGGTCGGCCGGTGTGGGCTCGCCTATGCACCTGGGCGGCGAGTTCCTCAAGCACTTGACCAAAACCGACGCCATCCACGTGCCCTACAAAGGAGAAGGCGCCGCTTTGACCGATTTGCTGGGGGGTCACATCAGCTTCATGCTGTGCACCGTCGCCACCTGCGCGCCACGCGTGCAGGACGGATCACTGCAGGCGCTGGCGGCTCCCTCGCCCACCCGGTCGGCGTTGCTCCCGAACGTGCCGACCAGCGCCGAAGCCGGACTGCCAGGCTACGAGATCTACACCTGGATCTTCCTCGCAGCTCCCAAGGGCACGCCTGCGCCCGTGGTCCAGCGACTCAGCCGCGCGCTCAATGAAGTGCTCGCGGACGAGAAGTTCCGGGCCCGCGTCACGGCCATGGGCGTGGACCTCGATACGCACAGCGCGCCAGCCGCCATGAAGCAGCTGGTGCAGACCGAGATCGAGAAATGGCGGCCGGTCATCAAGGCCTCGGGCATGCGGATGAACTGAAGGCTGCACCTGAGCCCGCATTACATGCGTCGCTTTCCCGACCGCGGCTGAAATGCTAAATTTCACGTAAATTTGTGAAACGGATTCAGCAATGCCGCGTGACAACTACAACGACCTGCTCGCTTTCATCCAGGTTGCCCAGCAAGGCAGCTTCACGAAGGCGGCCGCGCAAATGGGGGTCTCCCCCTCCGCGCTCAGCCATGCCATCCGCGCGCTGGAGGCTCGCCTGGACGTTCGCCTGCTCACCCGCACCACGCGCAGCGTATCGACCACGGACGCAGGAGAAAAATTGCTGGCCAGCGTTGCACCGCATTTCGAGGATATCGACGCGAAATTGATCGCCGTCAGCGAACTGCGCAAGAAGCCATCGGGCACCGTTCGCATCACGGCATCGGAGTTCGCCGCCACCTATCTGATATGGCCCAAGCTCTCCAAGGCGCTTGTGGACTACCCGGATATCACGGTCGAGGTGACCGTGGATTACAACCGTACTGACATTGTTTCCGAACGCTATGACGCGGGAGTGCGTCTGGGGGACGAGTTGGCCAAGGACATGATCGCGGTGCGCATCAGCGCGGACCAGCGCATTGCCGTGGTGGGATCTGCGGCCTACTTCGCCCAGCGGGCCAAGCCGAAAACTCCAGCGGACCTCGCCGAACACAATTGCATCAATCTGCGGCTTCCTACCCATGGCGGGCTCCTGCCTTGGGATTTCCAGAAAGGAAAGAAGGCCGTCAAGGTGCGAGTGACCGGGCAGTGGATCTATAACAGCTCCACGCCAATTCTCAGGGCAGCGCTGGCCGATCAAGGCTTGGCGTTCTTGCCGGAAGATATGGTGCTGGAGCACGTGGCCAAAGGCGAGCTGATCCGGGTGCTGGAAGATTGGTGCCAGCCCTACTCTGGCTACCACCTCTACTATCCGAGCCGCAGGCAGTCTTCTGGCGCACTGGCGATCGTGGTCGAGGCTTTGCGCCACGAAGCGCCCGCCAGGCGCACGAGAACGCACAAGACGGGAACTTCCGCCGAGGTTCGCTGAGAGCAGGTTCAATAAATACCGGGGCCACGGCATTGTTGAATCTGATTCACAGGTTTATGCCGGATTTACCTACTTATCGGCGGACGGCACCCTGGGTACATTGCTGGATCAGCAATCAAGGACTGCCCTTCATGAACAAAACCCTCTGCGGGCTGGCTATGTGCGCCACAGCCTGCTTTGCCAGCGCAGCAGACTTGCCAACGCAGCAGATCACGCGGGCCGGCGAGCAGGCCTCGACCTTCGGTTCCGCCGAGTACTTCACGGGCCGCGTGCGCGTTGACCCGCTGTTCACGCCCAACGCCAGCATCAACGCCTCGGGCGCCTATGTGACCTTCGAGCCGGGCGCGCACTCCGCATGGCATACGCATCCGGCGGGCCAGCGTCTGGTGGTGACCGCCGGTATTGGCCTGACGCAGGAATGGGGCAAGCCCGTGAAAACCATTCGCCAGGGCGACGTGGTCTGGTGCCCGCCCGGAGTCAAACACTGGCACGGCGCTGCACCCCACAGCGCCATGACCCACCTGGCCGTGGGCAGCAGCGTGAACGGCGTGACCGTCAACTGGACGGAGAAGGTGACCGATGAAGAATACAACGCCCGCTAAAAAGCATATGGCACGCGCCATGGCCGCCACCCTGGCACTGGGTCTGGGAATGGCCGCTGCCCAGTCGCAGACCGCCCAGGGCAGCGCGGCCCAGCAGGTGCCGGCCGCGGCCGCCGCTGCCGAGACGCTCAGCGCGCGCCAGCAGGCCATCGTGCTGATGGCGTCGTTTGGCGCCGCCAGCGACATGCCGCGGCTGAACACCGCTGCGAACCAGGGTCTGGACGCCGGCCTGACGATTGCCGAGGCCAAGGAAATCCTGGTCCAGCTCTATGCCTACGCGGGCTTTCCCAAGAGCCTCAACGCGCTGGGCGAACTGCTCAAGGTTGTGGAGGCACGCAAGCAGCGCGGCATCCAGGATGTTCCGGGGCATGAGCCCAGCCGTGCCGTGGCCACCGGCGATGCGCTGGTTGCCGTGGGCCGGGACAACCAGACGAAGATTTCCGGACGTCCCGTGCAGGGCCCGGTGTTTGATTTCGCGCCGGTCATCAACCAGTTCCTGCAGGCCCATTTGTTTGGCGACATCTTCGAGCGCGACAACCTCGATTGGCAAAGCCGCGAACTGGCCACCGTCGGCGCGCTGGCCGCGATGCCCGGCGTGGAGGCGCAGCTGCGCTCGCACATGGCCGCCAGCCTGCGCGTCGGGCTGACCCCCGCGCAGCTGCGCCAACTCGCGCAGGTGCTGGCCGAGCGCGGCGACGCCGCGGCCGGCAAACGCGCCGGCGATGCGCTCAAGCAGGCCCTGGCAGCCGCCGGAGGTTGAGCATGAAAAGCCTGCTGACCACGCTGGCCACGGCCGCGCTCATCACCGGCTGCGCCTCGCCATCCCAAGGCAATGCCAATGTTTCCGGGCCGCTGGTGATCCAGGCCCAGGGCAGCTTTGCCGTTGGCGGCACGGTGCAGACCACGCCCGGAAGCTACAACAACAACCAGCCCAGCGCCGCGGGGCAAAGCCTGCATGGAGACCATCTCTATGCGTTCTATCAGGTCCCGCAGCACCCCAGGCCGCTGCCCATCGTCATGCTGCACGGTGCGTTCCAGTCGGCGCGCAGCTGGGAGACCACGTCGGACGGGCGTGAAGGCTTCCAGACGCTGTTCCTGCGCCGCGGATTCCCGGTCTATCTGGTGGACCAGCCGCGCCGTGGCCGCGCCGGCAACAGCACCGTGGCCGCCACCATAGAGCCGACGCCCAACGACCAGCTGTTCTTCGACCAGTTCCGTCTGGGCAAATGGCCCCACTATTTCGGCAACGTGCAGTTCGATCGCAGCCCCGCAACGCTGGACCAGTTCCTGCGCTCGGTCACGCCCAACACCGGGCCCTACGACGCCGGCGTGATCGCCAACGCCATGTCGGCGCTGGTCGACAAGACCGGGCCAGCGATCCTGTTCACCCATTCGCAGGGCGGCGGCCCGGGCTGGCTCACGGCGATCAAGAACTCCAACGTCAAGGCCATCGTCGCCTTTGAACCCGGCAGCGGCTTCATCTTCCCGCAGGGCGAACTGCCGGCGTCCATGCCCAGCGCGGCCGGAACGCTCGCCCCCGAGGCCGTGCCGCTGGAGGATTTCCAGAAGCTCACCCGGCTGCCCATCGTCATCTATTACGGCGACAACTTCCCCATGGAGCCCACCGCCGAGCGCGGCCAGGACAACTGGCGCGTGCGCCTGGCCATGGCCAGGCTGTGGGTAGCCGCCATCAACCGGCATGGCGGCGATGCACGCCTGGTGCGCCTCCCCGAGATCGGCATTCGCGGCAACACGCACTTTCCGATGTCCGATCTCAACAACGTCCAGATTGCCGATCTCGTATCGAAATTTCTGACAGACAAGAAGCTGGACTGAGTTCCATTTCACGGCCCCCAGGGCGTGCCTGATGCGGCCCAGGCTTGCCGTTGAAGGCCGCCCCCGCGCTGCGCCGAGCGATGCCAGGTTCATGCGTCTCAGGACGACTGCTGCTTCTTCGGGTTCGCGGTGCAGCGCGGCTGTCGTCATCGCCTTCGCGCTGTGCGGGGCTGGTCTTACGGCCAAGACGTGGAAGCCGCCGAAGTGGTCGCCCGGAACGCGGGCTTGGCGAACAGGTATCCCTGCATCAGGGTCACACCTTCGTACAGGAAGAAGTCGCGTTCTGCGGCGGTTTCCACACCTTCCGCGATGACTTGGACGCCCAATTCCTGGCAGATGCGCACCATACCGCGCGCAATCGCCTGGCGTGACTTGCTGGTGTCCACTGCGCGCACCAGCGCCATGTCGAGCTTGATGAGGTCCGGCGTGAAGTCGGCCAGCAGTGTGAGGCCGGCATACCCTGCGCCGAAATCGTCGATGGCGGTCAGGAAGCCTTGGCGTTTGTACTCGCGAAGAATGGTCGCGAGCCAGGGACCGTCTTCGATCCGCTCGCCTTCGGTGACCTCGAAAATTATGCGATCAATGGGAAAGCTGTGCACGCGCGCAGCTTCCAGCGTCGTCCTGATGCAGACTTCCGGTTTGTAGACCGCGTTCGGCAGGAAGTTGATCGACAGCCGCTCCTGCATCCCGAGCTGCGCGGCGGTCTTGATGGCCTTCACGCGGCAAGCCTGGTCGAAGCGGTAGCGATTTTGCGCTGTCACCTGCGACAGTACCGACAGCGCGCCTTCTCCCGCAGGTCCGCGCACCAGGGCTTCGTGCGCATAGCTGCTACGGGCCACCACGTCGACGATGGGCTGGTAGGCATATTCGAACGGGATACCGAGCCGCTCGGCCGTGCCGCAGGAGCCGCATCCGTTCGCCAGGGTGGCATCGAGTGGCACAAAGTTGGCTGGAGCCTGATGCATCGTGAACATGAAAATCCTTGGAGCTTACCTTTGATATCGGCCGCTGTGGCCGCGGATTGAGGCCAGTGTGCGGCCCGCAGCCGCGCACAGTTCAAACTTCGTCGTTCATTTCGCGTTGGCGTGAGCCGCCTTCCCCCATAATCAAAGCACCAGCTTCATTTTGTTGCAATCGCAACTTCATCGCACGATCACGCTAGCCGTATTCGGCTACGACCGCTGCTGGCCGCAGGCTCTGCGAGCTTGTCTCTGGCCACACCGGCAGACATTTCCCATGAACACTACATCTGAGATTCCCCGTTCCGCTCTGGCGGACGCTGTGCGTGCGGCGGCATTGCTTGCCGCATTGGAGCAGGTACAAGCCGTGATCGAGTTCGACCTTGAGGGCAAGGTGGTGCGGGCCAACCGCCTGTTCCTGGACTTGATGGGTTACTCCGCCGAAGAAGTCGTCGGTCAGCACCACCGAATTTTCTGTCCCTCCGAGGTGACCAACAGCGAAGGCTACCGGGCATTTTGGCAAGGACTGATTCAGGGTGGGATGCACGAGGGGATTTTTATGCGCTCGACCAAGTCGGGCAGGCAGGTCTGGCTGCAGGCTTCTTATAGCCCGGTACGTGATACCGAAGGCCGTACGGTAGGGGTGCTCAAGCTGGCGAAGGACATCACCGCGCATCGGGCCGAACAGGCGGCCGCTCAAGGCATGGTCGCAGCGATCCATGAAGTGCAGGCGGTGATCGAATTCGATCTCAAAGGGCGCATTCTGGACGCCAACGCGAATTTTCTCGACACCTTCGGCTATGGAAAGGACGAGATTGTGGGTCAAGCCCATAGCATGTTCTGCCGGCCGGAGTTTTTGGGTTCGCGCGAGTATGCGGATTTCTGGGAGCGGCTGGGCCGCGGAGAGTCCGTGTCTGGCCGCTTTCGCCGTGTTGCCAAGGGAAACAAGGATGTCTGGCTTCAAGCCTCCTACAACCCCATATTGGATGCAGCCGGCAAACCGCACAAGGTCGTGAAGTTCGCGGTCGACATCACGCAGGAATTGACCTCCGCTTCAGAGACAAAAGGCAAGATCGACGCCATTGATCTTTCGCAAGCGGTCGTCGAGTTTGATATGCAGGGCAACGTGTTGGCCGCCAACCCGAATTTCCTGCGCACCATGGGCTACACCTTGGCGGAAATTCACAAGCAGCACCACAGCATGTTCTGCGAGCCGGGCCTGGCGCAAAGCCAGTCGTACAGGGACTTCTGGGCCGATCTGGGAGAAGGCAAGTTCCAAAGCGCGCGCTATCGACGCATTGGCAAGCACGGCGCGCAGGTGTGGATTCAGGCCACCTACAACCCTATTCTCGATGCCGATGGCCGGGCCTACAAGGTCGTCAAATATGCGGTGGATGTCACCGCCCAGGTGCAGCGCGAGCACGCCGTGGCGCAAAAGGTGCTGGACATTACCGCTGTGCTGCATGCAATGAGTGACTCCATCAAGCGGCTGGCGCGCAGCGCCGGGCGCTCGACGGAGCTCGCTGAGCAGACGCAGCGTGAAGCGGGTGAAGGCAGCCAGCTGGTGCGCCGCTCGCGTGACGCCATCATTGCCATCGAGCGGTCATCGTCCGACATCCACGAGATCGTCGACACCATCAGCGAGATTTCCAGCCAGACCCATTTGCTGGCGTTCAATGCCGCCATCGAAGCCGCACGTGCAGGAGAGCAAGGGGTGGGCTTTTCCGTCGTGGCAGATGAAGTTCGCAAACTGGCTGAAAAGTCGTCGCTGGCGGCGCGCGAAATTGCCAAGCTGATCAACCAGACGGTCAGCCGGGTGTCCGAAGGCAGCCGCCTGTCCGAGGAGGTCGATGCTGCGTTCTCACGCATTCTGGGAGCGGTGGAAAACACCACGCGCTCCATCAGTGAGATCGGGGCTGCGACGAGGGAACAGGAGCTTTCGACCCAGGATGTCGCCAGGCTGCTCGACGACCTGCAGGGCAGCGGCAGTCCACGCAAAGTGGTGTGACCTGGTTCATGGAGAATGTGACACAGCTTTCCCCCGATGCCCCGGCGAAGATGGCCCGCGCAATGTTTGTTCACGTGCATGTGCGTCTGGGCAGTTGCGACATCGCCATTCCCATCCATCAGGTGCGCCGGGCGGTGCCGTATCCGTCGCAAAGCTTGACGGTCTTGCCGCGCCGCGCTGGCGGCCTGCTCGGAGTCGCTGACATCGATGGCACCACGGTGCCCATCGTCGGCCTGGAGCGCTGGCTCCCCCTGGAGCCATGCACCGACTCGTGCGTTGTGCCCAGACTCATGGTGCTGCAGCATGCAGGAAACTTGCTCGCTGTCAGGGTGGATGCCGTTTTGGGTGTCAACACCGTCGGCCTGGAGGATGTGCGCAAGGTGCACCATCAACCCGATGAGGCCGAATTGTTTGAAGCGGTGGTGCCCGCGGGCGCGCATTCCCCGACCTTGTGCATTCTTGAAGTCGCACGCCTCATGTTGCTGAGCAATGTCTGGTGCACACAGGCGCAACTGGCCCCGGCCAGCGATGCGCTGACCAGCATTACCGCGCGCCAGGGCCCGCATCCGGGACTCGGAGACCAACGCTACGCGGTGTTCCGCATTGGTTCCGAGCATTGGGCGATACCGGCCATTGCCGTGGAGCGCGTGGTGCCCGTACCGGCCACCGAACTGGTGCTGGGCCACCACCAGCGCAGCTGGGCGATCAGCCAGTGGGAGGGGCGCAAGCTTGCGCTGGTCGATATCAGCGAAGGCCGCCAAGCCAGTGATGGCCGTGCTGCGGCCTGGATGGTCCTGCTGAGTCAAGGCCCCCTGCTGCTCGGACTGACAGTATCCGAGTGTCTTCAGGTGCTGCATCTCGCACCCGCGTCTATCGTCGACAGCCCCAACGATCCCCTGCTCGCCGGCGTGGCGCTGCTTCCAGAGGGCGGCAAGCTGAAGGTGCTTGACGTGCGGCGGCTGTTTGCCCTCACGCCTGAAGCATCGATCAGTCTGCATGTGCCGCAGCGTGACGAGACGTTGGAGGCGGACATTACCGAGCCCTGCCCCTATCTGGTGTTCGATGCAGGTCAACGCTATGCCTCTGCCGTGGATGGCATCTTGGGGGTGGTGGAACTGCCCTCCGAAGCCAAAGACGATTTGCATGCGGGAAAATCGTCTTTCTTGGCGTGGCGTGGCCGAACGATTCGGCTGGTCAACCTCCCCGCCATGGGCAAGTCCGCGGAACAAGTCAGACCCATGCTGGCGGTGATTGTCCAGGCGTGCGGACATGCGGATGAACCCATAGGCATCGCCATCCATCGCCTTGCCGACTGGCTGCCCGCCCGCAGCGCGCGTCGCAGCAGCATGCGCATGGGTGCCATGGGAGAGTTCGAACTGATCAACGCCAAAGGTGCCGAGGACCATGCCAATTTGGTGGTGATGGATCTGGCGCAGATGGCTTATATGTTGGCCTGAGCCAGCGCACTCCCCTACTTTCGCTGCATGCAGCATTCTGGAATCGACATGAAACCCGCTCCCATACCTGCCGATGAGACAGATCGTCTCCAGGCTCTGCGCGACTTGATGTTGCTCGACACTTCTCCCGAGGAGCGCTATGACAGGCTGGCTCGTTTTGCGGCTGAACAGCTGGATGTACCGATCGCACTGCTGACGCTGGTGGATGGTCAGCGCCAGTGGTTCAAGTCGCGCGTGGGCCTGGACGTAGCGGAGACCGCCAGGGACATCTCCTTTTGCGGACATGCGATCATGAACTCGGAGATTCTGGTCATCGAGGACGCCAGCAGCGACGCTCGCTTTTCCGACAATCCTCTCGTAGCAGGCGAGCCGCATATCCGCTTCTATGCGGGTGCTCCCCTGAGTGCGCCCAGCGGCCACCGCATTGGCACGCTGTGCGTAGTGGACACGGTGCCGCGCAAGCTGGGGGCGATAGAGCTGTCGATATTGGATGCCCTGCGGTGCCTGGCGAACGAGACCCTGGCGGGAAAAGAGGGCGGCGAATGAGCGCCCCGCTGCCGCGGATGCTGTTGACGCAAGCTCAGTTTGTACTGCGGCGTACCGTCGTCATGGTGGCCCGTGACCTGGGCCTGGTGGACTTCGATGAGGCCAGCAATGTAGGACGCGCCCGCCAGCTGCTGAGCGCTGGAGCCTATGCCGGCCTGGTGCTGGATCTTCAGGACAGGTCGCTGGCAATGGAGCTGCTGAGCGATCTCAGGCAGGGAAAATTTGCCTGCCCTGCGGATATACCCGTCGTGGTGTTGGCGGCCGATCTACACCCCGAAGACTGCTCACGCCTGGAGACGCTGGGAGTTGCGCGCGTACTGCGCAAACCCGTGCGCATTCGTGACCTGTTGAACGCACTGGAACTGCAAGCGTAAGCGGGCTGGCAATGGGATAGCGTCATTCATGGAACGTCTATCCCAACCAGCCTTCAATGCGACTCCTGTGCATTCAATGATTCAACGGGAAATCGCAAGGTAAAGCGAGTTCCTTCGCTTGTGCTGCTGACCAGTACTTCGCCATGGTGCATGTGCATGATCGATTTCACTATTGCCAGGCCAAGCCCACCTGAGTCATCGGTGCGAGAGCGTGAGACGTCACACCGATAAAAACGGTCAAAAATTCTTGGCAAATGGTGCTCATCTATTTTCGGACCTTGATTGAACACTTCGATTTCCATCCACTTGTGAGCGATAAAATTGCTACTCAAGGAAATGACCGTGTTTTCATCGCCGTAGCGAATGGCATTCGCCAGAAGATTCGCCAGGGCACGCCGCACCAATCTGGTGTCGGCTTGAATGCAAGCTTGAGCGATTGCCTCTATTCGCATCCCGCGCTCCTGCGCCATGCCTTCGAAATAACCCAACAACTGTTTTGAGGTGTTTTCCAGATCGACCGTTTCGATTTCAATCAAATCATCCAGCTGTTCCGCCCGTGCCAGGAAAAGCATGTTGTCTATCATGCGGGAAAGACGCTCGAACTCCTCCTGCTGGGAGTCAATATATTTTTCATAATCTTCTATTGTTGGTGCCTTGGATAATGCCACCTGGTTTTGAAGTATGAGGGTATTGAGCGGTGTCCTCATTTCATGGGCCAGGTCTTCAGAAAATTGCGATAATTTCAGATATCCATCTTCCAGACGTTGCAGCATGAGATTGAGTGCCGCGGTCATGGCCTGAAGTTCTTTCGGTTGGCTGCTCTCATCCAGCCGCAATCGCAGTTCCTGGGGGCCGATGGAAGCCGCCTGCAGACTTAGCTTCAGCAAAGGCTTGAGGCCGCGACGCACCGCCTCCCAGCTGACAAAGAAAGTCAAAAGCACACCGACCAGCCATGCCAGGCCGAGATCTCGCCGATATGCATTCAACATATGCTCACGCTCTGACAA
Organism: Comamonas sp.; assembly: GCF_036666375.1. GTDB lineage: Bacteria > Pseudomonadota > Gammaproteobacteria > Burkholderiales > Burkholderiaceae_C > Comamonas. The sequence goes on along the minus strand of NZ_JAVWWA010000039.1, from coordinate 17,842 downwards.
TAATTTCCCGGCGATCACAAAAAATGCACCATTGGAACCATTTACCTTCAGCCATGCCATGCGCGCAGACCCTGAAACAGTGGTGGTGAAAAGCATGGGTGGATGCAGCGTACCAATGGATGGCATCGGTAATTTTTCTGGATTTACTTCAATCAGCAGCTTTCCTGAATCATCAAGAATCCATAAAAAATTCTCTTTATTCCCCAACATGTTTTCATAAATTTCAGGTTGATTTCTAAGGAAATCTATGTTCTTGCCATCATGAAGAATTGATTTTATTCTATCAACCCTGCCCATTAGAGCAGAATCATCCCGGTATGATATTTCGCGACTCAAGGCACTGTAAGCATAGACCCCCATAATTGCAAACAAAATTGCGCTTATCAGGGAAAAAAGAATTGAAAGTCTGAATCGAAGACTGATGTTGATTTTTTTATTCATCAGAATCCATCCTCTATCCTGTAGCCCATGCCGCGCACAGTTTGAATAAGCTTGACGGTGAAATCATCATCAATCTTCGCGCGCAAACGACGGATTGCCACATCCACAACGTTCGTATCGCTGTCGAAATTCATGTCCCACACTTGCGATGCAATCTGGCTGCGCGACATGACTTCACCTTTGTGCTGCAACAACAAGTGCAGGAGGGCGAATTCCTTGTTGGTCAGATCGATCCGCTGCCCGCCTCTGGTAGCGCGGCGTTTGAGCGCATCGACCTGCAAGTCGGCAAGCTCAAATATTTCCTGCTGACGCACAGGATTTCTTCGTAACAGCGTGCGCACGCGCGCAAGAAGCTCCGCATACGAAAAGGGTTTGACCAGATAGTCGTCAGCCCCTAGCTCCAGACCTTTCACCCGGTCTGCCACCGCGTCTTTGGCGGTGAGAAACAGCACAGGAACTTGGCTGCGTTCGCGCAGCCTGCCGATGAAGCTCCAGCCATCAATTCCAGGGAGCATCACATCCAAAATGATGAGATCGAAAGTTCCTGACTGCGCCAGGAAAAGTCCGTCGATCCCGTCATGGGAAGACTCTGCCTGATAACCAGACTGCATCAGTGCTTCTTTAAGGTACTGGGCAGCTTTTATTTCGTCTTCAACAATAAGGATTCGCATGAATGAATTGTAAGGTACTTTTGTAACTTTCAATTATTTCAAATCTGTAATGCAAATGATAAATTTGTAATTTTGACGCAATCCTGGGGTCATGTTGAATGTCAATAATCCATATTGTTCGATACACAAATAGCGCAAAAGGCAAAAAATGCAATGGAGCTCAATTAAATATCTCGCAGCAGCGGGCCTGATGGCGGCAACGCAAGCGTTTGCGGCACAGCCTTCAACACTGCTGCAAAACAATATGTCACTCCACCTTGCCAATCAACTGGTTCAAGCCACCATGGATGCGTGCCATTCTCAGGGGCGTTCAGCAGTGGTGGTCGTGATTGATCGGGGTGGGCATTTGCTATCCCTTCAGCGCGATGACACTGTCGGCGTGCACAACACGGAAGCGGCACAAAAGAAAGCTTTTACTGCGCTGTCGACAAAAACCTTGTCGCGAGTCTTTGCGGAAAATGCACGCAACAATCCGGATTCAAGCAATCTGAACACGATTGACAGCCTGTTGCTCATCGGAGGCGGAGTACCCGTGAAAGTTGGCAACGAGGTTGTCGGTGCAATCGGCGTGGGAGGCGCAGGTGGAGCGGTAATTGATGAAGGCTGCGCATTGCAAGCCTTGGATAAAGTACTTGGCCCGGGAAAATGAGCTTCTGAAAATCGTATTAATTTCGCCAAACAACCAACCCTAAGGAAAATCCATGAAGAAAACCAAACTACTCATCGCCGGCTTGCTCCTGAACGCAGTTGCCGCCACCTCCGCCCTGGCTGCCTCCAACCCACTGAGCGTGCATGTACTGAATTTGCAAGACGGCCTGCCTTCTGCTGGCGTCACGGTCAAGCTTGAAAAGCAGGTAGATGACAAATGGGTGTCGCTCAACAAGGGGGTGACCAATGAGCAAGGTCGAATTACCGCCTTGTACCCTTCCGAATCGACCATGGAAAAGGGAAATTATCGTGTAACCTTCCAGACCGGGGAATGGTTCAATCAGCATAAAATTTCCACATTCTTCCCGGAGATACCCGTTATTTTCAAGGCGGACGGCTCTGTTCCGCATTATCATATTCCTTTGCTGGTCAGCCCTTACGGCTTCTCCAGCTACCGGGGCAATTGACCTGAAAACGAATTAACTCCCTGAAAAACCCAGGGGGTGAGCGTTTTGGGCTCAAAGGCCATGGCGTCCAAAGCTATCGATCAGTCATCTGCTCGATAGCTTGGATAGTTAATTTTCGGGGTGTGGCTGCTGTGACGCAGCAGCCTTCTGGAAATCGCGTTTGATTCTAGGCTTTTGGTTTGGCAGAGGCGATTTACCCGATCGCCACTTGTCACCAGTCAGCCTTCAAACCCATCATTTCAGTTGCTTTGCGCCAACTGTGCCAGCACCGCCGGGTTTTCGAGCGTCGATATGTCCTGCGTGACGTCCTCACCCTTGGCAACCGAGCGCAGCAAACGGCGCATGATCTTGCCGCTGCGTGTCTTGGGCAGGTTGTCGCCGAAGCGTATGTCCTTGGGTTTGGCGATGGGGCCGATTTCCTTGGCGACCCAATTGCGCAGCGTATTGGCGATTTGTCTGGCCTCTTCGCCGCTGGGGCGTGGGCCCTTGAGCACCACGAAAGCGCAGATGGCTTCTCCCGTGGTCTCGTCCGGACGGCCGACCACGGCCGCTTCGGCCACGAGTTCGGTGCAGGACACCAGCGCCGACTCGATCTCCATCGTGCCCATGCGGTGTCCCGAGACATTGAGCACGTCATCGATGCGCCCGGTGATGGTGAAGTAGCCGGTCTGTGCGTCGCGGATCGCGCCGTCGCCGGCGAGGTAGTAGCCTTTGAGTTCGGCGGGAAAGTAGCTTGCCTTGAAACGCTCGGGATCGCCCCAGATCGTGCGTATCATGCTGGGCCAGGGCTTCTTGATCACCAGAATGCCGCCCTGGCCGTTGGGCAGGTCGGCGCCGGTCTCATCGACAATCGCTGCCGCAATGCCCGGAAAAGCAAGCGTGCACGAGCCGGGCACCAACGGCGTCGCACCCGGCAGCGGCGTGATCATGTGCCCGCCGGTCTCGGTCTGCCAGAAGGTGTCGACGATGGGGCAGCGTCCGCCGCCCACATGCTGGTGATACCACTCCCAGGCCGCGGGATTGATGGGCTCGCCCACCGACCCCAGGATGCGCAGGCTCGACAGATCGTAGCTGCGCGGATGCACGCTTTCGTTGCTCTCTGCGGACTTGATCAGCGAGCGTATCGCGGTCGGCGCGGTGTAGAAAATGCTGACCCGGTGGTCCTCGATCATTTTCCAGAAGCGCCCGGCGTCGGGAAACGTCGGCACGCCTTCGAAGATGATCTCCGTGGCGCCCAGAGCCAACGGACCGTAGGTGATGTAGCTGTGGCCCGTGACCCAGCCTATGTCGGCAGTGCACCAGAACACGTCGTCGGGCTGGAGATCGAAAGTCCACTGCGTGGTCAGCGCGGCATGCAGCAGGTAGCCGCCGCTTGAATGCTGAACGCCTTTGGGCTTGCCGGTCGAGCCCGAGGTGTAGAGCACAAACAGCGGATGCTCGGCGCCGACCCATTCGGGCTCGCAGCTGTCGGGCTGATTCTGCGTCTCTGCGTGCAACCAACGGTCGCGTGTGCTATCCCAATGGATAGCGGCCCCGGTGCGCTGATAGACCAGCACATTCGCCACCGATTCGCAGCCGCCCAGGGCGATCGCATCGTCGACGATGGCCTTGAGCGGCAGCTGCTTGCCGCCGCGCAGCTGCTCGTCGGCGGTGATCACCATCACCGCGCCCGCGTCCTGGATGCGGTCGCGCAGGCTTTGTGCGGAAAAGCCGCCGAAAACCACCGAATGCGTTGCGCCTATGCGGGCACAGGCCTGCATCGCGACCACGCCTTCGATGCTCATCGACATGTAGATGACCACGCGATCGCCCTTGTGCACGCCGCGCGCCTTGAGCGCGTTGGCGAGTCGGCAGGTGCGCGCCAGCAGTTCGCGGTAGTTGACGCGCGTCACCTGGCCATCGTCGGCTTCGAAAATGAGGGCGGTCTTGTCGCCCAGCCCCTTCTCGACATGGCGGTCCAGGCAGTTGTAGGAAACGTTGAGCGTGCCGTCTTCGAACCATTTGAAGAACGGCGCCTGGCTTTCGTCCAGCCCCCGGGTGAACGGCGTGCGCCAGCTGAGCAGCTCGCGGGCGCGCTCGCACCAGTACGCGTCGTAGTCGGCGTCTGCTTCGGCGACCCGTTGGTCGTAGGCCGACATGCCGCGCACATGGGCATTTTCGATATCTGCTGCGGCAATCAGCGGGGTCTTGGCGTCATTCATACTCACGGCATTCTCCTGGGCCTGGGGGCTGGAACGTTGGAAAGGATGGCTTCATCTGTCGTCATGGCTGTTCAGCCAGGCGGCAATCGCCGCCGCGCTGCGAAAGTCATCGCAGGCGCGCGCGGGAATGCCGGGGTAGCGCTGGTTCCACATCCGCGCCAGGGCCTGGCCCGGACCGATCTCGAGCACGCAGCCCACTTGCCGCGCCATGATGTTTTCCAGGCACTCGTCCCAGCGCACGGTGGTGGCGATCTGCGCCGCGAGCGCATGTGCGGCCGACGCCGCGTCGCGGATGCGATCGGCCGCATTGCTGTAGAGCGTGGCCGCCGGTGGGCGCAGCGACACGGATGCAAGAGTGCTCGAAAAGCGATCGGCCGCACCTTGCATCCACGGCGTATGCGAAGCCACGCTGACGCGCAGCGGCGTGCAATGGGCACCGGCCAACGCCGCCAGGGTTTGCGCCGGCGCCAATGCCGCCACCGGCCCGCCGACAACGACGCTGTCGATGCCGTTGCGAATGGCGATCGCCAGCCCGGTCTGCTCCAGCAGCGCCTGCAGTTTGTCCACGGGCAGTCCGGAGACGGCCAGCAGACCGCCGGGAGCGCCGCGCGCGCATTCATCCATGGCCGCGGCGCGCTGCGGGGCCAGCGCCAGCGCCGTGGTCGTATCCATGACGCCCGCGGCGCTGAACGCCGCGAGTTCGCCCACGCTATAGCCCGCAATCGCCGCGGGCTGCGCCACCAGCGGTGCGATTTGCCCCCACGCCGCCAGGGACAGGCCGGTCAGCAGTATCTGGGCGTTGTCGTTGCGCTGCGCCCAGGCAGCATCGGCCAGCGCCAGCCGCCAGTCCTCGACGCCCAAGTGCGCGCGCATGGCCTGCATGACGGCATCATCGGCAAGCCAGGGCAGCATCGCCGGATGCTGATGACCCTGGCCGGAGAAAAGCAGGGCAAAACTCATGGCTGGATGCAAATGCGAGTGATCCAGCATGCCGCGGCCAGCGTGTCGGCCGCGCCGCCGGGCGACAGGCGGCGCGCGACAAAGGCCTCGGCCACCGCCTGCAGCTCGACCAGGCCTTCGGGCCTAGACATGCCGCCGCGCGCCAGAAAGGCTTGGGCGAGCTGCTGGGCATGGCGCAGGCCTTCTAAGCCGCCGCGGTGCGCCAGATTGCTGTCGTCCAGTACGGCAATGGTGTGCATCAGCGCCTCCAGACGGGCCTCGCGGGGCTTGAGGCCGCGCTTGAAGGCGGTCGTCAGCGCGGGCAGCGTGGTCTCGAACAGCACGGGAAAGCCCAGCGCCGCCTCTTCGGACGCGCCGCGCAGGCCATAACGCCGGCTCGCGATGCCGCCGGGCAGCGTCGATGCGCGCTGGCTGCGCAGCGTCAGCGCCTGGCCCCAATATTGGCGCAAGGTGGCACGCAGCAGCTCGGGATGCAGCACGCCCTCATGCTCGCGCAAAACCGCGCCCGCCGCCGCGCACAGCAGACCGATCATGAAGATCGCGCCGCGGTGGGTGTTGATGCCGCCCGTGGCGCGCAGCATGCGCGCTTCGGCCGCGATACCGCATTGCTCCAGCACGGCGAAACCGGCGCCATCGCGCCCGGCCTGGGCGATCTGCGTGAAGTAGTGGCGCAGCGCGAACAGGCTGCGCATGAAGCTGTGCGCGTCCATGTCGTCATGGCTGCCGTTGTCGAGCAAAGTCACCAGGCCGGGCTTGGGCGCCAGCGACAGTTCGTCGTGCAGCGCCAGCGTGGCGGCCCGGCCGATCGCCGCCGGCGTGAGCGGCTGGCGGTCTGCAAGCGCAAGTGCCGATGCTCTCATGGCATGGTCTCCTGCAACGCGCGCGGCGCGCACCAGCCAGCGTCATGCTCCAGCCCGACGCGCTCCAGGTGCCTGACCAGCAGCGCGCGGGCGCGTCCGCCGCGCCACGCCGCCCATTCACGCCAGGCGACGGCCGCGCCGTCGGCAAACATCAGCTCGCCGTCGATGCGCGGCAGCGGCGTTGCCTGGGCCTGCAGCAGCGCCACGACCGCGTCGGCCTGGGCCATGCCATCGACGCCTATGCACAGATCGAGATCGGATTCGGGCCGCACATAAGGCAGGCCGCTGAGGGCTTGCCAGCCATAGCTGCCAAAGACACGCGCCGTCACGCCGCAGGCATCGAGCGCCTGTTGCAGGTGCGCGGCGCTGGCCTTGGCCTCGGTGGGCAGCAGTGCCAGCACGGCGCCCAGCGCGGGAAACTCTGCGAAGTCCTGCACCGCAGTCCAGGGCACCTGCACCGCCAGCCGCAGCTTTCCCCAGGCCAGCGCCGAGGGCAGGCCCAAGGCGATGCGGCCGCTGCCGGCGTATTCCGGCGGTTGGCGCGTGACCACCAGCGGCAGGCCGTGGTTTGCCCATTGCGCCAGAAACGCCTGGGCCTGCGGCTCCCAGGCGCGCTGCAGCACGCCGCTCCAGCCTTCGGCGCTGAGATGAGCCAGTTGGTGGCGTCGTAGACCGTGCATGACTTGCCCCGCTTTCAGGCAGCGTCCAGCACGCGTTGCACCACCGCCGCAGACATCTGGCGGCCGCCGCGCTGGGCGCCGTCCTGGGCGCGCTGATCCGTGGTCGGGGTGTCGCGCAGCGCAGCGCGCAGCGCCTCGGGCAGATCGCCCTGCCACAGCGCGCGCACGCCGCCCATGGCGACATAGTTCTGCACACCGGGTGCGAACACCGGGTTGGACAGCGACAATGCGGCGAGTTTTTCTTCCGCCAGCTTGGTCACCCGCGCCATTGCCGGAATCCGCATCACGCGGATCTCGGCTTCCGGCAAGGCGTAGCAGGCGTCGGCAATCAGGCCCGAGGTGATGAAACCGCCCGACAAGGCCTGGTCGTAGACCAGACCGATGACCCTGTGGCCCTGGCGCCGTGCAAGGTCGATTGCCGCGCCCAGGTGGGCCATGGCGCGGTTGATGCCCAGCAGTTCGTCGCGGCGGCGCAGCTGCTGTCCCTGGGTGTCGATCAGCAGCAGAATGGGACGACCGGGATGGTTGGCAATGGTGTCGAGCACCACCCGCGCCTGGGCCAGCGCGAGCTTGACGCCTATGGGCGCATGGTTCGTCGTGCCGATCACCGTGAGCGGTGCGCCCTCGAACATGACATCGCCCTGCAGGAAGTCTTCCCGTGCGCGCATGCCGTGGTAGGGGCCGAAAAGCTGGGTAACGAGAGAAGTCCACTCCATGGGATGCTCCTGGTTAAACGGCGCGCAGTGGACGCACTGCAGCGACCGACAGTTCGGGAATCTGGGCGGCATCGATCACGCCGAGCGCGCGCCACAGCAGTTCGGACTGGTCACCCGCGCTGTCGTCTTCGGGCAGCGCGTGCAGACGCCGGCTGAGCAAGGCGTGCTCGGCCTCCAGCGCCGCCAGGGTCAACGGCGCCGACTTGCCGAGCGCGGCGATGGCCGCGGCGCGAAAGGCGGCGACATCGTCTTCGACCAAGGCATCGCAATCGCCGGTGAGCCAGCGGTGCTTGCCGCCGGTCGTGCGCCACACCAGCGCGCGGTCACGCGCATCGAACTCCTCCACGCCATGCGAAGCCTCGATGACCTCCGGCCCCGACATCGCCAGCCGACCGACATCGCTCATCACGATGTGATCGGCGCAGCGCGCGACGATGCCCATGCCGCCGAAGCAGCCGTTGGCGCCGCCGATCAGCACGATCACGG
>NZ_JAVWWA010000039.1:4750-9612 GCF_036666375.1 Comamonas sp. | reverse complement strand
CCGGCAAGCGTCGCGCGGCCAATGGCCACGCCATCGTCGAACGCGCTGGGCACTCCCAACTGCGCCAGATGCGGGCTGGTGACGCGCTCGCTGGGCGGCAGCCATTCGTGAAAGCTGCCCGCATCGAGCAGCAGCGCCAGGCGCTCGCGCGCCGAGCATTCGGCAAAGCTGATCATGCTTGACCTCCGTGGAGTTCGGCGACCGCCTGGTCCAGGCGCAGGCTCACCACCGCGGGCGTGGCGCCCATGTCGTTGATCGCGATGCGCACGCCCGCCAGGCGGTGGCGCGCATGGAAATCGGTCATGACGGCCTGCCAGATGGGAAGAAAGCCGCGCGCCGACGTCTCGATGCGCACCGCGCAGTCGTTGCCAGCCGCTGCCTCGAGCAGTACCTCGAGATTGCCCGAGCCGACGACGCCGACCAGCACCGGGGCGAACGCGCCGGCGGGCTGACCGCCGGAGAAAGAAAAGTCCAGGGTCTCAAGCCCTGCGGGAATGTCGCTCATGGGGTTCTCCTACCAATTTCTGAAACGCTTGGGCGGCTGGTACAGCCCGCCCGAAGCGCGCACCAGGTCGCGCATGCTGCGCGCCGCCAGCAAATTGCGCGTGGCCTGGCGCGGATCTATGCCCAGGTCCTGCGGACGCCGGATCACGCCGCGGTCGCGCAGGTTTTCCACGGCGCGCTGGTCGCGGCCCAGCCCGATGGCGGTATAGCCGGCAACGCCGCGTATGGCCTGCTCGCGCTCCTCGTCGCTGCGGCACAGCAGCAGATTGGCGATGCCTTCCTCGGTCAGGATGTGCGATACATCGTCGCCGTAGATCATGATCGGCGGCAGGTCCATGCCCGCCTGCTCCTGCAGCGTCCAGGCATCGAGCCGGTCGACAAACGCCGGCTGCATGTGCTCGCGGAAGGTCTCGACCATCTGCACCACCAGTTTCTGCCCGCGCGGCGTGCCCGCCGCGCCGCTGCGGCCGGCACGCGCTTCGCGCCCGGCCTTGAGCCACGCGGGGCTGGAATGGCGGCGCCCGCGCGCGTCGGCGCCCATGTTCGGCGCGCCGCCAAAGCCCGCGATGCGGCCCAGCGTGGCGGTGGAGCTGTTGCCGTCCAGGTCGATCTGCAGCGTCGAGCCTATGAACATGTCGCAGGCGTAATGCCCCGCTGCCTGGCAGAAAGCGCGATTGCTGCGCAGGCTGCCGTCGGGCCCGGTGAAGAACACATCGGAGCGCGCGCGAATGTAGTCTTCCATGCCCAGCTCGGAGCCGAACGAGTGCACCGACTCGACCCAGCCGGCCTCGATCGCGGGAATCAGCGCCGGGTGGGGGTTGAGCGCCCAGTGCTTGCCTATCTTGCCCTTGAGCCCCAGCGATTCGCCATAGGTCGGCAGCAGCAGTTCGATGGCCGCCGTGTCGAAGCCTATGCCGTGGTTCAGGCGCTGCACGCCGTACTCGCCGTAGATGCCTTTGATCGCCATCATGGCCATCAGGATCTGCACCTCGCTGATCTGCGCGGGATCGCGCGTGAACAGCGGCTCGATGAAGTTGGGCCGCGGCGCCTGGACCACGAAGCTGACCCAGTCGGCGGGAATGTCGATGCGCGGCAGCGTCGTGCTCTGGCCGTCGACGAATTCGTTGACCTGGGCAATCACGATGCCGCCCGAGAAGGCGGTGGCCTCGACGATGGCCGGAGTGTCTTCGGTGTTCGGCCCCGTGTAGAGATTGCCTTGCGCGTCGGCCGCATGGGCCGCGACCAGCGCCACCTTGGGCGTCAAGTCGATGAAGTAGCGCGCAAACAGTTCCAGATAGGTGTGGATGGCGCCTATCTCTATGCGGCCGCCGGACACCAGCTTGGCCAGGCGCGCGCCCTGCGGGCCCGAGAAGCTGAAGTCCAGCCGCGAGGCGACGCCGTTCTCGAACACATCGAGGTGTTCGGGCAGGGCCAGCACCGACTGCACCATGTGCAGGCCGTGCACCCGTTGCGGGTCGACCTGCACCAGGGCCTTGGCCAGAAAGTCGGCCTGCTTCTGGTTGTTGCCTTCGAGGCAGACACGATCGCCGGGCGAAAGCACCGCCTCCAGCAAAGTGCCTATGGCTTCGGTGGCGACGCGCTTGCCGGCAAGCTGCCGGCCCAGCGCTTGCGCCGCGCGCGCCAGCCTGGCTTGGCGGTCTTCGGCCTTGGAGGCCCAGGATCTGGTGTTCATGTTGGACTAGGGTTGTGCAATGTTTGAAGAAGGCGGCGCGGCTACAGCACCACGAAGAGCAGCCACACCAGCACCGGTGCGACCACGGTCACGATGGCGCCGTAGACCATCAGTTGCCTGAAGAACACGTCGCGGTCCACGCCCTTGGCATTGGCCAGCACCAGCGCGCCATTGGTGGAGAACGGACTGACATCGACCACGGTGGAAGACACCGCCATCGCGGCAATGAAACCGACCGCGCCGACCGAGGCGTCGCCCTGCAGGAAAGGCACGGCCAGCGGAATCAGCGAGCCCAGCACGGCGGTCGACGAGGCGAAGGCGGAAACCACCGCGCCGACGAAGCACAGCAGCAGCGCGGCCATCAGCGGCGAAGTCAGGCCCGCGACGCTGTGGCCGACGAAACTGATCGTGCCCATCTTGTCCATCACGCCGACAAAGGTGCTGACGCCGACGATCAGCATGATTTCCGGCCAGGACACCTGGCCCAGTGCGCGCTTTTGCAGATTGGGTGCCATCAGCGTGAGCAGCAGACCGATGGTGATCGACACAAAGCCTATGTCCTGCTTGAAGAACAGCGTCAGCACCGCCAGGGCCAGCAAGCCCAGCACGGTGACGACCCGGTACCAGTGGGCAGCGGTTTCGGTGCCGGCGCCCGGTGCGGGGTCCATCAGCGAATCCGCATCGGGTGCGGCGGTGCGCCGCTCTTCGCCGAACGACTCGCCTTCGGCGTCGCCGTATACCTGGGCGCCGCCCTGGCCGTGCGCGACCCGGCGCACGACGGGCAGCGCACCGCCGGCATCGGCCTTCTGCCGCATCAGCTTCATGCCGCCGAACAGGAAGAACAGCAGCGCGGCCACGGCCAGGTTGAAGCCCAGGCTGGCCAGCATCGTCGCCATCTCGTTGAGCGGCAGGCCCGCCTTGGCGACGATCTTGTTGGTGATGCCGCCGTAGATGCTGATCGGCGAGAAGCCACCGCCCTGCGCGCCGTGCACCACCATCAGGCCCATCATCAGCGGGCTGATGCCGTATCTTGCGGCGAATCCCAGCGCAATCGGCGCGATGATGGCCACCGCCGCGGGGCTCACGGCGCCCACGGAAGTCAGCAGCGCGGCGATGAAGAACATGATCCAGGGAATGGCGGCGATGCGCCCGCGCACCGCACGTACCGCGAGCTTCACCAGCCAATCGATGGTGCCGTTGTTCTGCGCCAGCGCGAACAGGTAAGTGATGCCGACCAGGGTCAGGAACAGGTCGGCGGGAAAGCCGCCCATGATCTCCTTGGCATTCATGCCGGCGACCAGTGTTCCGACCAGGAAGGCGCCAACAAAGGCGATCACGCCCATGTTGATGGGCAGCGCGGTGGCCAGCACGAACATGCCCGCCAGCGCGTAAATTGAAATCCAGTGCGAACTCATCGATTTGTCTCCGGAGTTTTTTATAGCGACGCACTGTGGATGTGCGTCTGGTACGAACAATACGTACCCACTCCGGAAGGATCAATGAAGCGGTTTCGCCGACTCTTACGCTAACTGAAACGATCGGGGGTTAACCCGTTGGCGCAGGGCCTGCTCAGCCCAGTTCCGCCTTGGCTGCGCGGCAGACTGCGAGCAAGGCCAGCAGATTGGGGTCGCGCTCGCGCGTGCGCAGGAAATTGAGCGATATCGTCTGGCGCATCAGATAGCGCGGCTGCAGCGGCACGAGCTGCACCTTCTGCGGCATGATGCCGCCCACGCGCCCGGGCAGCAGCGTATGGCCCACGCCGCCAGCCACCAGGTTCATCAACGAGAAAATGTCCGCGGTTTCCATCACGACGTTCGGCGTGAAGCCGGCGATGCGAAACGCGTCGACGAAGCCGCCGTAGGTCACGAAGCCTTCGCTCAGCGTGACGAAGTGCTCGTTGGCGCAGGCCGCGAGGTCGATCTGCTCCATTGCGCAGTAAGGCGATCCGACCGGTGTGGCGAAGAAGATATCGTCTTCGAACAGCGGCTGGGATTCGAGATCGGGTGCGTTTTCGGGCGTGCCCATCAGCACGGCATCGACTGCGCCGTCGCGCAGCTTCTGCAGCAGGTCCGCATTGGAGCCGAGCACGAGTTCGGTCTGTATATCGGGCATGCGCAGCTTCATGCCCATGACCAGCTTGGGCACGGTGCGTGCCGTGAGGGAGTAAAGCGAGCCGATGCGAATGCGGTCGGACGAATAACCGGCGACTTCACGCGTTGAGCGTATGCCTTCCGCCATGGTGCGCAGCACTTCACGCGCCACATCCGCGAGGGCCTGCGCCGCCTCGGTGGGGTGCAGGTTGCGCCCCTCGTGGCGGAACAGCGCGCAGCGCAGGCCGGCTTCGAGTGCATGCAACGCGCGGTGCACGCTCACGGGACTGATCTCGAGCATTTCCGCGGCGCGCGTGAGGTTGCCCGTCTGCATGAAAGCCAGGAGGATTTCCAACCTGCGGAAGGTGATGTCTTCGTCGACGTGAAGGTGCATGGGTCATGCGTGCGTGGGGACGGCGCATTCTAGGGCAAACATGATTGTGGATGTCCTGTCGCCGACACGCTTGCATCGACAGCGCGCAAGTCTCAGCAGGCTGCTCATCGCTCCCGAACCTGGGACGCTGCGACGCCCAAGTGCGCACGCGCCCGGTCAGCGGTCAGCGGTCAGCGGTCAG
>NZ_JAVWWA010000039.1:0-4650 GCF_036666375.1 Comamonas sp. | reverse complement strand
CGGTCAGCGGTCAGCGGTCAGCGGTCAGGTGAAGCAGCGATCGTGGACCAAGGTGGTGGGCAGCGCGCCTACGACCGACCAGCCGGTGATCCGAACGACGGAGAACAAGGTCCCGGCAAATTGCCCGCAGACAAAGGATACGACCACAAGTCGTTGTCGGTGCTATTTGAAGCGATGAGGCATCAGCGGTCGCAGCGCACGAAAAGGCACATCGAGACCTCTGACGCTGTGTTGTGCTTTGCAGCCGGCAGTTTTCAAACCTTTTGTGAATTAGTGCCTCCGCATTGCGGTTTGCCGCAGCATTGCATGTCAATCGAACTAGAAAATAAGTGACAACAAAGGAAACAATGTGTAAAAGTAGATTTTTGCTATCTCTCGTCCATGCGGGGACTGCGGTAAGGGTCTTGCATTCGCACCACGTCTGCGCGTCTCGTGAACACGGCATTTCTTGCATCCATTAGCGCTTCGTACCGGTGCTGATGGCCGAACACCAGTCAAACCAAACCAAGAGCCCGACATGAATCAAAGCCCGTCCATTGCCAGCAAAGAAATTGTCTTCGTGTTCGACAACCTGACAGACTGGCAGACCCTGGTCGCCGCCGCACCCGAGGGTGCTGAATTGGTGGTACTCGATGGCAACCGGGACGGGCTGCAACAGATCGCCGGCTATCTGAACGGTCGTTCCGGCATAGATGCAATCCACTTGTTAAGCCATGGGTCGGGCGGTACGGCAGAGCTGGGCAACATGTCATTGAGTGCCCAGAACATCGGCCAGTACAGTCAGACGCTGGATGCCATTGGCGCGGCACTGGCAAACGATGGCGACATCCTGATCTATGGCTGCTACTCCGGGAAAGGCCCACAGGGCGCGGCGCTGCTGGGCGAACTGGCACGCCTGACCCAAGCCGACATCGCTGCGTCCAACAACGCCACCGGTGCTGCCGACCAAGGGGGCGATTGGCAGCTTGAGCTCCATGTGGGAGAGGTCGGTACGGCATCACTGAGCGCCAGCGCTTATCGGAATCTGCTGGTCACCCCCTCTGACCAGTTTTTCAACAGCGAGTTTCCGCGGAATATACCTAATACCGGAGAGACCCTCGCAGGCCTGACCTACTCGATGGTCAGTCCCACGGAGACCAACGGCGCAGTTGTCGCTCTCACCGAGTCTTCCAACACCAGCATCACTGGAGCTGGTGATCTGGGCATGATGTTCAACTACGATGGTGTGACGTATACGCCCGGGGCAGTCGATGCACGGATCGCCTCCGCGGACGGAACAGAGTTTCGCATCGTCTCGATGGAGATCGATGCAGGAAATGACCTGGGTGCCAGCAGCCAACTCACTATCACGGGCTACCGCGATGGCGTTGCGGTCGCAACCAATGGCTTCAATACAGGGATTTCTCAATCTACGGGTTCCGTGACCTATGCAAAGAATGCGGTTTCCCCTGGTTTTGGCGGCACGCTCACTTTCAACAGTGATTGGAATTACATCGATGAAATCAGGTTTACCGGCTTTAACACCATCATCACCATAGACAACCTGGATTTCGATGCCGGAATTCCTCCAGACAACACGCCCCCCTCCGTCACCGGCGTGAGCTCCATCACTCCCAACGGCACCTACAAAGTGGGCAGTGCCATCTCCGTCCAGGTCAGTTTCAGCGAGAACGTCTTCGTCGACAGCGGCACGCCCCAGCTGACGCTGGAGACGGGCTCTACCGACCGGACCATCAACTACACCAGCGGGTCCGGCACCAGCACGCTGACCTTCAGCTATACGGTGCAGGCGGGCGACACCTCCGCTGATCTGGACTTCTTGACCACCAGCGCCCTGGCACTCAATGGCGGCACTATCAGCGACGCGGCTGGCAACGCCGCCACGCTGACACTGCCATTTCCTGGCGCGGCCCACTCACTGGGGGCGAACAACGCCATCGTCATTGACGGCGTGGTCCCCACCGTCACCAGCGTCAATTCCAGCGTGGCCAACGGCACTTACAAGATCGGCGACGCGATCGTCGTGCAAATCAACTTCAGCGAGGCTGTCACCGTCAACGGCACGCCCCAGCTGACGCTAGAGACGGGCTCTACCGACCGGACGATCAACTTCGCCAGCGGGTCCGGCACCAGCACGCTGACCTTCAGCTATACGGTGCAGGCGGGCGACACCTCCGCTGATCTGGACTTCTTGACCACCAGCGCCCTGGCACTCAATGGCGGCACTATCAGCGACGCGGCTGGCAACGCCGCCACGCTGACACTGCCATTTCCTGGCGCTGCCAACTCACTGGGGGCGAACAAGAACATCGTCATTGACGGCGTGGTCCCCACCGTCAGCAGCGTCAATTCCAGCTCGGCCAACGGCACTTACAAGATAGGCGATGCGATCAGCGTGCAAGTCAACTTCAGCGAGGTTGTCACCGTCAACGGCACGCCCCAACTGACGCTGGAGACGGGCAGGACGATCAACTACACCAGCGGGTCCGGCAGCAGCGCGCTGACCTTCAGCTATACCGTGCAGGCGGGCGACAGCTCCGCGGATCTGGACTACCTGGCCACCAGCGCCCTGGCACTCAATGGCGGTACCATCCGCGACGCGGCTGGCAACGCCGCCACGCTGACACTGCCATTTCCTGGCGCTGCCAACTCACTGGGGGCGAACAACGCCATCGTCATTGACGGCGTGGTCCCCGCCGTCAGCAGCATCAACTCCAGCACGGCCAACGGCACCTACAAGATCGGCGACGCGATCAGCGTGCAAATCAACTTCAGCGAGGACATCACCGTCAATGGCACGCCCCAGCTCGCGCTGGAGACGGGCACCACGGACCGGGCGATCAACTATGCCAGCGGCAGCGGCACAAGTACACTGACTTTCAGTTACACGGTTCAGGCAGGCGACATTTCGGCCGACTTGGATTTCACCAGCACGGCAGCGCTGTCTCTGGCGGGCGGAACCCTGCGGGATACGGCTGGCAACGACGCCGTGCTGACGCTGCCCGCTCCGGGCAGCGCTGGCTCTCTGGGGGCGAACAAGAACATTGTCATCGACGGAGTGGCCCCGACACTAACCATCACCAGCGGCGCCTCCACGCTGAAAATCGGCGATACGACCACCATCACGTTCACGTTCAGCGAGGACCCTGGCAGTTCATTTACGTGGGACGGATCGCCCGGAGATGTCGAGGTATCCGGTGGCACGCTCAGCGCGATCACTGGCTCAGGTCTGACCCGCACCGCGACGTTCACGCCCACGGCCGGGACAAACGCCGGCACTGCCAGCATCACGGTGGCATCCGGCTCCTACACCGATATTGCCGGCAACAGTGGCTCTTCAGGCATGCTGACCGGGCTGACCTTCGACACCCTGGCCCCTGCCGTCTCCGCGCCCACCCTGAATTCAGCCAGCGATTCGGGCATATCATCGACGGACCACATCACAAGCGTCTCAACGCCCGACATCGAAGGCTCGGCCGAGGCCTTCAGCACGGTCACGCTGTACGACACCGATGGCACGACAGTGCTGGGCAGCACCGCTGCCGATCTCCTGGGCAACTGGTCCATCACCAGCATCAGCCTGTCCGAGGGCACGCATTTCCTGAGCACCCGGGCCACGGATATGGCGGGCAACACGAGCCTTGCCTCCAGCGCGCTGATGCTTACCATCGATACCTCCGTTGCCCCTCCGTCCGCGCCGGACCTGTTGCAGGCCAGCGATTCCGGCATCTCTTCGTTCGACAACATCACGAATGTCACCACGCCCACGCTCACAGGCACGGCCGACGTCGATAGCTCGGTCACACTGTACGATTCCGATGGCGTCACGGTGCTGGGTACGGCACTCGCTGATGGCGGTGGTGTCTGGTCCATTACCAGCAATGCGCTGGCCGAAGGCACTCACACCCTGACCGCCAAAGCGACGGATGTGGCGGGCAACGTCAGCGCAGCTTCTGCCGGGCTGACTGTCACCATAGACGCCACCCCTCCCGCGGCAGCGCCCGCGCCGAACCTGGATGCAGGCAGTGATTCAGGAGCCTCCGACAGCGACAACATCACGTATGTCTCCACGCCCCTAATCAACGGCACGGCGGAGGCCAACAGCACCGTGACGCTGTACGACACCGGAGGAACTACAGTGCTGGGCATCACCGTTGCCAATCCCTTGGGCGACTGGTCGATCACCAGCAGCACGCTGACCCAGGGCACGCACAACCTCACCATCAAAGCCACAGATACAGCCGGCAATGTCAGCGCAGCCTCGGCAGAGCTCTCCGTGACTATCGATTCGGATGCTCCGGTTTTTTCCTCGGCCCGCGTCAACGGCAGCACCCTGGTACTGAGCTACACCGATGTGGATACGCTGGATGCCGCCAATCTCCTGGATCCTGCAGCCTTCACCGTGATGGTCGGACAGCTTCCCAATGCGGTCACTGCAGCCGCCGTCAACGCCATCGGGAAGACCGTGACCCTGACCCTGGCCACCCCCGTGGCCCATGGCCAAGTGGTAACGGTTGCCTATGACGACCCCAGCCCGCTCGACGATATGGACACCCTCCAGGACTTGGCCGGCAACGATGCCGCGACACTCGCCGCCACGGCAGTGACAAATACCACCCCGGCACCCAACCCCGGTACGCCGACAACACC
>NZ_JAVWWA010000038.1:20761-40309 GCF_036666375.1 Comamonas sp. | reverse complement strand
GAGCGCCAGCTCGCCGAAATGGAGTCGAACAAGCCCGAACCGGCCACGGCCCATGCGACGGCTGAAGTGCCCACCCCCGTGGCCTCCAGCACCAGCGATGCGGGAGCCTTCACCATCGGCAACGGCGATGTGCTGATCGCGGCGATCACCAGCTGCACGAACACTTCCAACCCCAGCGTGATGCTGGCCGCGGGTCTGCTGGCCAAGAAAGCCGTCGAAGCCGGGCTGAAGGTCCAGCCGCACATCAAGACCTCGCTGGCGCCGGGCTCGCGCCTGGTCACGCGTTATCTGACCGAAGCCGGGCTGCTGCCGTATCTCGAGAAGCTGGGCTTTGCGCTCGCCGGCTATGGCTGCACGACCTGCATAGGCAATGCGGGCGACCTCACGGCGGAAATCAACGCGGCGATTCGCCAGAGCGATCTGGTCTGCGCCGCGGTGCTGTCGGGCAACCGCAATTTCGAAGCCCGCATCCACCCCAATCTCAAGGCCAACTTCCTGGCCAGCCCGCCGCTGGTCGTGGCCTACGCGCTGGCCGGAACGGTGCTCACCGATTTGATGACCCAGCCCGTGGGCAAGGGCCGGGGCGGCAAGGATATCTATCTGGGCGACATCTGGCCCAGCACCGAGGAAGTCCAGGCGCTGATGCACCACGCGATGAATGGCGCGGCCTTCCAGGAAAACTACGAGAAGGTCAGCAGCGAGCCCGGCAAGCTCTGGGAAAAGATCCGCGGCGTCAGCGGCGCGACCTATACCTGGCCCGACAGCACCTATATCGCCGAGCCGCCGTTCTTTGCCGATTTCACGCTCGACATCGCCCAGCCCGTGACCACGGGCATACAGCCGAGCAACCCTTATGCGGTGCATGGCGCGCGCATCATCGCGCTGTTCGGCGACTCGATCACCACCGACCACATCTCGCCGGCCGGCTCCATCCATCCCAAATCGCCCGCGGGCGAATGGCTGTGCGCGAACGGCGTGCAGCAGGCGGATTTCAACAGCTACGGTTCGCGCCGCGGCAATCATGAGGTGATGATGCGCGGCACCTTTGCCAACGTGCGCATCAAGAACCTGATGCTGCCGCCGCTGGCCGACGGCAGCCGCGAGGAGGGCGGGCTCACGCTGTACCGCGATGCGGCCTGCGCGGCGCGCAAGATGTCCATCTACGATGCCGCCATGCAGTACCAGGCCGAAGGCCGGGCCAGCGTGATCTTCGCGGGCGAGGAGTACGGCACGGGTTCGAGCCGCGACTGGGCGGCCAAGGGCACGCAGCTGCTGGGCATCAAGGCGGTGATCGCGCGCAGCTTCGAGCGCATTCATCGCAACAACCTCGTGGGCATGGGCGTGCTGCCGCTGCAGCTGCGCGGCGACGACAGCTGGGCCAGCCTGGGCCTGGTCGGCGACGAGTTCATCGAAGTCATTCCCGACCCGCTGCTCACGCCGCAAAGCGATGCCGAACTGTGCATCACGCGCGCCGACGGCAGCCAGGTGCGGCGCACATTGACGCTGCGCATCGACACGCCGATCGAGGCCGATTACTACCGCCACGGTGGCATCCTGCCGTACGTGCTGCGGCAGTTGCTGCAGGACTGAGCCTGCCTGCGCGCCTGTGCGACCATGGGGCAAGCGCAGGCGTGCGGGGCGCGCGCCGTCCAGCCATTTGGATCGATGCAATCGGGAGCGCTAGAATTTGCAGACGAGTCTCTGCTTCCTGCCAGCTTGAGGGGATGGCCCATGCTTCAAGATGCCAACGCGAATTCCGCCCTAGAACAACGCCGGCAGGCGGCCTGTCCGCGCGGCGTGGGCGTCCAGACCCAGGCGTTCACGGCCTCGGCGCGCAACGCCGAGATCTGGGATGTGAACGGCAGGCGCCTGATCGACTTCGGCAGCGGCATTGCCGTGCTCGCGACCGGACACCGCCATCCGCGCATCGTGGCCGCGGTCAAGCAACAGCTCGACAGCTTTCACCACACCTGTTTCCAGGTCACGCCCTATGAAAGCTACATCGCGCTGTGCGAAAAGCTCAACGCGCTGACTCCCGGCAACTTCCCGAAGAAGACCGCGCTGTTCACGACCGGCGTCGAGGCCGTGGAAAACGCGATCAAGGTGGCCAAGGTCGCCACCGGCCGCAATGCGGTCATTGCCTTCTCGGGCGCGTTCCACGGCCGTACGTTGATGGGCATGGCGCTGACCGGCAAGGTCCACCCGTACAAGGCCGGTTTCGGAGCGATGCCCGCTGACATCTGGCATGTGCCTTTCCCCGCCCAAGCCCTGGGAGTGACGGTCGACGACAGCATCGCTGCCCTGGAGAAACTGTTCAAGGCCGATGTGGATCCGCAGCGCGTCGCGGCCATCATCCTCGAGCCGGTGCAGGGCGAAGGCGGCTTCTATGTTGCTCCCGCGGCGCTGTTTCGCCAGCTGCGCGCAATCTGCGACGCCCATGGCATCTTGCTGGTCGTCGACGAAGTGCAGACCGGCTTCGGCCGCACGGGAAAGCTGTTCGCACTCGAGCACATGGGCGTGGACGCCGATCTGATCACCATGGCCAAGAGCCTCGCGGGCGGCTTTCCGCTGTCCGCGCTCACGGGCCGCGCCGAACTGATGGACGCCGCGCCGCCCGGCGGTCTGGGCGGCACCTATGCGGGCCATCCGCTGGCCGTGGCCGCGGCGCTGGCGGTCATCGACGTGATGCAAGCGGAGCAGTTGCCGGCGCGTGCGCAGTTGCTGGGCGAGAAGCTGATGCAGGCGCTGCGCGCGCTCCAGGCGCGGGTTCCCGAGCTCGCCGAAGTGCGTGGCCTGGGCGCCATGGTCGCGGCGGAGTTCAAGGACCCGGCCACGGGCGCGCCGCTGGCTGCCCGGGTCAAGCGCATTCAGGAACTCGCGCTGGAACGCGGGCTGCTGCTGCTGACCTGCGGTGTCCATGCCAATGTCATCCGCTTCCTGTTCCCGCTGACCATAGAGGAAGAAGTGTTCGAGGAAGGCCTTGCGATCCTGGCCGAAGCCATTGCGCCGGCCTGATACGCATCTGCCGCCCCCGCGCGGCCGGTATGCCAAAGTCTTTTGATGCGGAATCCTCAATCCCCGATGATGCCTGGCTTTGCGCACATGCCTTGCGGGCATGCGCGGCGGGGCGGTGGGAGGAAAATGGTGACCTGGATCAAGAATCCATCTGATACGGCCCAAATCGTCCCATCTGCTGCTGTTATCCAAAGCGCTTGCGGCGCATAGTAGCGGGCAAGGTACGCAGGGGCGCGAAGCGCTGCCGCCGCCGTTGTCATTGAGGCCTTATGTCAGATCACCCCACGTCACAGCGCGGCAAAGCACCGCGCAAGGTCATTCCCATTGCGTCCGTGCCCATCGAAGAGCATGAGCAGCCGCTGTTCGAGGCGCGCAGGAAAATCCAGCCGCGCTCGATCAGCGGCGTCTTTGCGCGCTGGCGCTGGGCCATGGTCTGGATCACCCAGCTGTTCTTCTACGGCATTCCCTGGCTGCAGATCAACGAGCGCCAGGCGCTGCTGTTCGATCTGGAGCAGCGGCGCTTCTACATCTTCGGCTGGCTGCTGTACCCGCAGGACTTCATCTATCTGACGACGCTGCTGATCATTTCGGCGCTGGCGCTGTTCCTGTTCACCGCGGTCGCCGGGCGGCTGTGGTGCGGCTTCAGCTGCCCGCAATCGGTCTACACCGAAATCTTCATGTGGATAGAGCGCAAGACCGAAGGCGACCGCAGCGCGCGCCTGCGCCTGGACAACAGCGGCTGGACGCGCGAGAAGCTGCTCAAGCGCAGCGCCAAGCATCTGCTGTGGCTGCTGGTTGCGCTGTGGACCGGCTTCACGTTCGTCGGCTATTTCGTGCCGATTCGCTCGCTGGCCGTCGAAGTCATGGCGCTGCAGGGCGCATGGCAGATCTTCTGGGTGCTGTTCTATGCGCTCGCCACGTATGGCAATGCGGGCTTTCTGCGCGAGCAGGTCTGCACCCATATGTGCCCCTACGCGCGCTTCCAGAGCGCGATGTTCGACAAGGACACGCTGCTGGTCACCTATGACGCGGCGCGCGGCGAAAGCCGCGGCCCGCGCGCCAAGGACATCGACTACAAGGCCAAGGGCCTGGGCGACTGCATAGACTGCAAGCTGTGCGTGCAGGTCTGCCCCGTGGGCATAGACATCCGCGACGGCCTGCAGTACCAGTGCATCAATTGCGGCCTGTGCATAGACGCCTGCAACTCGGTGATGGACAAGATGCATTACCCGCGCGGGCTGATACGGCTGTCGACCGAGAACGCGCTGGCGCGTGGCTGGCGCGGCATGCAGGTCGTGCGCCGCATGCTGCGCCCGCGCGTGCTGATCTACGGCTCGGTGCTGCTGGGCCTCACGGTGGCGATGGTGGCGAGCCTCTACGTGCGCGTCCCGCTCAAGGTCGATGTGGTGCGCGATCGCGGCACGCTGTCGCGCATCGTCGCCGGCGGCCAGATCGAGAACATCTACCGCGTGCAACTGGGCAATGCGACCGAGCAGGCGCAGCGCCTGCAGCTTTCGGCATCGGGCCTCGAAGGCCTGCGCGTGGCCTCGGACACCGAAGTCACGGTCGACGCCGCGGCCGACCGCTGGATCGTCGTGCGTCTGCAGGCACCGTATGGTGTGGCGTCGCCGGGATCGCACCCGGTGCAGCTCGAAGTGCATTCGCCCACGGACGGCACGATCACGGTGCAGGCCAAGACGACGTTTCTGGTGCCGCGCTGACACTGCTGCTGTCGCCTGGGTGACGGCGGTCGCGGCCCCTGCTGCGCACCGCCGCGGTGTTTGGTTATGGTGTGCGCACCCCCGTTCCGCACAACACCATGACAAATCCCCACGACAGCGCGCCCGAAGACGCCAAGCCCGACGCCGCCCCCGGTTTCCGCTCCGCCATCATCCGCCAGGGCACGGTGCGCGCCACGACGCGCAGCTTCCTGCACGCGCTGGGCCAGGACGACGAAGACATCGAACGCCCGCACATCGGCGTGTTCCATACGGGCGGCGAGATGAGCCCCTGCAATCTCAACCTGCGCGACCAGGCCCAGCATGCAAAGACCGGCATCTACGCGGGCGGCGGCACGCCGCACGAATGCCCGGTGGTCTCCGTGAGCGACGGGCTCACGATGGCGCATTCGGGCATGCGCTTCTCGCTGATCTCGCGCGAGCTGATTGCCGACAGCGTGGAAGCCTCGGTGCGCGGCCACCAGTGGGACGGCATCTTCGCCATCGGCGCCTGCGACAAGAACCTGCCGGGGCTGATGATGGGCATGCTGCGCTGCAATGTGCCCAGCGTGTTCGTGCACGGCGGCTCGGCGCTGCCGGGCCAGGCGCCCGGGCCCGACGGCCGCGATCTGAACGTCGTCGACACCTATGAAACCATAGGCCAGGTGCTGGCCGGCACGGCCACGCAGCAGGATCTCGCGCAGATCAGCCGCAGCTGCCTGCCCACGGCCGGCGCCTGCGCCGGCCAGTTCACCGCCAACACCATGGGCATGGTCAGCGAGGCGCTGGGCCTGGCGCCCATAGGCTCGAGCATGGTTCCCGCGGTGTTCAGCGAACGCGCGCCGCTGATGCGCCGCGCGGCGAAGACGCTGATGCGCGCCGTGTGGGCCAGCGCCGAAGGCAAGGGCCCGCTGCCGCGCGACATCGTCACGCGCCAGGCGCTGGAAAACGCCTGCGCCGTGGTCAGCGCCACGGGCGGCTCGACCAATGCCGCGCTGCACCTGCCGGCAATCGCGCACGAGGCGGGAATACGCTTTCACCTCGACGATGTCGCCGAAGTCTTCGCGCGCACGCCCTTGATTGCCGATCTGCGCCCCGGCGGCCGCTATCTGGCGCGCGATGTGCATTACATCGGCGGCGCGGGCGTGATCCTGCGCAGCCTGCTGGACCAGGGCCTGTTGCATGGCGAGGCGCTCACCTTCACCGGGCGCACGCTGGCCGAGGAACTCGCTTCGGCGCTGGCGCCCGACGGCCAGGTGGTGCGCGCCATCGACAACCCGATTTCGCGCGACGGCGGCCTGGCCGTGCTCAAGGGCAATCTGTGCCCCGACGGCGCGCTGCTCAAGACCGCGGGCCTCAACACGCTGGTGCACAGCGGCCCGGCGCGGGTGTTCGAGTCGGAGGAAGCGGCGCAGGCCGCGGTGCAGGCCATGCGCTATGCCGCGGGCGACGTGATCGTGATACGCAACGAAGGCCCCAAGGGCAGCCCCGGCATGCGCGAGATGCTGGGCATCACGGCCTTGCTTTACGGCCAGGGCATGGGCGACAAGGTGGCGCTGCTGACCGACGGGCGCTTTTCGGGCGCCACGCGCGGCCTGTGCATAGGCTACGCCGGCCCCGAAGCCGCGGACAACGGGCCGATCGCGGTACTGCGCGATGGCGACCTGGTCAGCATAGACGCGCGCCCGCAGGCGCGCTCGATCAGCGTCGCGCTGTCCGACGAAGAACTCGCGCAGCGCCTCAAAGACAATGCCCATGCTCGCGTAAATACGGGAGTGCGTTGGGGCGGCTTGCTGGAAAAATACGCGCTGACGGTGCGGCCGGCCCACCAGGGCGCGGTCACGCACTCGGGCGCGGTCACCTGGCTGCGTGACGAAGGCTGAACGAGAGGGCGGCCTTGCGCGTCTTCCATCAATATCAAGAAAGCAATCAATGACTCTGAATCGACGTGAATGGCTGGGCGCTGCGGGCGCGGGCGGCGCGGGTGCCCTGTTGGCCAGCCTGGGAATGCAGGCCCATGCCCAGGCAGCGCTCGAGAGCCTCAACATCATCACGGGCTTTGCCGCGGGCGGCACGTCGGATGCCATCTGCCGGCGCGTGGGCACGCAGCTGGCGCCGGGCTACGCGAAGATCGCGGTGGTGGAAAATCGCACGGGAGCGGGCGGCCAGATCGCGATCAACTACGTCAAGGGCCGGCCCGCCGATGGCATGACCATGCTGCAGACGCCCACGTCGATGCTGTCGATCTATCCGCATATCTACAAGAAGCTGGCCTATAACCCGGTCACCGATCTCTCGCCCGTGACGCTGGGCTGCGTGTTCGACTTCGGCTTTGCGGTCGGTCCGGCCGTGCCCGCGCAGGTGACCAATGTGCGCGAGTTCCTGGCCTGGGCCAAGGCCAACCCGCTGGGCGCGAACTTCGGCTCGCCCGCTCCGGGATCGACGCCGCACTTCATCGGCGCGCTGCTGGGCCAGCATGGCGGCGTGGACCTCAAGCATGCGGGCTACCGCGGCACGCAGCCGGCGCTGCTCGACATGCTCGGCGGCAATGTCTCGGCCGTGTGCGGCCCTGTGGGCGACATGCTGCAGCATCTGCCCAGCGGCAAGATCCGCATCCTGGGCGTCAGCGGCCAGCGCCGCAGCCGGTTCGCACCCCAGGTGCCGACGCTGGTCGAGCAGGGTTACGCCGACATGGCGCACAGCGAATGGTTTGCGTTTTTCCTGCCGGCCAAGGCCGCGCCCGAATTGGTGCAGCGCCTCAACGGCCATATGCGCACTGCGCTGGCTTCCAAGGAAGTCGTCGACAGCCTGGCGGTGTTCGGTCTCGAAGCCATGTCTTCCTCGCCCGCGGAACTCGCGGCGCTGGTGAAATCGGAAGTCGCGAAGTGGGGCCCCATCGTGCAGCGCGTGGGCTTTACCGCCGAAGGCTGAGCAAGGCCTGGTGCCGCAAGGCAAGCAATACAACGGGAGCCTTGGCTCCCGTTTTTGCTGGTGTTGTGACAAGCCCACATGCATAGCATGTTGTTTTGTGGCACAGCGTGCGTAAAAACGCGTACAGGGTTTATACTAGGGGCTACGGGTTACTACTTAGGTTTCCCGCTCTGGTGGTGTTGGAGATGCTAGCCACCAGTTGTTTGAGTGCATCTCATAGAAAGCACACCATGCGTCAAGCCATCAACACCCTGATCACTTTCATCGCTGACTACCGCGAAGCCCATATCGGCCTGGCCAACCAGTAATTGCAGACCTGACCTGCGCAGCTGCCGGCGCCAAGTCGGCACATGTGCACGGATACTGCCGTCAAGGCAGCGGGTCCGGGACAAAATACTCCATGACATTGGTTCTGGAGTATTTTTTTGGGTTTTTGTTAGGCGCCATATAATATGGCGACATGCAAAAATTCGAACAAAAGTATCAGGCGCTGCTGGCCGAAGCCGATAGGCGCCAATGGCCGGGCCAGGATCGCATACGCCTGTGTTTTCAGACGCTGTCGCTGGCCGCGGCCATCGACCGCGATTGCGCGCAGGTGCTGTCGGGCTACGGCCTGTCCGAAGGGCGCTTCGTGCTGCTGTTTCTGCTCGAAGCGGCCAGCGCCGGCCTCGCGCCGCGCGAACTCGCCGAACAGGCCGGCGTGACGCGCGCCACCGTCACCGGCCTGCTGGATGGCCTGGAGCGCGACGCGCTGATCGAGCGCCAGGCCGACGCTGCGGATCGGCGCGCGCTGCGCGTGCAGCTCACGCCCCGGGGGCGGCAGCTCGCGCAGTCCGTGGTGGCCGAGCATGGCCGCTGGATTGCGGGCGTGTTCGGCGGGCTTTCGGTCGATGAACGCAGCCAGCTCGCGGCTCTGCTGGACAAGGTGGCCGCCGGGCTTGCGGCGCGCGGCGAAGCGGGGCCCGCATGACGGCACCGGCCCAGCGCAAAGGTGCACGCCGCGGCGCCGATATTCCTGCCGAACTGCTGCAGGCGCTGTCGCAGGGCAGGGCGCAAAGCGCGACGCTGGTCGAAGGCCTGGCCGTGGACCAGGCGCAATTGCTGGGCGCGGTGTTTCCCGCATTGCCCGCAGCCGTGATGGCGGCTGCGGGCGCGGTCTGCGAACGCGGCATTCTGCAGCGCATGAACGGTATCGGCGGCCTGCTGTTCGACGCGCTGGGCAGCGAGGCCATGGTGGTCTGCAGCGGCCACCCATCGGATACCGTGCGCGGCTGGGCCTGCTTCATCGTCGGCGCCGACCCGGGGCTGGATCTCGCCGCGCGATTGGAGGCCATTCGCCCGCTGGCCGACGACGCGCATTTCGGCGTGCGCGAATGGGCCTGGATGGCCGTGCGGCCGCATCTGGCGCGGGAACTCGATGCCGCGGTGGCGCAACTCGCCGCATGGACGCGCGCGCCGTCCGAGCGTCTGCGCCGCTTTGCCTGCGAAGCGCTGCGTCCGCGCGGCGTGTGGTGCGCGCATATCGCGGCGTTCAAGCAGCAGCCCGAACGCGGCTTGCCGCTGCTGTCGCCGCTGCATGCCGATGCGGCGGTCTATGTGCAGGACTCGGTCGCCAACTGGCTCAACGACGCGGCCAAGGACAGGCCGGACTGGGTGCGCGCGCTGTGCGCGCAGTGGCTGCAGGGCGAGCCCAGCGCCGCGACGCGCCGCATCTGCCAGCGCGCGCTGCGCAGTCTTGCTCCACCCGGCCCTTGAGAACGCGTTGCCGCGCGGCATGGGTGCTCCCTATAATTGCGCGGCTCGTCGCTTAGCTATTCGATTCAGCCGCCGCCACATCGCAGCCCCTGCCCGACGCCTTTGGTCCCTTTTCCAAATGAGGCAATCCTGTGGTCGCGCGGTACTACTCCGAACTCGTCAACTTTTTCGCGCGCTCGCTCAACGATCGCGATGCGGCCTCCGACCTCGTGCAGGAAGCCTATGCCCGGGTGCTTGCATTGCACCAGCGCGGCACCCAAGTGCTCGACCCGCGCGCCCTGCTGTACCGCGCCGGCAAGAATATCGCGATCAGTGGTTTTCGCCACCGCGAAGCCGAAGCGCGCATGCTGCGTACGCTGGCTCTGGTCTGCGATGACAGGGCGCCGTCGGTGGAGCAGCACGTGGATGCGCGCCTGCGGCTGGAGCGCTTGCTCGCGCGCCTGGGCTGCATGCCGCGCAAGCGGCGCGAGGCCTTCATTCTGGTGCGCATCTACGGCTGCAGCTATGCCGAAGCGGCAGCGCATATGGGCGTGAGCGTCGATGCCATTGACCGCCATGTGGTGCGTGCGGTCATGGACTGCATGCGTTTGAAGGGCTGAGCGCGATGCCGCCAAGACCAAGCGCCTCTGGCCGCGCACCATCGCCGCAGATGATTGGCTTCGCGCTGTCGCTGATCGGTCGCCAGCACCACGGCGCGCCGCAGGACGCGGCTGCGGCGCGCGAAGAATTCGCGCGTTGGCGGCAGACTGATGCACGCCATGAAAGCGCGGCGTTGACGGCGCTCGACTACTGGCGTGCGACCGCGGCTGGCGAGCTCCAAGGCAGCGTCGCGCGGCCCGAGCGCGCGCGCGCGGGACGCCGGCGGGCGTTGCAGGTGCTTGGCCTGGGCGCTGGCCTGGGCACGTTGGTGGTGGGCGGTCGCTGGGTCTGGCGCCTGCCGACCGAGGACTTTGCCTTGCGCACCGAGCGCGGGCGACTGCTCGCTCGCGAGCTCGCCGACGGCAGTAAAGTGCACCTGGCGGCAAACACTCAGGCGACGGTGCGTTATTTCCGTGACCGGCGCGAGGTGACCCTGGCGCAGGGCGAAATCCACTGTGAGGTGCGGCGCGACGCGTCGCGCCCATTTACGGTGTCTACCGAATGGGGCCGTGTCGAGGTGCTGGGCACGGTCTTCAGTGTCCGCGCCCGCGCAGCCGGCATGCGTGTCGCGGTGGCCCAAGGACGCGTGGCGGTGTTTGCTGCCGACCACGGCGCGGCCGTCGACGCCAGCGTGGTGCTGGTCGGCGGCCAGGCCGTGGCCATTGACCGCAACGGCCTGCACGCACCGTCGGCGACGCGCGCTGACAGCGTGGCCGCATGGCGCGACGGCTGGCTGGTGTTCGAAGACACGCCGCTGCCCGATGCGATTGCGCAGTGGAATGACTATCTGGCCCGGCCGATTCGACTGCGCGACGCGGGCGCGCTGGCTTCGCTGCGCCTGAGCGGCAGTTTCCCTATGCGTACGCCCGACGCCTTCATGCGCAACCTGCCCGCCATGCTGGCAGTGACGGTCGAGCGCCGGGACGATGCATGGGTCGTGGGGCCGCGCCTGGCGCGCCGGGCAGGGGAGTGAAAAATAGTTGTGGGTGTTTGTTGTGCGAGTGCGTCTTCACCTCGAACTCTACTGAAACCACCCATGCGCCATTCAATCCCGATCTCCTTGCGCGCCAGCGCGCGCGCCCCCCATGCACTCGCTCTGACCTGCGCCGCGGCACTGTGCGCGTTCGGTCTGCCTGCCTGCGCTATCGCACAGCCAGCGCAGGCCGCAACCGAACGCGTGCTTCAGTTGTCCATCCCATCCCAGCCGCTGGGTGCCACCATTGACGCGCTGGCGCGGCAGGCAGGCATAGGCATAGGCCTGGATTCGCGGCTCAATGCCGGCCATGTCGCCCCCGCGCTGCAGGGCAGCATGACGCTCGGACAGGCGCTGGCACGCGTGCTGGAAGGCAGCGGCCTCGAAGCACTTGTCAATGCCAACGGCGCATGGATACGCCGCGCCAACGTTTCCGGTGAGGACGGCACGCTGGCGGCAGTGACAGTGACGGCACATAGACCTTTGGACGGGGCTGCGGCCCAGGCCTACCGCGCGGCCAGCAGCAGCGTTGGCGCGCTGGGGACCAAGGCGCTGCGGGACACGCCGTTCAGCCTCAACGTGATCACGCGTGAGTTGCTGGAAAACCAGCAAGCCCATTCGTTGCTCGATGCCGTCAGGAGCGATGCCGCCGTGGCGCAGGGCAGCAACTACACCAACGGCGCTGGCGAAGTGCTGTCGGTGCGCGGCCTGCTGCTGGGCTATCGCAACAATTACAAGCTGGACGGACAGGATCTGATCGGCTTTCTGGGCGCGCCGCAGGTACCGGTCGAGCACCTGGAGAGCATAGAGATACTGCGGGGTGCGGGCGGGTTTCTCCATGGCTTTGGCACGCCGGGCGGCATCGTCAATCTGGTGAGCAAGCGCCCGCCGCAGGCGCAGGTGCGCAGCATCACGATCGAAGCCACGGGCCGCGGCGCAGCGCTGGTGCACGGTGACATTGGCGGGCGACTCGGTGAGGATGAGCGTTTCGGCTACCGCGTCAACGCTGTCGAGGAACAGGGCAATACCTACGTGAAGGACGGTGGTCACATCAAACGGCGCTCGGCTTCGGTGGCGCTCGACTGGCGCATCACGCCCGATGTGGTGTGGAGCGTCGATGCGCTGGCGCAGCAGCGTCGCGTCGATGCCGTCTACTACCAACTGGTCCCCAATGGCAACGGCCGCGCAGCCAACTACGCGATTGCCGCAGCCCCGGCCGCCGTGGACGGCAGCACGCGGCTGGCTTCGCCATTCACCTACAGCGACGCGCGCAGCACCTCGTTCGGCACGTCGCTGGCCTGGCATATCGCGCCCGGCTGGGACGCGCGCCTGTCGCACCGCGACTGGAAACAGGACATGCAAAGCAACCACAGCTTTCTGTTCGCGAACGCGGCCGGCGTCTATTCGGAGCAGCAGATCTCATTGCCGGCACGTGTCAGATCGCAGCAGAGCCAATTGCTTGTGACCGGTGGCTTCGACATCGGCAGGGTAAGGCATGACATCGCATGGGGAGTGTCGGCCAGCCATATTCGCGCGCAGGAGTCGAATGATTTCGGCTCGCAGGTGTTGGGAACGGCTGCGCTGGCGACGCCAGGCGACTTCGTCGATCCGGGTCTCACGACCCACTGGATCGAGGGCGGCTGGGCGTTTCCCGAGCGCCAACGCAGTCTGTTTGCGTCGGACACGCTGCACTTCGGCGAACAGTGGGACCTGATTCTCGGCGCGCGCCACAACCGCTACATCTCCAACAGCTACGACAAGAGTGCCATCACTCCCACGCTGGCCGTGGTCTTTCGCCCGGCGCCGTGGCTGTCCGCCTATGGCAGCTATATCGAGGCGTTGGAGCAGGGCTCGACCGCGCCTCGCACCGCTGCCAATGCCTACGAGGTGTTCCCGCCGATCAAGAGCCGGCAGTACGAGTTCGGTCTGAAGGCCGAGCAGGTGGACTGGTCAGCGTCGGCCGCTGTCTTTCGGACCACGCAGGCGCTGACGTACACCACGTCGGCTGGCCGCTATTCCCAGGATGGCGAAGCACGCTACCAAGGCGTGGAGCTGTCGGGCAAGGCCAGACTCGCGCGGTCCTGGACGCTGCTGGCCAGCGGCGTATTCCTTGACGCGCAGAACACCGCGACATCGCTGGGCCAGTACGATGGCCGGCGCACGCCCGGCGCCTCGAAGCGGCAGTTCGCTGCCTATGCGGAGTATGAGCTCCCCGGCATGCCGCTGACGCTGACCGGTGGTTGGCGGCATGTGAGCGCGCGCGCACTCGACATGGCCAACAACTGGTCGCTGCCAGGCTATGCGACCTTCGATCTGGGCGCACGCTACGTCACACGCACTGCGGGCGCGCGCACCACATTGCGGCTCAACGTCGAGAACCTGGGCGACAAGGCCTATTGGCTCATGGCGGGGTCGAATCGCCTGGTGCAGGGCGCGCCACGCACCGTGAAGCTGGGCGCGCAGTTCGAGTTCTGACGCAGCGCCTTTGCAGCCCGCCGGGCCTGGCAATGGCTGGAGAAGCGATTACTGCACCCCTTGCGGTATCGCCGACGCGGCCCTGGCCTGGCTCGCATGGGCGAGTTCGCCCAGCACGGCAATTGCGCCCTCGATGCGCGCATCCCAGCCGTGGCCGTAGTTCAGCCGCAGGCAGTGGCGATAGCCATGCGAGGCCGAAAAGATCGGGCCGGGCGCGACGCTGATGCCGCGCGCGATCGCCTGGGCGTGGATGGCCAGCGCATCGCAGCCGGGCGGCAGCTCTACCCACAGGAAATAGCCGCCTTCGGGCCGCGTGGCGCGCGTGCCCGGCGGAAAATAATGGCCCACAGCCTCGGCAAAAGGCGCTTGGGCCGCCGCGAGAAACTGGCGCAGGCGGCGCAGATGCTTGTCGAAGCCGCCGCGCTCGAGGTATTCGGCCAGCGCCGCCTGGGCCGGCGCGTTGGCGCCCAGCGTGGTCGTGAGTTTTTGCCGCGCGACCGACTGGGAGAAGCGCCCGGCCACGGTCCAGCCTATGCGCCAGCCCGGTGCCAAGCATTTGGAGAACGAGGCGCAGTGCATCACCAGGCCTTCGCTGTCGAACGCCTTGGCAGGCAGCGGACGCTGGGCGCCGAGAAACAGCTCGCCGTAGACATCGTCCTCGAGCAGCGGCAGTCGGTGGCGCGTGATCAGCGCGACAAGATCGCGCTTCTTCGCCTCGGGCATCAGGCTGCCCAAAGGATTCTGGAAGCTGCTCATCAGCCAGCAGGCCCTGGGCCGGTGGCGCACGATGGCCGCCTCGAGCGCCGCCAGGTCCATGCCTTCGCGCGGGTGGGTCGGCACTTCGATGGCCTGCAGTCCCAGGCGTTCGAGCGCCTGCAGCGCCGCATAGAACGCGGGCGACTCGACCAGCACCGCGTCGCCGGGTCGGGTCACGGCCGAAAGACACAGGTTCAGCGCTTCAAGCGCGCCGTTGGTGACGACGATGTCGTCGGTGGGAACGGCCATGCCCTGGGCCAGATAGCGCAGCGCGATCTGGCGGCGCAACGCGGCGTTGCCCGGCGTCAGGTCATCGACCGTACTCCATGAGTCCAGCGTTTTCACGGCCCTGGCCATCGCCTGGCCCAGGCGCTGCAGCGGAAACAGCAGCGGGCTGGGGAAAGCCGAGCCCAGCGGCACCACGCTGCGCGCGTCGCTGGCCGCGAGGATGTCGAACACGCGCGCGCTGACATCGACCGCGACCGAGGCATCGGGCGGCTGCGAAGCCTGTTCGGGCTCGGGCGGCATGCGCCGCACTCCCGATGCAACGAAATAGCCCGAGCGCTCGCGCGCGCTCACCACGCCGCGCGCCTCGAGCAGGTAGTAGGCCTGGAATACGGTGGAGGCGCTGATGCCGCGGCTGTGGCACAGGCTGCGCACCGACGGCAAACGGTCGCCCGGCTGGAGCACGCCGTTGCGTATCGATGCTTCGATGTCTGCGGCCAGGGCTTCGTAGCGTTTCAGGCGCAGGCCGGCGCAGGGCACGGGGCTAGGCAGCAAGCGCAACCCGCGGAGCAAACAGCGCGCCCGCGCCATGCGGCTGGCAGCGCAGATACTGCGGCGCCGCCGTGACCTGCGCGCCCAGTACCTGGGCCGCGTGCCAGGGCCAGCGCGGATTGAACAGCGCGGCACGCGCGATCGCGATCGCGTCGGCGTCGCCGGCATCGAGCGCGGCCTGGGCCTGCAGCGGGTCGGTGATCAGGCCCACGCCTATCACGGGCATGCTGAGCTGTGCGCGCAGCGCGCGCGCCAGCGGCAGCTGGTAGCCTGGGCCGACCGGAATCTTCTGCGCGGGGCTCAGCCCGCCGCTGGACACATGCAAGAACGCCGAGCCCAGCGCCTGCAATTGCTTGGCCAGCACCGCGCTTTGCTCCACGTCCCAGCCGCCTTCGATCCAGTCGGTGGCCGAGATGCGTACGCCCACGGGCAGGGTGTGCGGCAGCGCCGCACGCACCGCGGCGAACACTTCGAGCAGCAGGCGCAGGCGGTTTTCCAGACTGCCGCCATAGTTGTCGCTGCGCTGATTGCTCAGCGGCGACAGGAACTGGTGCAGCAGATAGCCATGGGCCGCATGCAGCTCGATCAGGTCATAGCCCAGGCGCTGGGCGCGCAGCGCGGCGTCGACAAAGGCTTTCTTGATGCGCTCGATGTCGGCCAGCGTCGCGGCCGCGGGCACGGGCACTTCGGGCGCCGCCGACAGCGCGCTGGCGCCTACCGTGGGCCAGCGCTGGGCCGGCGGCAGCGGGCCGCCGCCGGCCCAGGGCTGCAGGCTGGACGCCTTGCGCCCCGCATGGTTGAGCTGAACGCCCAGCTT
This sequence comes from Comamonas sp., assembly GCF_036666375.1. GTDB lineage: Bacteria > Pseudomonadota > Gammaproteobacteria > Burkholderiales > Burkholderiaceae_C > Comamonas. The sequence continues at coordinate 24,453 of NZ_JAVWWA010000038.1, read as the reverse complement.
GATGTCGCTGAAACGGCGCACATGTTCGACGACCGTGCGCATCGCGGCTTCGCCGGCATCGCTCCACAGCCCGAGGTCCCAGGGGCTGATGTGGCCCATGGCTTCGACGGCCGTCGATTCGACGATCAGCAGGCCCGCGCCCGACTGCGCCAACTGGCCGTAGTGCATCAGATGCCAGTCGGTCGCGCAGCCTTCGTGGGCGCTGTAGGTGCACATAGGCGCGATCACGATGCGATTGGACAGTTCGACGCTGTCCAGGCACAGGGTAGAGAACAAGGCGGTCATGGCATCCCGTGAAAATGGAAAGGAAAAGAGATCAGGCCTTTTCCTGGAGCATTTCCTGCAAGGCCTTGATCTGCTGGCGCAGCATGCCATTTTCCTGCTCCAGCGTTGCCACGCGCTGCTGCAAGGCGGCGACATCGACATTTTCTTCGGCGCCGTCGGCCTGCGCTGCGTTCTCGTCGCGCGGCTTCTTCTTGGCTTCGCGCACGCGCTTGGCGGCCTGCTTGAGCTCGTCCTTGCCGGCGGCGGCCGCGGCCACCTGTTCCTCGGCGGGCAACTGGGCCACGGCGGCGGCGGCATTGATCGAGATGTCGCCGGCCTTCACGGCGGCGACGACTTCGGGCGTGGCCTTTTGCTGGATGGTCTCGATCTGCTTGACCTGGGTGCTGCTCAGGCGCGCGACGCGGGCCAGCGCTTCGCGCGTGGCCATGGCCTGATCGTCCGCAGCGGGTTCTGCCGGTGCGGCATCGGAGGGCGCGGGCGCGTGCTCCGCGGCCTTGGCGCGGCGCGCGGCAACGATCTCGCGCTTGCGCAGCGCGAGCACGCCGCGCTGGAAGTCGGAGACGCTGCGCCGGCCCAGATGCTGGTCGATCATCCACAGGTGGACATCGTCCATGTTCTGGAAATGCGTGGCCTGCACGGTCTCGAACGGCAGGCCGTGCTTGACGCAGATGCCGTGGCGGTTGTGGCCGTCGACCAGCAGATCGCCCCACAGCACCAGCGCGTCGCGGCAGCCTTCGGCAAGAATGCTGCGCTCCAGCGCTTCGTGTTCATCGGCGCTCAGCGGATCGATGTAGGCCTTGAGTTCTTCGTTGACAACAATGTTCATGGGACAGGGGGCAGAAAAAGAAAGGGGCTGCCAAAGCAGCCCACAGGGTCAGGGTGGACTTGGGGCCCGGCGCTCAGAGCAGACGGGCGATCAAGGCGCCGTCGACCGGGCCTTCGAGCGGAATGCGCACGCGGATAGGATTGCCCTGCGCCACGGTCACGGGTTCGCCTTCCATATTGAACATCTTCTCCAGCAGCACCTGGCGGTTGCCGCTGGGGTGGATGATCTCGAGCGTGTCGCCCACGGAGAAGCGGTTCTTGGTCTCGATCTCGGCCAGGCCGTCGGCAAAGCCGCGCACTTCGCCGACGAAGTGGCTGCGCTGCAGCAGCGAATGGCCGGTCTCGTAGTTCTGGTAGTCCTGCGCGGGGCGGCGCTCAAGAAAACCGCTGGTATAGCCGCGGTTGGCCAGGCCTTCGAGTTCGGTGATCAGATTCGGGTTGAACGGGCGGCCGGCGACGGCGTCGTCGATCGCGCGGCGGTAGGTCTGGGCGGTGCGCGAGACGTAGTACAGCGACTTGGTGCGGCCTTCGATCTTCAGCGAATCGACGCCGATCTTGGTGAGCCGGTCGATGTGCTCGATCGCGCGCAGGTCCTTGCTGTTCATGATGTAGGTGCCATGCTCATCTTCCATGATGGGCATGAGCTCGCCGGGGCGGCCCTGCTCTTCGAGCATGTAGACATGGTCGGCCTTGGGGTGGCGCGGCTCGCTGTTGCAGGCCGAGAAGCCGGTCTCGGCTTCCTGCTGGGCCTTGGCGAAGTCGAAGTCGCCTTCCATCTTCAGCGGCATGGCTTCGCCGGTATTGGGGTCGACCGCGGTTTCCTGGGTCGAATAGTTCCAGCGGCAGGCGTTGGTGCAGGTGCCCTGGTTGGGATCGCGGCGGTTGAAGTAGCCCGACAGCAGGCAGCGGCCCGAGTAGGCAATGCACAGCGCGCCGTGCACGAATACCTCGAGTTCCATGTCGGGGCATTCCTGGCGGATCTTCTCGATCTCGTCCAGGCTCAGCTCGCGCGACAGGATGATGCGCGCAATGCCCATGCGCTGCCAGAACTTGACGGCCGCATAGTTGACGGTATTGGCCTGCACCGAGATGTGGATAGGCACTTCGGGCCACTTCTCGCGCACCATCATCATCAGGCCGGGGTCGGCCATGATCAGTGCGTCGGGCTTGAACGCAATCACGGGCTCCATGTCGCGCAGATAGGTGCGCACCTTGTCGTTGTGCGGCAGCAGATTGCTGGTGACAAAGAATTTCTTGCCGCGCGCATGGGCTTCGGCAATGCCCTGGCCGATCTGTTCGAGGCGGAACTCGTTGTTGCGCGCGCGCAGGGAGTAGCGGGGCTGGCCCGCGTAGATGGCGTCGGCGCCAAAGTCATAGGCGGCGCGCATCTTTTCGAGCGAGCCGGCAGGCAGCAGAAGTTCGGGGGCTTTGAGAGGCATGGCGCAATTGTCTCCGATTGGGAGAAAACGGGTGGCGCTCATGGCCTGAAACTGCCGGGTATCGGGCAAAGGCGCGCGCAGTGCCCGCACTCAAACGCCCTTCAACCGCCCCGCGCAGGGCGAACGCCGGGGGGCGTTTCGAATGGACTCAAGTCAGAGCGAACGTAGAGAGTGGGCGTGGCCTGTTCCCCGTTCGTCCTGAGCTTGTCGAAGGATAAACGGCCCACCCGAGAGACAACCCCCGGTTCAGTCTCTTGGCCTGAAGCCTATGGTCAACGAGCTGGGCACCTTGCCATCGATATCCCGCGGCAGCGTGTCGGTCTTGTGCAGCGCGCGCACCACGGCCTGGTCCCAGGCGGGATTGCCGCTGGACTGGGTCACGCGCACGCTGACGATGGTGCCATCGGGCGAAGTACGCACCGCGACTTCGGCGCGCGGATTGCCGGCCACATCGTCGGGGTAGACGATATTGGGCTTGACCTTGGCCGCGACCTTGGCGCCGTAGCCGGCCGAAGGCCCGCCCGAAGACGAACCATTGCCCTGGCCCTGGTTGGGGCTGCTGCCGCGCTCGGCGCTGCCCTTGGAGTCGTCGGAGCCCGCGCCTGCCAGGCCTTGCATGCGGCGCAGGTTTTCCGCGCGGCGGGCCTCCGCGGCCTTGGCTTCCTTGGCGGCGTCTTCCTTCTTGCGCTTTTCGGCCGCGGCCTTTTCAGCAGCGGCCTTCTCGGCCTTGGCTTTTTCCGCCTTGGCTTTTTCTTCCTTCTCGGCCTTTTCTGCCTTTTCTGCCTTCTCGGCTTTTTCCGCGCGCGCCTTTTCCTCGCGCTCGGCCTTGGCCTTCTCGGCTTTCTCGGCCTTGGCTTTTTCGGCCTTCTCTATCTTGGCCTGCTCGGCTTTTTCAGCCTTTTCCTTCTCCAGCCGTTCCTTGCGCTCCTCGGCGAGTTTCTCTCGGCGCTCGCGCGCCTTTTCCTCGCGCTCGCGGTCGGCCTTTTGCGCTTTCTCGGCCTTTTCGCGTTCGAGCTTTTGCGCCTCTTCGCGCTTTTTCTTGCGCTCCAGCGCAATCTCGGCTTCGTGGTCGTCGTCCTTTTGCACCACGGGCGGTGGCGGCGGTGGTGGGGGCACGACAACCGGAGGCGGAGGCGGAGGCGG
>NZ_JAVWWA010000038.1:8916-20661 GCF_036666375.1 Comamonas sp. | reverse complement strand
GGCGGCGGCGGTTCGGGCTTGACTTCGGGCGCGGGAGCCGGCGTGGGCTCGGGCGTGGGCGCCGGTGGCGCGGCTTCCTGGGGCAGCGCGGACCAGAGCTCGGCCTCGATCGCGGCCTCCTGCATTGCGGGCGGCATGCGCACCGCCCACAGCATTGCCGCCACGAGCAGGCCGTGCGCCACGATCGCCAGAAGCCACGCGCGCAGGCGCGGCGGGGGAGGAGGCGGGGCGAAAGGGTCGTGTTCTGGCGGTCGGGACATGGAGGGCAAGGATCTGGGGACGGCCGGGTTTACTGGCTGGATTTGACGTCGAGGGCGACGCGCTTCACGCCCGCGCGCTGCAATTGGCCCATGGTCTGCATGACGGTGTCATAGCTGAGCGTCTTGTCGGCGGAGATCACGACGGCGCTGTCCTCGGGCTGCTGGGCCTGCCAGGCCTTGGCCGCGGCGCCCAGCTCGTTGAGGCGCACCACCTGCTCGCTGCTGCCGGTCTTCAGGCGTATCGAGCCGTCCTTTTCAATCAGGATGCGCGCGAGGTTCTCGGTCGGCAGGCGCGAGGCCTTGCCCGCGCTGGGCACGTTGATCGCGCCGGGCGTGAGCATGGGGGCGGTCACCATGAAAATGATCAGCAGCACCAGCATCACGTCGATGAAGGGCACCATGTTGATTTCGTTGACCGTGCGGCGCTGGCGGCCGCCGCGTGAAGACACTGCGGGCATGTGAGGCTCCTATTGGCGGCTCAATGGCCGGAAGCCGTGCTGCTCGCGGTCGAGCCCACGTTGCGTTGCAGGATATTGGAGAACTCTTCGATGAAGGTGTCCAGCTGGTTGGCGACGCGGTCGGTCTGGTGGGCGAAGCGGTTGTAGGCGGTCACGGCGGGAATCGCCGCGAACAGGCCCATGGCCGTGGCCACCAGCGCTTCGGCGATGCCGGGAGCGACCGTGGCCAGCGTGACCTGCTCCATGCTCGCAAAGCCGGTGAACGCGTGCATCACGCCCCACACCGTGCCGAACAGGCCGACATAGGGCGAGACCGAACCGACCGAGCCGAGAAACGGCAGGCCGGCTTCGATTTCGTCCATTTCACGCTGCAGACTGGCGCGCATGGCGCGGCGCGTGCCGTCCATCAGCGTGGCGACATCGCCGATGCGGCGTTCGCGCAGCTTCTGGTATTCGCGCATGCCGCTGGCAAAAATGCGTTCCATCGGCCCGCCGCGCTTGGCGTTCTGCGCGGCCGAGGCGTAAAGGTCATTGAGGCTGGTTCCCGACCAGAATTCCTGTTCGAACGCGTCGTTGAAAGCCCGCACCCGCTTGAGCATGCTGGACTTGCGGAAAATCGCGGCCCAGCTCGCGACCGATGCGACCACCAGGGCCAGCATGACAAGCTGCACGACCCAGCTGGCCTGCAGGACCAGGCTGAATATGGACATGTTTTGGGAATTCATGAAAGTTGTTCCAGAAGGCTGATCGGAATTCGTTGCGGACGCATGCTTGCGCCATCGACCCAGCCGATGCGTATCGAGGCTTCACTGAGCAATTGCGGACCGTCCGCGGCAGATTGCAGCAAAGCTTGCTGGCGTATTGTCAACGACGCACGGCCGCTCGCTTGTAAGCGAGCGGTAACCAAAAGTTGGTCGTCGAGGCGTGCCGGGCGGTGGTAATCGACCTGTGCCTGGGTTACGACAAACATACCGCCGGTTTGTTCCCGTAATTTTTGTTGCTCCAGGCCCAGCGAACGCAGCCACTCCGTGCGCGCGCGTTCGAAGAACTTGAGGTAGTTGGCGTAGAACACGATGCCGCCGGCATCGGTGTCCTCCCAGTAGATGCGGATGGGAAAGGCGAAATCCATGCGTGCTCAGCCCAGCAGCGCGCGCAGGCGGCGCACGGCCTCCTGCAGCTGGGGCAGGGAGTTGGCGGTGGAAAAGCGCACGTAGTGGGCGGTCTCGGCCGTGCCGAAGTCGCGCCCTGGAGTGATGGCGAGATGGGCGCGCTGCATCAGCGCATAGGCGAAGTCCCAGCTGCCTTCGACGCCGAGCTTGCGCGCGGCTTCGCTGCAGTCGGCCCAGGCGTAGAACGCGCCGTCGGGCATGACGGGAACGCGCAGTCCCAGCTTCTCGAGTTCGGGAATGAAGTAGTCACGCCTGGCCTTGAACTCGGCGCGGCGGCGCTCGAACTCGGCAATGCTCTCGGGCTCGAAGCAGGCCAGCGCCGCGTGCTGGGAAATGGTGCTGGCGCAGATGAACAGGTTCTGCGCCACGCGCTCCACGGCCGGCACCAGCGCCTCGGGCACGACCATCCAGCCCAGGCGCCAGCCCGTCATGTTGAAGTACTTGCTGAAGCTGTTGATGCTGACCAGGTCTTCGCCCAGCGCCAGCGCGGTCTGGGAGTAGGCCGGGTCATACGACAGGCCCAGGTAGATCTCGTCGATGATCGTCAGGCCGCCGCGCGCGCGCACCACGTCGTGGATGCGGCGCAGTTCGTCGGGCGCGATCGAGGTGCCCGTGGGGTTCGAGGGCGAGGCCAGCAGCACACCGCGCGTCTTCTCGCCCCAGGCCTGGGCAACCTTATCGGCGCTGAGCTGGAAGCGCTCGGCGGCCGTGGTCGGAATCAGCACCGCCTTGCCGTCTGCCGCGCTCACGAAGTGGCGGTTGCAGGGATAGCTCGGGTCGGGCATGAGGATTTCATCGCCCGAATCGATCAGTGCCAGGCAGGCCAGCTGCAGCGCGGCCGAGGCGCCCGCGGTGACGACAATGCGCCGCGCGGGAACATCGACGCCAAAGCGCTGCGCATACCACTGGCTGATGCGTTCGCGCAATGCGTCCAGGCCCAGCGCCGGCGTGTATTGGGTATTGCCCTGAGCGACGGCTTGGGCTGCGGCCTGCTGCACCAGCGGCGGGGCGGTGAAGTCGGGCTCGCCGATGTTCAGGAAGATCATCGGCTCGTTGGTGCCTGCGACTTCGCGTGCCAGGGCTTGCGCCGCCTTGGCCACTTCCATCACGTAAAACGGCTCGATGCGCTGGGCGCGTTTCGATACTTGCATCGGCGGGTGCCATCCTGCCCGCAGGGCGCGGGCGTTAAATATCCAATGGAGCCGGGCCCGGGTGCGGCCCGGGGCGCAAGGCCCCCGGCTGCGGCCCGGCGCGCTTCAGTCGGCGGCCTTCTGGCCCTTGTCGGCAGCGACTTCGGCGCTGCGCAGGCTGGGAGCGAGGCCGTTGAGCACGGCGTTGACGTACTTGTGGCCGTCGGTGCCGCCAAATTCCTTGGCCAGCTCGATGCACTCGTTGAGCACCACGCGCCAGGGCACGTCGGGGCAGTGCTGGAACTCATACGCGCCAATCCACATCACCGCGTGCTCGATGGGCGAGATCTCGCTGAGCTGTCGGTCCAGCTTGGGCAGGATCAGCGCGTCGAGGTCGGCTTCGGTGGTGATGCAGCCGTGCAGCAGCGCGTCGTAATGAGCGCTGTCGGCCTTGTGGAAGCCCGCGAGGTCACGCGTGAACATGTCGATCGCGCTTGCGTCGTTGCGACCCACGATGTGCTGGTACAGGGCCTGCAGCGCGAATTCGCGCGCGCGGCTGCGGTTGGACTTGGACGCGGCCTTGCGCGCGCCCGTGCTGGTGGCGCCGGTGCGCGCCTGGCGCGGGGGACGGCCCGAGGCCGATGGGGATTGTTCTTCGCTCATGTCAGTTCAAGGTAGCGAGCAGTTGGGCCATTTCGACCGCCACGCGGGCCGCGTCGCGGCCCTTGTCGGTCTGGCGTGCAATGGCCTGCTCCATGTTTTCGGTGGTGATGATCGCATTGGCGATCGGCAGTTGGTGGTCCAGCGACAGGCGGGTCACGCCGGCGCCCGATTCGTTGGCCACCAGCTCGAAGTGGTATGTCTCCCCCCGGATGATGCAGCCCAGCGCCACCAGGGCGTCGTACTGCTCACGTTCGGCCATGGCCTGCAGGGCCACGGGCACTTCGAGTGCTCCGGGGACCTGCACATGGTCGATATTCTTTTCGTCCACGCCCAGCGCCAGCAATTCGGCGCGGCAGGCCGCGGCCAGCGCGTTGGTGATGCTTTCGTTGAAGCGGGCCTGGACTATGCCTATGCGCAAGCCTGCGCCGTTGAGTTGCGGGCCTGTGCCCTGTTCTGCGCCAAACATTTTTTATTCCTTGGGGATGTAACCGGTGATTTCGAGGCCGTAGCCAGCCATGCTGGGCATGCGACGCGGCTGGCCCATGAGGCGCATCCTGAGCACGCCGCATTCGCGCAAGATCTGTGCGCCCACGCCGTAGGTGCGCAGGTCCATGCGGCCGCGTTCGGGCGCCTGGGCCGGCCGCGCGCTGCCGTCGAATTGCGCCAGCAGCTGCTCGGCGCTTTCGCCGCAGTTGAGCAGCACGGCCACGCCGCGGCCCTGGGCATTGATATAGCGCAGGCTGCTGTCGAGGCTCCACGAGTGCATTTCGCGGTCCACTTCGAGCAGGTCGAGAATCGACAGCGGCTCGTGCACGCGCACCGGCACTTCGTCGTCGGCATTCCAGCTGCCCTTGACCAGCGCGAGGTGCACCGAGCGGCTGGGCTGGTCGCGGAACACGCGCACCGTGAACTCGCCAAACGGCGTCTGCAGCGGTCGGCTGTCGACGGCTTCGAGCAGCGACTCGGTGCGGCTGCGGTAATGGATCAGGTCGGCAATCGTGCCGATCTTGAGGCCGTGTTCGGCGGCGAAAAGCTGCAGGTCGGGCAGGCGCGCCATCGTGCCGTCGTCCTTCATGATCTCGCAGATCACGGCCGAGGGGCTGCAGCCGGCCATGCCGGCCAGATCACAGCCGGCTTCGGTGTGGCCGGCGCGCATCAGCACGCCGCCAGGCACGGCCTGCAGCGGGAAGATGTGGCCGGGCTGGACCAGATCGTCGGCCTGGGCATTGGCCGCGACGGCCGCCTGCACGGTGCGCGCGCGGTCGGCGGCCGAAATGCCCGTGGTCACGCCTTCGGCGGCTTCGATGGAGACCGTGAAAGCGGTCGAATGCTTGGTGCCGTTGCGCGTGGCCATGGGCTGGAGCTTGAGCAGTTCGCAGCGTTCGGGAGTCAGCGTCAGGCAGATCAGTCCGCGGCCGTAGCGCGCCATGAAATTGATGGCTTCGGGCGTGACGTGGTCGGCGGCCAGGACCAGATCGCCTTCATTTTCGCGGTCTTCTTCATCGATCAGCACCACCATGCGACCCGCGCGCATGTCGGCAATGATGTCTTCCACCGGGGAGATGGCTACGGGATGCAGGGGGGCGGTCATGCGAACTTTCTTGGGATGCCGGTGTTCAATCGGCGCAGGCAGCGTGCATTCCAGGGGGAACTGTCGCTGGCACCGCAGGCAGTGCCCCCAAAGAACGATCGATGCGGCCTGGGCCGCTCCGGGGTCGGCAGCCGGATGGCAGCCAAACCCTCAAACCGGCATTTTAGTCCAGCCGCACGGCGCGCGTGCCGCGCATTCCCGGCTAAATCAGCGCGTAGGGTCTTGCAGCACGAGATCGCCCAGCGGATAGGCGACGCAGGGCAGCACGCAGCCTTCGGCCTTTTCGTCCTCGCTCAGTCCCGGCCATTCGATCTCGTAGCGCACGCTTCCCGACACCAGCTGGCCTATGCAGGTACGGCAGGTGCCGTTGCGGCAGGAGCTGGGCCAGTCGATGGAGCCTTGCTCGAGCGACTGCAGCAGTGGCTGGTCGGCCCAGGCGTCGCATTGCGCGCCGCTGGGCGTGAGTTTGGCGATGAAGAAATCTGGAGTGAAAGGGTTGCTCATGCGCGTTGGGGCGGGGAGAAAAGAGGCAAGGATAGAGGGCGATTTCGCACACGGATGGCGCTGTGCAGTGCCTTATTTTTAGGCATTGTGGATAAATTCCAGAAAAATCAACAACTTGCGCGGCTATTACAGCGATTGCCAAAACTTATCCACATGATTGTCCAGTTTTGCCGGGCATAACTGCAACGGCGCCAAGGGTTAACCCTTGCTCGAATGCCGTTTGGCCTGGTTCTGCAGGCCAGCGGCCATGCATTGGTCATGCTGCCTGTTTTTTGAGCAGGCAGAGTGGGTCCCTTTTAAATCAACGACTTATGGCTGTTTGACGGCGAAAAACGAAAGTTGTGCACATGCTTGTCCAGCAAACCCGGTAACAACTTTGTACGCCGAGTGACAGCGTGCCTCATTTTTCGGCGCATGGACGCAAGCGGGCAACGAGCAATCCCAGCACAATCTGGGTTGGCGTGCGCGTCTGCGCCGGGGAGACAGGAAGCGCGCACGTGAATATCTGTAACCGCGCGACGCGACTGCAGGCATTTCTCTATTATCTCGGCGTCCGGGCCGGGCATGCTAAGTTCCGGCTCCCACCAGTTGTATCGGTACCCAATAATGAACAAATCGCAGGAGCTCTTGCCAGTCCCCACCTCCGACCGCCTCGCGCAGATCCGCCGCGGCATCGAGAAGGAAGGATTGCGCGCACTGCCTACGGGGGGGCTGGCGCTGACACCGCACCCGATAGCGCTGGGATCGGCACTGACGCATCCGAACATCACCACCGACTACAGCGAGTCGCAGATCGAGCTGATCACGGGCGCCCACCGCGGTGTGGACGAATGCCTCAATGAGCTGATCGAAGTCCACCAGCATGTCTACCACAGCCTCAAGCAGGCCGGCAACGAGATGCTCTGGGTGTCGAGCATGCCCTGCGGCCTGCCCACCGATGAAACCATTCCATTGGCGCGCTACGGTTCGTCGAATGCCGGACGCTCGAAAAGCGTCTACCGCATGGGACTGGGCCATCGCTACGGCCGGCGCATGCAGATGATTTCGGGCATCCACTACAACTGGTCTATGCCGGGCGTCGACAGCGACCAGTATTTCGCGCTGATCCGCAATTTTCGCCGTCACGCTTTCGTGCTGCTGTACCTGTTTGGCTCGTCGCCCGCACTTTGTTCGTGCTTTGTCGAAGGCCGCGAGCACAGCCTGAAGCGGCTCGATGCTAGCGGTCGCACCTTGCACCTGCCGCATGCGACTTCGCTGCGCATGGGCCGCCTGGGTTACCAGAGCGATGCGCAGGCGGCAATCAATGTGAGCTACAACGGCCTCGACGGCTATGCCAGGTCGCTGCACGAAGCGCTGACCCAGCCCTATCCGGCCTATGAGCAGCTGGGCATACGCAATCCGGGCGGCGACTACAACCAGCTGGGCACCAGCCTGCTGCAGATCGAGAACGAGTTCTACGGCACGATTCGCCCCAAGCGCACGGTGCGCAGCGGCGAGCGTCCGCTGCACGCGCTGCGCGAGCGCGGCGTCGAATATGTCGAAGTGCGGCTGATGGACCTCGACCCGTTCGAGCCCGTGGGCATAGCCCAAAGCACCATGCGCATGCTTGACGTGTTCCTGCTGCATTGTTTGCTCAGCGACAGCCCGCCCGACACGCCCGCCGAAATCGCCGAACTCAAGCACAACCAGCATCTGGCCGCCGAGCGCGGGCGCGAGCCCGGCCTGCATCTGCAGCGCGGCGGCCGCGACGTGCTGCTGCGCGACTGGGCCGACGAAGTGCTGACCGCATGCGCGCCGCTGGCCGCCTCACTGGACCAGACCCACGGCACGACCGATTACAGCCAGGCGCTGGCCCAGGCCCAGGCCCGTGTTGCCGCGCCCGAGACCACGCCTTCGTCCCAGGTGCTGCGCACCATGGTCGAGCAGTACGACAGCAGCTTCCTTGATTTCACGCTCGCACAGTCGGAGCTCGCACGCGAGACGCTTCTGAACCTGCCCTGGACCGCAGAACAGCAGGCCAAGGCCGAGGCCCAGGCGGTCGAATCGATTGCGGCGCAGCGCGAGCGCGAAGCCGCCGATACGCTGCCGTTCGAAGAATGGCGCCAGCGCTATATGGCGCCGCAAGGTCTGGGCTAGGCTTGGTTCAACGCGGCCTGCGCGTCTTCGACCCAGAACGTGGCCGCGTCGTAGAAGCCTTCCCAGACGCAGCCGTTGCAGCCGCGGCCGCAGCAGCTCGTGGGTTGTGCGGGCGCGGGCCGCAGCGCCACGCCGGCCGCCTCGGCCAAGGTCTGGTAGCGTGCGAAAGCCGCGCAGGCGGCCTGCAGCGCCGGGGCCATGGTCTCCATCAGCGCTTGTTCTTCTTGCGCTCGGCGGTGTAGGTGGTCCTGGTCTCCAGCATGGCTTCGGCCTGCAGCGTCTTGCGCCGGCGCACCAGACCCTGGATGACAAAGGCCGCGCCCAGCGCCAGCGCGAACCAGCCGACGATGTAGCCTTGGCGGAAGAGATTGCTCAGGTCGCTGGCGCGCATGAAGAAGGGCGCGATCAGCACGACCAGGCCGATGATGGCGCAGGTCACGCCCTTGATCAGCAGGTCGTTGTTGGCCTTGTGCTGGGCGGGAATGGAGTTTGGTATGGACATGTAGCGACCGGTGCGTGAAAAAAGCAGAACCCGATTATCCTTGCGCCCCTTGTTAGCGACGAATCGTCAGAAAGTATTGCCCCATGGCCATTCAATGGTTTCCCGGTCACATGAATCTCACACGCAAGGCGATCGCCGAGCGCATCAAGGACATTGACGTGGTCATTGAAGTGCTGGACGCGCGCCTGCCGGGCTCCAGCGCCAACCCGCTGCTGCAGGAGCTCACGGGGCACAAGCCGCGGCTGAAGGTGCTCAACAAGCAGGATGTGGCCGACCCGGCGCGCACCGTGATGTGGCTCGACTGGTACAACGCCCAGGCCGAAACCCGCGCCGTCGCGCTCGATGCCTCCGAGCCCACGCCCACGCGCCGGCTGATCGAAGCCTGCCAGCTGCTGTCGCCCGGACGCGGCGGCATGGCCAAGCCTATGCGCGTGCTGATCTGCGGCGTGCCCAACGTCGGCAAGTCCACGCTGATCAACTCTATGAGCAACAAGGGCCAGGCCAAGACCGGCGATGAAGCCGGCGTGACCAAGCTCGAGCAGCGCATCGTGCTCGCCGACGATTTCTATCTGTGGGACACGCCCGGCATGCTGTGGCCGCGTATCGCGGTGGAGCAAAGCGGCTACAACCTGGCCGTGAGCGGCGCCGTAGGCCGCAATGCCTATGACGAGGAACTGGTCGCGCTGGAATTCCTGCGCTATGCGCAGCGCAACTACGCGGCCAATCTGCGCGATCGCTACAAGCTCACGCAGACCGATGGCGAGATTGCCGCGCTGCCCGACGACGAACTGCTGGAAGCGATAGGCCGCAAGCGCGGCGCGGTGATGACCGGCGGGCGCGTGAACGTGCAAAAAGCCGCCGAGATCGTGATCACCGATTTCCGCATCCACAACCTCGGGCGCATCACGCTGGAGACGCCGGCCGAATACGAGGAATGGTTCAACAAGGGCATGGAACTCGACGCGCTGCGCCAGGCCAAGAAGGACGCGCGCGCCAAGCCCAAGAAGACCGGCATTCGTAACCGCAAACCGGCCGCGCCCTCGGCCTGAGCTGGCGCCTGGCGCGCCTTTACTTCACTGCCGGGGTTTCAAACCAGCGGCGCGCCAGCAGATCCCAGAAGCGCGGGCCGCGGTCCAGGTTGTCGTCGTTGAAGTCGTAGGCCGGGTTGTGCAGGCCCACGCCGGCCTGGCCGTTGGGTCCGTTGCCTATCCATCCATAGGCGCCGGGAACGACTTCGAGCATGAAGCCGAAGTCTTCGGCCGTGAGCGCGGGCAGGATGTCGCCGTCGGCGTTCTCTTCACCGACGATTTCGCGCATCACGCTGGCCATGAAGCGGGCCTCGTGCGCGTGGTTGGTGGTGTTGGGGTAGCCGGGCTTGATGATGACTTCGGCCGTGCACAGGTGCGCCGCGGCCACATGCTCGCTGATGCGGTGCAGGCCCTCGATCATCGTCTTCTCGGTGCTGGTCTTGAGCGTGCGCACCGTGCCGTAGATCACCGCGTCGTCGGGAATGATGTTTTCCACCGTGCCCGAAGCGATCTGGCCCACGGTCACCACCGCGCTGTCGAGCGGGTCGGTGCTGCGCGACACCAGGGTCTGCAGCTGGCCCACGAGCGCGCAGGCGACGGGAATCGGGTCAATGGTGGTGTGGGGCATGGCCGCATGGCCGCCCTTGCCGCTGATGCGGATCTCGAAGCGCAATGCCGAGGCCATGATGGGGCCCACGCGCACCGCCATCTTGCCCGCGGGCAGCAAGGGCCAGTTGTGCAGCGCGAACACCGCTTCGCAGGGGAACAGCGTGAACAGGCCGTCTTCCATCATTGCGCGCGCGCCCGCGCCGCCTTCTTCTCCCGGCTGGAAAATCAGGTGCACCGAGCCGTCGAAGTCGGGTTGCTGGGCCAGCAGCGTGGCCGCGCCCAGCAGCATGGTGGTGTGGCCGTCGTGGCCGCAGGCATGCATGCGGCCAGGGTGGGTGCTGATATGGCCGAAGCCGTTGAGTTCCTGCACCGGCAGCGCGTCCATGTCGGCGCGTATGCCTATGCTGCGGCCCGGGTTCTCGGCGCTGCGGCCCTTGCCATGGATGGTGGCGACCACGCCGGTCTGTCCCAGGCCGCGGTGCACGTTCAGGCCCAGGGCCTTCAGATAGGCCGCGACCTTGTCGCCCGTGCGGTGCTCTTCGTACTTGAGCTCGGGATGGGCGTGCAAGTCATGGCGAAAGCGCAGCAGCTGGCCAAGATGGGGAGTGATGTCGGGAGTCGTGTGCATACAGAAGACCGCAGCTGCACCGGGCAGGGATCGCCGGTGACTGCGGCAAATCAGAATCAATGGACCATTATCCGGCCGCGCCGCGTGCCAAGTCGTTTGCTGCGGCAATGGCACAGCGGTGTCGCGGTCTTAGGGTTCGTTTTCATTCCGCTGCCTGAGCTTTTCGGCGTTCTCATTGGCTGCGGCGCGCACCGCGGGAGCGAGCAGCGGCACCAGGCTCAGCACGCCAAACGCCAGCACGGTGCTGAGTACGGCCGTGACTTCCTCGCCTATGCCGGCGCCGGCGCCAATGGCGGCCGTCAGCCAGATGCCCGCGGCCGTGGTCAGGCCCTTGACCTGGTCCACGTCGTCGCCGTTGCGGTCGGTCTTGAGAATCGTGCCCGCGCCCAGAAAGCCCACGCCGGCGATCAACCCCTGCAACACGCGGCTCAGGTCGGCGGCATTGCCGCCTGCCTGCTGCGCGACCATGACGATCAGCGCCGCGCCCATGGACACCAGCATATGGGTGCGTATGCCGGCCGCCTTGCCATGGATTTCGCGCTGCCAGCCGAGCAGGCCGCCCAGCAATGCCGCAAGCGTCAGCCGCAGCACCACGCGTGTGAGCTGCTCGATATCGCTGACGTCCGCGAATTCGGAGGCGACGGTGCGTCCGACAATGTTCCACCAGTTGTCCATCAAGTTGTCCTCGGGATCGTTTTGCGCAGCGGTCGCTGCCCCAGCGACGACTGTGCGTCATGGCGCTGACGCGCAGGGGCAGCGCAGACCGGCATCGCATGTGCGCTCAGGCCTACGCGCGGCGCATGCGCATGTCGCTGCATTTGCCTATAGCCAAGACGCAGACCTTGTGGTTTAGTGGTGGTTCCTGATGCCGAGGAGATGACCATGACCCCGTTCTCTCTGGATTCCAGCATGACCTCCATGGGGGGTGTTTTCTACCCCACCGGCCATGTGTTTGCCATGGTGCCCACCGATGATGTCGCGCATGCCGCGTCCGAGGCACTGCATGCGCTGGGCTATGCGGGCGCGGTGCGCCATGCGACGCCCGAGGCCATATTGACCGACATCGT
>NZ_JAVWWA010000038.1:0-8816 GCF_036666375.1 Comamonas sp. | reverse complement strand
TGCAGCTGCTGGTCGGCCCGGCCAAGAACGACCCCCGTCCCCTGATCCTCTACCACGGACGCCGTTGCCCCGATGGCTACGGCGCGGCGCTTGCCGCCTGGCTGTTCTATGAAGGCCAGGCCGAATTCCGCGGTCTCGACCATGGCGAGATCAACAGCGCCGACGAGCTGGGCGACCTCGCGGGACGCGCGGTCTACGTGCTCGATTTCGCTTTCGGCCCCGAACTGCTGGCCGAAATCGAGTCGCGCGTCGCCAAGCTGGTGCTGCTCGACCACCACAAGAGCGCGGCCGAGAAGCTGCACGGCTATTCGTGCCGCTGCGGCGTGGTGCACTTCGACATGCACAAGTCGGGCGCGCGCCTGGCCTGGGAGTTCTTCCATTCCGAAAAGCCCGTGCCCGCGCTGATACGCTGCATTGAAGACCGCGACATCTGGACCTGGCAATACCCCGAGAGCCCGGCGTTCCTGGCCGCGCTCGATATGGAGCCGCGCACCTTCGAGCGCTGGGCCGAGATCGCGGCGTTCACCCCCGAGCAGGAAGTCGCCTTCATGGCGCGCGGCGACGCGATGGACGAGAAGTTCCAGAAGCTCTGCGCCGACATCGCCGAAGGCGCTCAGCCCGTGGTCTTCAACGGCGTCGCCGGCCTGATGGTCAATGCGCCCGGAATGTTCCACAGCCAGGTCGGCGACCTGCTGGCCAAGCAAAGCGGCACCTTTGCGCTGATGTGGAATGCCAGCACCAGCGGCGTCAAGGTCGGTCTGCGTTCGCGCTCGGAGTTCAACTGCATTCCCATGGCCGAATCCATGGGCGGCGGCGGCCATGCCCAGGCCTGCGGCTTCAAGATGCCGATTGCGCGTCTGGGCGAGCTGCTCAGCGGGGCATTTGTGGCCCAGCCTGAGCCGGTCGAGCTGCATCCGCAGGCGGCTGAGTAACCCAGCCCGGCAAGGCCATCAGGGCCTGCCAGTCGCGCACATCCGCGACCTGCGGCGCAAGCGCGGCCCAGTCCGCCTGTAAATGCAGCATTTCCCC
Organism: Comamonas sp.; assembly: GCF_036666375.1. Classification (GTDB taxonomy): domain Bacteria; phylum Pseudomonadota; class Gammaproteobacteria; order Burkholderiales; family Burkholderiaceae_C; genus Comamonas. The sequence goes on along the minus strand of NZ_JAVWWA010000038.1, from coordinate 7,787 downwards.
GCTGACCGGGTGCGGCAGGCTCAGCGACTGCGCATGCAGCCAGAGCCGCTGCTGGCCCAGGCGCTCGGCCCACCAGCGGTTGAGCGGGCCCTTGCCATGCGTGGCGTCGCCAATGATGGGATGCGCCACATGCTTGAGGTGGCGGCGTATCTGGTGGCGCCGGCCCGTGAGCGGCAGGGCCTCGACCAGCGACAGCCGCGTGCCCGCGTGGCGCGGGTCATAGGCTTCGGGCCAGTTCAGCCGCGCCAGGCAGCGCAGCGTGGTCTGCGCCGATTGCACCGGGGCATCCGCCGGCGCGTCATCGGGCTTGAGCGCATGGTCGACGTCGATTTCGCCGGGCAACCAGCCGCGCACCAGCGCCAGATAGCGCTTGTGCGTCTGCTGGTTTTCAAACGCCTGGCCCAGCGCGCGCGCGGCATCGGCGTGCAGCGCCATCACCAGCACGCCGCAGGTGCCCTTGTCGAGGCGGTGCACGGGAAACACGCGCTGGCCTATCTGGTCGCGCAGCGTCTGCATCACGAAACGGGTTTCGTGCGCGTCCAGGCCGGTGCGGTGCACCAGCCAGCCCGCGGGCTTGTAGACCGCGATCAGATGTTCGTCGCGCCAGAGCACATGCAGGGCGGGGGCGGGGTCGTGGGGCGGCAGTTCGGGCAAGGCGCGGGTCCTGAGAAAAAGGCGGGGCGGGTGCGCACTGTACGCCAGCGCGGCGTGAAGCATGGCGTGCACCATTGCGGTGCGCGCGCGCAGCGGTCACAATCAAGGGTTTTCCCGGGGCGGGATTGTCGCGGTGCGCCGCATTGGAGAGGTTGGAATGCTCAAAGGCATTGTCGCGTCGGTGCTCGCATCGGTGTTGTTCGGCGCGATTTATTCGTTCTCTCCGTGGCTGGCGCCGCTCGACGGCGAACAGATCTTCGGCTGGCGCGTGCTGCTGACGCTGCCGTTCACGACGCTCATGCTGCTGCTGCTGGGGGAGACCGCGCTGCTGGCGGCTGTCTGGCGGCGCGTGCGCGCGCGCCCCGCGCTGGCGCTGGCGCTGCTCGCGAGCGCGGCGATGCTGGGCGTGCAGCTGTGGCTGTTCATGTGGGCACCGCTGCACGGCCGCGCGCTGCCGGTGTCGCTGGGCTATTTCCTGCTGCCGCTGACGATGGTGCTGGTCGGACGCGTGTTCTATGGCGAGCGGCTGTCACGCGCCCAGGCCCTGGCGACGCTGCTCGCGGCGCTGGGCGTGGCGCACGAGCTGTGGCTGGCGGGCGGAATGTCCTGGGAGACCTGGCTGGTGGCGCTGGGCTATCCCGTGTACTTCGCGCTGCGCCGGCGGCTGGACATTCCGGGAATCGTCGGCCATTGGCTGGACATGGCCCTGCTGGTGCCGGCCGCGCTGTGGTTCATGGGCCGCGCGCCTTCGAGCTGGGCGCTGCTGCCCGACCATCCCGCGCTGTGGGCGCTGCTGCCGCTGCTGGGCGTGGTCAGTGCCGTGGCGCTGGCGCTCTACATGGCCGCGAGCCGCTGGCTGCCGCTGGGCCTGTTCGGGCTGCTGTCGTATGTCGAGCCCGTGCTGCTGGTGCTGGTCGCGCTGCTGCTGGGCGAAAGCCTGCAGCCCGGCCAGTGGCCGACCTATGCACTGGTGTTTGCCGCAATTGCCGTGCTGCTGGCCGAAGGCGTGGTGCAGCTGCTGCGCCAGCGCCGGCGCTGATTCTTCAGGCCTGCTGTTCGGACGCGCCCGAAATGCGCGCCGCGTCCTCGAGCCGGTCCACATCGCGCAGCGGCTTGAACCAGGTCATCCAGCCGCCGACCACGGCCAGCGTGCACAGGCTGCCGGCAATTGCCGCGGGCACCGCGCCCAGCAGGGCCGCGCTGCTGCCCGCGCGGAACTCGCCGAGTTCATTTGACGAGCCTATGAACAGCATGTTGACCGCGTTGACGCGCCCGCGCATGGTGTCGGGCGTGGAGAACTGCACCAGCGCCGAGCGGATGTAGACGCTGACCATGTCGGCCGCGCCGGCCAGCATCAGCGCGGCGATCGACAGCCAGAACCAGGTCGACAGCGCGAACACCAGATTGGCCAGGCCGAACAGCGCGACGGCGGCGAACATCACGCGGCCCACATGGCGGCGTATCGGGCGGGCGCTGAGCCACAGCCCGGTCGCGACTTCGCCAATGGCCATGGCGCTGCGCAGCATGCCCAGGCCTTCGGGGCCGACCTTGAGCACTTCGTGCGCGTAGATGGGCAGCAGCGCGATCACGCCGCCCAGCAGCACCGCAAACAGGTCCAGCGAAATCGTGCCCAGGATGATGGGGCGGCTGCGGATGAACTGTATGCCGTCGCCGAAACGCTGCCACATGCGCCCGGCCAGCGCGGTGCGCGGCATGGCATGCAGCACGGGAACGCGCGCCAGCATCAGCACCGCGAGCACCAGCGCGGCCATGGCGCAGCCGTAGGTCAGCTCGCCGCCGCCCAGCGCATAGAGCACGCCGCCGAGCACCGGCGCGGCAATCGAGGCGGTGCGCATCAGCATGCTGTTGGTCGCCAGCGCCTGGGCAAGATGTTCGCGCGCGACGATCTGCGGCAGCAGGCTTTGCATGGCCGGTCCGGTGAACGCGCGGCTGCAGCCGAACAGCACCAGCACCGCATAGATCCAGTGGACGTTGGTCGTGTGCTGGGCGGAAAGCCAGAACAGCAGGCCGGCGCACAGCGCGGCGACGCTCCAGCTCGCGCCCAGGATGCGCTTGCGGCTCATGCGGTCGCTCAGGTCGCCCGCGGGAATCAAGAGCAGCAGCATCGGCAGGAACTGCGCCAGTCCCACATAGGCCAGCGACAGCGGGTCGCGCGTCAGGTCATAGACCTGCCAGGCCACGACCACGGCCTGCATCTGCTGGGCAAACACGCCCAGCAGGCGGGCAGTGAGAAAAGGAAGAAAACCAGGCTGGCGCAAGGCGCCAGAAGCGGAAAGGGAAAAGGGAGAAGCCAAAGCGCGGACCTGTCTGGAAAGGGGCGAGGGCCATGAAAAGGCGGCCCCGGCACGCGCCGAGATTGTGCGCCAAAGCCGCGCGCGCTGCTCGGCGCCGCGCGCCAGCGCGTGCATCATTGCCGAGGATGCAAATTGGATGACTCGGGGACGAGGTCTATTCCCACATTTTTTCTGCAGTTTTGCATCCAACAATCTCAACCAGTGCCTGCCCAGTGAGTGGTTTATTCAACCAGCAAAGGAACCGCGCCATGTCGTTGCTCAACACCAGTTCCCTCCTGGGACGCGAGGCCGTCATCGACTTTCCGGACAGCCAGGCCCTGGTTCATTATTCGCCCCAGGGGCTGCTTTTCTGGAAGGTCACTGACTGCAAAGGCGGCACGTCCGAAGGCCGCGAACGCCTGAGCTATCTGCAGCTCAGCGACACCTTGCACTTTCTCAACTGGATAGAAAAAAGCGGCTTCACCGTGAGCCAGGTGGTCGACACCGCCCGGGGCACGGTCAAGGCTTTCTGGTCCTATACCGACGAAAACACCAACGGCGTGCAGCGCGCGTCGATGTTCGTCGACGGACAGTTCCGCTTCCGCTGAACGCGCGCCCCCGCTGGGGCTGCGCCTGCGCTTTGGCTCAGCGCACGATTTCCGACTCCACAGTCATGTCGAGCACATAGGCAAAGGCCGGGGCATCGGCGGGCGGGTTGGCCACGGGGTAGCGCTGGATGCGCAGCACATTGCGCACGCCGGGCTGGTGGGTGTAGCCCTGGATCTCGCCGTACCAGTTTTCCCAGGGGCCGGTGTGCGTCTTCAGGCCCTGGCCGTCGTATTCGATCTTGCGCACCTGCAGGCACTGGTAGTTGGGAATCAGCGGATGGCTGCAGGTGACGCGCTGCGGCGCGACTTCCAGAAACATGCGCTCGCCCGCGCTGCCGTAGCGCGTGGCGTCGGTGGGCTTGCCTTCGAGCACCCATTGGCCGCCGTCCGAGAACACCAGCGTCAGTATCGGTGCGGGCGTGGCGCCGGCCTCGGCCGGCGCTGTGGCGATGCGCCATTGGCTGGCCTGGGGCAGTCTTTGACCGACCTGCTGCTCGAGCACCATGGCCGCGGAGTCGGGGCAGGCCATCAGCGTGCCGCGCACGGGACCGATATGCAGCGCATTGCCCTGCAGGCTGTAGCCTGCCGACAGCGCATTGCACAGTCTGCCCACCGAGACCTGGTTCTGCGCAAAGTTCAGCACCACCGTGCGGGACGTGGCAGGTGGCGCGGCGTTGGCCGCGGCTGCAGCGGGCGGCAGGGTCCAGCCCGCCTGCGGCTGGCCCTGGTCGTTGCGCACTTCGCGCAATTGCCAATGGTAGGCCTCTAGCGTGGCGGCATCCGCACCGGTTTCAGGAACGGCGGTCTGCGAAGTCGCGCAGGCCGTGAGGCCGGCCGACAAGGCCAGGATCCCAAAAAATCGCATGAAGTTTCCTTTCGGTGCCAGCAGGGCTGGCTGAAAAATTGCAACAGTTGGCAGCATGCCCGGTTCCAGTGAGGTCCTCACGTAGTTGGGTCAAGGCAGTGCTTGTCGGACGTTTGCGCAAGAGTGTGTACGGGCTGGCGACTTCTGCGGAAGTCCCGGCTTCTGTAACCTGCGGACCAACAGTGATGCGATCAGTGTGCTATAAAATTTGAGAGCATTTTCGCGGTCGGACGAAGTCGTCTGTAACCGATTGAACAAGGAGCGCCTGGTGGTGAAGCAGAAACGGATGGACGGATGGCGGCGCAGCCTCTTGCCGCTGGCATGGCTGGCGCTGGCCGCAAGCCTGACCGCCTGCGCCAGCGAACCGATGAAGCGCGTGCGCTCGCAGGAGGATTTCTCCTCGACCGCCACCTACTCACGGCTGTTCGATGCCACCCCCGCACAGACCTGCGAAGCCGCGCGCCGGGCATTGCTGAGCCAGGGCTACATGATCAACAACGCGCGCGCCGATCTGGTCGAGGGGCAAAAGAGTTTCCAGCCCGAGCCCGAGGTGCATCTGCAGATGCTGATACGCGTGGTCTGCGTGCCCGAAAGCGCCGATCACGGCGTGAGCCTGGGCTTCGTCACCGCGCTGCAGGACCGCTATGCGCTGAAGAAAAGCGCGAACTCCGCGAGCCTGGGCGTGGGCGCGCTGGGCTCGGTGTCGCTGCCGTTCGCGGCCAGCAACGACTCCATGGTCAAGGTCGGCAGCGAGACGATTGCGGTCGACGCGTTCTACGAGAACTTCTTCGATCTGGTCAAGCGCTTCCTGCAATCGGAAGCGTTGCCTGAAGAATAAGGCGCCTAGAAGCGGCTGATTCGACCCCGCAAATCGAAGATCTGCGGTTGAGGCGCGGCCGGCGAGGCGCGGCCGGCCAGGCGCGGCCGGCGAGGCGCGGCCGGCCAGGCGCGGCCGGCGAGGCGCTGCAGCGACGCCTCAAGGGTTGTGTCGGCCGCTTACGCCGGCACGAACAGCGCCGGGTCCACCATGGTCTGATTGAGCATCACGCCCCAGTGCAGGTGCGGGCCGGTCACGCGCCCGGTCGCGCCTACCGCGGCAAATGCATCGCCCGTGGCGAGCACATCGCCGAGCTTGGCGTCCGTTCGGCTCAGGTGGCAGTACATGCTCAGCAGGCCCGCGCCATGGTCGAGCCAGACCGTGCCGCCATTGAAGAAATAATCCCCCACATCGACCACCTTGCCCGGCAGCGGTGCGACGACCGGCGTTCCCTTGGCCGCGGCGATGTCCATGCCGCTGTGCGGATTGCGCGACTGACCGTTGAACACGCGGCGCAGGCCAAAGGAACTCGAGCGCCTCCCGGGCACGGGCACGCGCATGCGCAGGTCTTCGCTGCGCTGCGCGGTGAACAGCGCCATCACCTGCTGCTGGTGCGCGCGCTCGCGTTCATGGCGCGCGAGGTCTTCGGGCGCGAGGTCCACGGTCTTGGGCGATACCTTGAGGTGCTGCTCCTGATAGCGTTTGTCGCGCACGCGGTACTCGAGGCTTTGCAGGCCTTCGCCGGCATCGACCTGCACGCGGTGCACGCCCGGCGCGGCCGACAGTGGAATGCCCACGATGGCGGTCCATTCGATCATGTCGCCCGCGACCAGCACCGGAAAATCGCCGGCCTTGACCTTGGGCCGCTGGGCCGCGGGCCCGAGCGACAGGCGCGCCACGCCGCCGGGAACGCGCGATTCGTGGGGCCAGATGTCGAATTTGGCGGGAGCTGCAAAAGCCGCGGGGCTGGCCAGCGCGCACAGCGTGGCTTGCAATGCCGTTCGGCGCGACAGATGGGAAGTATTCAGGTGCATGGCGCCATTGTGCCGCCGTCCCAAGGCCGGTTTCGTAGGTCTCAGCCGGGTGCGCGGTAGACCAGCACCTTGAGCGAGCGCTCGGGCGAGACATCGGCGAACACCGCGGGGTTGGCCACGCGCCCGGCGAATGCGAGTTCGGGCGCGAGTTCCTGCATCTGGCTTTGCAGGAAGTCCTGGCCCAGCTCGGGCGCGTTGAGGCACAGCAGCGCGTGGCCGCCGGGGCGCAGCAGCTCGGGCAGGCGGCGCATCAGCTTGGCGTAGTCCTTGGTCGCGACAAAGCTGCCTTTCTGGTAGCTCGGCGGGTCGACGACGACCAGATGGTAGGGGCCGCCGCGCGTGATCTTGCCCCAGGTCTTGAAGATATCGTGGGCGAGAAAGCTCGCGCCGTCGCTGATTTCGTTGAGCTGGTGGTTCTGCTGGCCTATGGCCAGCGCGCCGCTGCTCATGTCGAGATTGAGCACCTGCCGGGCGCCGGCCTGGCGCGCGACGACCGAGAACGCGCAGGTATAGGCAAACAGGTTGAGCACCTTGAGCCCGCGCTCCCGTTCGGGGTGGGCCGCCACATGCTCGTGCACCCAGCGCCGGCCTTCGGCCATGTCCAGAAACAGGCCGTGGTTCTGGCCCTTGAGCACATGCACGCGGTAGCGCGTGCCGTTCTCGGTGACAACATGCGGCTCGGGCACGCTGCCGGCCATGAGCCGCGTGTCGCTGCGGCCTTCGTGGCGGCACTGGAACACCCAGTTGAGCGGCGCGCCGGCGCCTATCTGCTGCCAGCGCTGCTCCAGCGCCGCGCCTATGGCCGCGAGTTCCTCTTCAGGCACCGGCTTGAAGCTGGTCAGCAGCAGCACGGGCGCATAGGCATCGAGCGCCCATTGTTCGCAGCCCGGATGCAGGCCGCCGCGGCCATGGAAGATGCGCCGGGCATCGGTGGGCAGTTCCATCGTGGCGATGGCGTGGAGCAGGGCTTGCATGGGGTCCTGGGATGTGCGGAGGAGATGAAAAAGGCTGCCAGCGGCAGCCTTTGCGTGCGTCGGATGCCGGGCTTACTTGCCCCAGCTGTCTTTCAGCCCGGTGATCTTGTTGAAGACCGGCTTGCCGGACGCGTGGTCCTGGCGGTCGGTGACGAAGTAGCCGTGGCGCTCGAACTGGAAGCGCGTGTCGGGTGCGGCGCTGGCCAGCGAAGGCTCGACAAACGCGGTCACGACCTTGAGGCTGTCGGGGTTGAGCAGCGCGAGGAAGTCCTTGCCGCCGGCGTCGGGCTGGGCGTCGGTGAACAGGCGGTCGTAGATGCGCACTTCGGCGGCAACGCCATCGGCCACGCCCACCCAGGTGATCGCCGCCTTGACCTTGACGCTGTCGGCGCCGGGCGTGCCGCTCTTGGTGTCGGGCACGACCTGGGCCAGCACTTCGGTGATCTCGCCGGCGGCGTTCTTGTTGCAGCCCGTGCATTCGATCACATAGCCGCCCTTGAGGCGCACCTTGTTGCCGGGGAACAGGCGCTTGTAGCCCTTG
>NZ_JAVWWA010000037.1:11216-40458 GCF_036666375.1 Comamonas sp. | reverse complement strand
CGCGCGTCGGCGGCTTGAGCTGGGCGTCGGCAGCGGGTGCCACCAGCTCGCCGCTGGCGATGCGCCGCAGGTATTCCGGGTCCTGCTCCAGCGGCTTGCCGACGCGGCTCATCACCAGGCCGCCGGCGATGATGGCGACGATGGAGGCCGGCACCGTGATCATCAGAATGTCGGTGATCCGGAAGCCCTGCGGCGCGAGCAGCCCGACCATGGCCGCCATGGCCGCCGACACCGGGCTGGCCGTGATCGCCAGCTGGCCCGCCGTGGCAGACAGCGCCAGCGGCCGTTCGGGACGCACCTTGTTGGCCAGCGCCACCTCGTAGATCACCGGCATCAGCGAATAGTAGATGTTGCCCGTGCCCGCGCCCGCGCAGAAAGTGAAGGTGGTCAGCGGCGCCACGTAGGTGATCTGGTTGGGAAAGCGGCGTATCACCTTCTGCGCCTGGGCCACCAGAAAGTCTATGCCCCCGGCCAGCTGCATGGCGCCGGCCGCCGTCACGACCGACATGATGATGAGCATGGCCGACACCGGCACCGAGCCCGGCGCAATGCTGAACAGCAGCACGAACAGCAGCACGCCCAGCGCACCGAACAGGCCTATGGCCATGCCCTTGAAATGCACGCCAACCGCGATCAGCCCCAGCAGCATCGCGCCTTGCACAAAGATCAGCAGGTTGTCCATGCAGCGTATCTCCTTCAGTGAGGTGAAATACCGTTCAACTGGGCCCATCCAGTCCAGATGATCTCTATGCCTATGCACAGCAGGATGAAAGCCATCAGCCGCGTCATGACCAGGGTGCCGACCTCACCGAGCTTGAACATCAGCGCCGCGGCATTGCGGTTGACAAGATAGACCACGCCGACCGTGGCGGTCGCACCCAGCACGGCCACGAAGGCGCCCGAAACATACAATTCCAGCTGGCGCGGCAAGCCCGCGCCGATGGCAATTGCTGCGGCAATCGAGCCGGGGCCGGTGGTCAAGGGAAAAGTGAGCGGAAAAAAGCTGCGCCGCATGATCTCGGCATGGGTCCAGCTGTCGGGCTGGGTGCGCTTGACGGCCTCTTGGACCTCGTCGTCGTCATTGCGGTTGAGCATGCGCCAGCCCGAAGCCGCGACCAGCAGACCGCCGCCTATGCGCACAATGGGCAAGGAGATGCCGAACAGGCTCAGCACATAGGTGCCCACGAGCATGGAGCCGACCAGCACGAACCAGCAATTGATCGCCACCTGACGCGCCAACTGGTGCGCGGCCACGGGGTTGTTGCCCACGGTCATGGAGAACACCGGCGCTCCGCTCAGCGGGTTCATGATGGGCAGCAGGGTCAGTGGGACAAGCGCCAGCGAATGCAGGAACTCCACCACCATAGTCAGTGCGCAGCCCGGTGCGGGCCGCGCTGGCGCGGCAGATGCAAGAAATCCACGCTGGACATATGGCGTTACCTCAGTGACGGATATTCACCATCATATCCATGCCCGGTACGCTTGGCGCGTGGCGGCCATGCGACTGCGGGTCCGGGCGCGTGCGTTCCCTATTGCACCAGCCTGCAATCGCTGCCGATCACAGCAGCACGATGTCGTACTGCTCCTGGCCCATGGCGTTTTCCGCCTGCAGCGAAATCGGCTTGCCGATGAAGTCCGAGAGGCTGGCCAGGTGCGGGCTTTCCTCGTCGAGAAACAGGTCGACGACCTGGCGCGAGGCAATCACGCGGAATTCCTGCGGATTGAACTGGCGCGCCTCGCGCAGGATTTCGCGCAGCACGTCGTAGCAGACGCTGCGCGCGGTCTTGACTATGCCCTTGCCGGTGCACACCGGGCAGGGTTCGCACAGCATGTGGGCCAGCGATTCGCGCGTGCGCTTGCGCGTCATCTCGACCAGGCCCAGCTGCGAGAAGCCGCCCGACATCATGGTCTTGACGCGGTCGCGGCCCAGCTGCTTGCGGAACTCGGCGAGCACCGACAGCTGGTGCTCTTCGCGCACCATGTCGATGAAGTCGGCGATCACGATGCCGCCCAGATTGCGCAGGCGCAGCTGGCGCGCGATCGCCTGGGCGGCCTCGAGATTGGTCTTGAAAATGGTGTCGTCGAAATTGCGCGCGCCGACGAAACCACCGGTGTTGACATCGATGGTCGTCAGGGCTTCGGTCTGGTCGACGATCAGGTAGCCGCCCGACTTGAGGTCCACGCGCCGGCCCAGCGCCTTGGCGATTTCCTCGTCAATCGAGTAGAGGTCGAAAATTGGCCGCTCGCCCTTGTACAGCTGCAGCTTGGGCACGGCCGCGGGCATGAATTCCAGCCCGAAAGCCTGCAAGGCCGCAAACTGCTCGCGCGAGTCGATGCGAATGGTCTGCGTCTGCTCGCCCACCAGATCGCGCAGCACGCGCTGCAGCAGGTTCAGATCCTGGTGCAGCAGCGAGCCCGGCGGCAGCTGCACCGATGACTGCTTGATGCGCGCCCAGGTCTTGCGCAGGTAGGCAATGTCTTCCGACAGCTCCTGGTCGCTCGAATCCTCGCCGTTGGTGCGCAGGATGAAACCGCCACCGCCGCCCGTGGCCTTCTCGCCCACCAGGCCCTGCAGCCGGGCGCGCAGCGCGTCGCGTTCGGCAGGCGGAATCTTCTGCGACACGCCCACATGGTCGTCCTGGGGCAGGAACACCAGCAGCCGCCCTGCGATGCTGACCTGGGTCGACAGCCGCGCGCCCTTGGTGCCTATCGGGTCCTTGATGACCTGGACCAGGATGGCCTGGCCCTCGAAGATCTGCTTTTCAATCGGTTTGACCGGCAGGTCCTTGCGCGCGAACATCGGCGCCTCGCCGTTTTCCTGGCGCTGCCAGACGTCGGCCACATGCAGGAAGGCCGCGCGCTCCAGGCCAATGTCGATGAACGCCGACTGCATTCCCGGCAGCACGCGCGCCACCTTGCCCAGATAGACATTGCCCACCAGGCCGCGCTCGAGCGGGCGCTCCATGTGCAGCTCCTGCACCGCCCCGCTTTCGACGATGGCGACGCGGGTCTCCTGGGGCGACCAGTTGATCAGAATGTCCTGTTGCATGTTCATTGCTTGCCTATCCAATTCAAAGGGACCAGCCGGCCTGGCGCAGCAGCTGGGCGGTTTCGAACAGGGGCAGCCCCATGATGCCGGTATAGCTGCCCGCGAGGTGGGCGACATGCACCGCGGCCGCGCCCTGTATGCCATAGGCGCCGGCCTTGCCCATGGGCTCGCCCGTGGCGACATAGGCCGCGATCTGCGCGGGCGTCATGGCCGCGAAGCGCACGACAGAAACTGAAAGCGCCGTGAAACGCTGCGGGCCGGACTGCAGCGCCACGGCCGTGAGCACCTCATGCTCCTGGCCGCAGAGCAGCGAAAGAATGCGCGCGGCATCGGCCTCATCTTCGGGCTTGCCCAGGATCTGCGCACCCAGCGCCACCGTGGTATCGGAACACAGGATGGGCGCGGGCGCCAGGCCGCGGCGCGCATGGCGGGCCACGGCTGCGTCGAGCTTGAGTCCGGTCACGCGCTGCACGTAGTCGCGTGGCGCTTCGGCGGCCAGCGCCAGCTCGATGGCTTCGGCATCTTCTGCGACATCGCCGGCGGCGTTGGGCAGCAGCAATTCGTGGCGCACGCCGATTTGCTCGAGCAATTGACGGCGGCGGGGACTTTGCGAGGCGAGGTAGAGGAAATCAGACATGGCAGACGGTAAAAACTGCTGCAACCCTTTAAATTCAAGCGTCGCAGGCTATGAAAAAGATAGTACCACGCGCGCTCGACGGCCTCGCAAGCCGCCTATCGCGCTGCGCCGTCGCGCCGGGCAAAGTACTCGCGCGTGAGCTGCACGATCACCGGCGAAAGCAGCAGCAGCGAGATCAGATTGGGAATCGCCATCAGCGCGTTGAGCGTGTCCGCCACCAGCCAGGCGAAGTCCAGGGTCGCCACGGCGCCGAAATACGCAGCCACGGTCCACAGGATGCGAAAAGGCTTTTCGCAGACCGGGCCGACCAGGTAGGTCCAGCACTTCTCGCCGTAATAGGCCCAGCCCAGGATGGTGGTGAAGGCAAACACCGCCAGCGACAGCGCCAGCAGATACTTGCCAATGCCGGGCAGTGCCGCCTCGAAACTCTGGGTCGACAGCACCGCGCCGGTCGCGCCCGAGTTCCAGACGCCGCTGACGACAATGGCCAGGCCGGTCATGGTGCAGACGATGATGGTGTCGATGAAGGTGCCCATCATGCCTACCAGGCCCGAGAACACCGGGTCCTTGGTCGCTCCCGCGGCCTGGGCGATGCCGGCGGTGCCCAGGCCGGCTTCGTTGGAGAAGATGCCGCGCGCCACTCCCATGCGCAAGGCCATCAGCACGGTCGAGCCCAGGAAACCGCCCGTGGCCGCCGTAGGATTGAAGGCCTGGGCAAAGATCAGCGCGAAGGCGCTGGGGATACGGTCGGCAAAAACCCACAGCACACACAGCACGCAGGCAATGTAGAGCACGCACATCGCCGGCACCAGCTTTTCGGCGACCGCGCCGATGCGCGTGATCCCGCCCAGCACGACCGCGCCCACCAGCAGCGCCAACGCCAGGCCGGTGACCCAGTTTTCCAGGCCGAAGGCGCTGTGCATGGCCGAGGCAATGCCGTTGGCCTGCACCATGGAGCCTATGCCGAAGCCGGCAAAGCCGCCGAAGATGGCGAACAGCGTACCCATCCAGCGCCAGTGACGCCCCAGGCCGTTCTTGATTGCGTACATCGGGCCGCCGACCCACTGGCCCTTGGCATTCTGCTCGCGGTACTTCACCGCGACGACGACTTCACCGTACTTGGTGGCCATGCCCAGCAACGCGGTCATCCACATCCAGAACAGCGCCCCTGGGCCGCCCACCGCGATGGCCGTGGCCACGCCGGCGATATTTCCCGTGCCCACCGTCGCCGACAGCGCCGTCATCAGCGCCGCATAGGGCGAGATGTCGCCATCGGCCTTGTCTTCGATACGCCGGCTGCGCCAGATCATGCGAAAGCCATGGACGATATTGCGCAGCGGCATGAATCCCAGGCGAATCTGCAGATAAAAGCCGGTGCCCAGGATCAGCACGATCATGGGCACACCCCATACGATGCCGTTCAATGACGTGAAGAACTGATTCAGCAATTCCATGGATTCTCTCGATAGTTATGTAGATTTTCGGCGCGCGCCTTCCGGGCCGCACGCACAGCGCCTTGCGATACCGCAATCTAACAGGTGCCGCGCGACCCTGACCCCGCAGCAGAGCAATATTCAATTGCGTTTACCGGCTGAATCTCACCACCCGGTCGCGCCTTGCATCGCTCACTGCGGCCGGATAGTGGCGGGACCTGCAGCCGCGGACGCGTGCTCATCCGGGGTGGAGCAAAAAAAGCAGCCCTGAGGCTGCTTCATCGATCCGGACCCGCAATCATTCCCTGTGGTAAGAATGACCTGCATTCACCGACCAGGCGCGGTACAGCTGCTCGATGAGCAGCACGCGCACCCTGGCGTGCGGCAGCGTCAGGTCGGACAGGCGGATAACAGGATGCCACAGGCGCCGGGCTTGCCCAGGCGCTGCGCGCCCAGCGCGACGGTGGTGTCCGGCGCGGGTGCCAGGCCACGGCGCGCATGGCGGCCAACGCCTTGCGGCCTGACAGCAGCCCTTGCCGCAGTTGTCTCCCATCGTCCGACCGATTCCGTGCGCTCCGGGCAAAGCGCGCGACAGCCTTTGCGCCTCAGACGGCCTTGCCAAAAAGGTGGATCGTCCGCCCCTGGCTGTCCACCGCCACCGTGACCGGGAAGTCATGCAGCACGAACTCATGGATCGCTTCCATGCCCAGGTCGGCAAACGCCACGACCCGTGCCGCGCGTATCGATCGGGCCAGCAGATAGGCCGCGCCGCCCGTCGCGCTCAGGTACACGCCGCCGTGGCGCGCGATCGCCGCGATCGCATCCTTGCCGCGTTCGGCCTTGCCTATCATCGCCAGCAGTCCGGTGCCGGCCATCAGCGGCTCGACGAAGCGGTCCATGCGCGTGGCCGTGGTCGGCCCCGCGGGGCCCACGGCTTCTTCGCCCACGGCATCGACCGGGCCCACGTAGTAGATGGTGCGATCGCGCAAGTCCACGGGCAAGGGCTGGCCGCGCGCCATGAGATCGACCAGACGCTTGTGCGCGGCGTCGCGCGCAGTCAGCACGGAGCCGGACAGCAGCAGCGTCTGCCCGGTCTTCCATTGGCTCACCTGGGCCTTGTCGAGCTGGTCCAGATCGACGCGCACCGCGCCAGGCATGTCGAAGCGCTCGGCGATGCCGTCCCACAGGCTTGCGGGCGGCTCGGCCAGCGCGGCCGGGCCGCTGCCGTCGAGCGTGAAGCGCACATAGCGCGCGGCCGTGCAATTCGGAATCAAGGCCACAGGAATGGTGGCCGCATGGCAGGGGGCGGTGCGCAGCTTCACATCCAGCACGGCCGACGACCCGCCCAGGCCTTGCGCGCCTATGCCCAGCGCGTTCGCGCGCTCGAAGACTTCGAGGCGCAGCGCTTGCTCGGCGCCCTGCGCGCCGCGCGCCTGCAGCAGATCGATGTCGATCGCATCGAACAGCGACAGCTTGGCCAGCAGCATCGCCTGTTCGGGCGTGCCGCCTATGCCTATGCCCAGCGTGCCCGGCGGGCACCAGCCCGCGCCCATACCAGGCAACTGCGCAATCACCCAGTCGGCAACGCTGTCGCTGGGCTCGAGCGTCGCGAACCGCGTCTTCACATCGCCGCCGCCGCCCTTGGCGACGACCAGCACTTCGAGCACATCGCCTGCGACGATCTCGCACTGCACGACGGCGGGCGTGTTGTCGCGCGTATTGCGCCGCAGTCCCAGCGGGTCGGACACCATGGTCGCGCGCAGCGGATTGACCGGGTCGGTGTAGCCGCGGCGCACGCCTTCGTTGGCGACTTCCTGCAAGCAAAGGGGCGGCGCGCCGTCGTGGCGATAGAACTGCACGCCGCAGCCCAGGCGCACGAACACCTGGCCCACGCCCGTGTCCTGGCAAAGGGGCCGCCGGCCCAGAGCCGCGAGCCGGCTGTTGACCAGCAACTGCTCGATCGCGGCGCGCGCGGGCGCATGCGTCTCGCGCTCCTGCGCGCGGCGCAGCGCCTGCACATAGTCAGCCGGATGGTGGTGGCTCACATACTGGAAAGCCCGGGCCAGGCTTTCGACCAGATCTTCCTGTGCGATGCGGACCATGGGCGCGCTCAGTCGAGCTGTATCTTCGCCGCCGCGACGACCTCGTTCCAGCGCAGCACTTCGGCGGCCGTGAACTTGCCGAATGCATCAGGCGCGTATTGCGCATCGGGCAGCAGCTTGATGCCCTGGCTTGTCATGCGCTCGGTCCAGGCCTTGTCCCCCAGCGCCTTGAGATAGGCCTGGTGCATCTTCTCGACCACGTCGCGCGGCGTGCCCTTGGGCGCGTACAGGCCGTACCAAGTCGCGGCCTCGAAGCCGGGAATCGTTTTCTCGGCCAGCGGCTTGACGCCCGGATATTGCCTGGCCATGGGCGTGAGCGAAGTCAGCGCGATGGCGTTCAGGCGCCCACCCTGCACTTGCGGCAAGGCGGTGTTGCTTTGGTCAAACATGGCATCGACCTGGCCGCCGATCAGGTCGTTGATCGCCGGGCCCGCGCCCTTGTAGGCAATCTGCGTGACTTCGATGCCGGCGCGCGACGCGAACAGCGCGGCGATGAGATGCGAAGTCGAGCCCACGCCCGCGTTGCTGAAGTTCAGCGCCAAGGGCTTGGCCTTGGCCGCGGCGACGAAGTCGTCGGCGCTCTTGTAGGGCGAGTTCTTGCCGACCAGCATCACCAGCGGGGTATCGGGAAAGCGGAACACGGGCTCGAAGCTCCTGACCGGGTCGTAGCTGAGCTTCTTGTACAGCGCCGGGCCCGCACCCATGTAGCCCATGTGGCCGACCAGGAAGGTATAGCCGTCGGCCGGCGAGCGCGATGCCTTGGTCGCGCCTATGGTACCGCCCGCGCCGGCGACGTTCTCGATGACGATGGTCTGGCCGACCTGGCGCGACACCTTGTCGGCGATGTCGCGCGCCATCGCATCGGTGGGACCGCCCGCGGCAAAGGGCACGATCCAGGTCATGGTCTTGCTGGGCCAGGCCTGGGCCGCGGCGATCTGGGATGCGAGCAGCAGGGCCACAGCGCCGGAAGTCTTGAGCAGCTTCATTTTTTGTCTCCTTGGATTTCGGAATCAGAGGGTCTTGGTCGATGCTTCCAGCGCACGGTCGACCATTTGCGGCGCCAGCCCCAGGTAGTTCACGGGGTCGGTCAGGTGCTCGATCGCGGCGCGATCGAAATGCGCGGTGACGGCGGGCAATGCGCTGAGCGCGTCGGCCAGCGTGCCGCCGGATTCGTTGACGCTGCGGCAGGCGTCGTACACCACGTCATGCGCCTGCTGGCGGCCCATGGCCGGGGCCAGACCCATCATCACGGCCTCGGCGACGATCAGGCCCCGGCTGATGCCCAGATTGCGGCGCATCTGTGCGGCGTCGACGATCAGCCCGCCGAGCGCGAACCTGGCCTGGTGCAATGCGCCCGCGGTCAGGATGAAGCTCTCCGGAATCGCAATCCACTCGGCGTGCCAGGGGCCGGTCGCGCGCTCGAAGTCCTGGATCATCGCGTCGACCATCAGGCCCGCATGCTGGCGCACGCCCTTGGCCGCGGCCAGCATCAGCTCGCTGGAGATAGGATTGCGCTTTTGCGGCATGGTGCTACTGGCGCCGCGGCCCTTGACGAACGGTTCGTAGACTTCGGCGAATTCCGTAGAAGCCATGATCATGATGTCGAGCGCAATCTTGCCCAGCGAGCCCGTGACCAGCGCCAGCAGATTCACGGCCTCGGCGAAACCGTCGCGCGCCACATGCCAGGTGGTCACGGGAACCTGCAGGCCCAGTTCCTCGGCCAGCGCTTTTTGCACTTCGAAGCCCTTGTCGCCCAGCGAAGCGAGCGTGCCCGCGGCGCCCGCGAAGCTCACGCACTGCACGCGCGCGCGCAGCTCGGCCAGGCGCTGCTGGTGGCGATCGAACATCGCCAGCCAGATCGCGACTTTGTAGCCGAAGGTCACGGGCAGCGCCTGCTGCAGGTGCGTGCGCCCGGCCATGGGCGTGTCGCGGTGCTTCTTCGCCAGATCGGCCAGGATGGCGCG
Organism: Comamonas sp.; assembly: GCF_036666375.1. Classification (GTDB taxonomy): domain Bacteria; phylum Pseudomonadota; class Gammaproteobacteria; order Burkholderiales; family Burkholderiaceae_C; genus Comamonas. The sequence goes on along the minus strand of NZ_JAVWWA010000037.1, from coordinate 31,273 downwards.
CAGCGCGCGAATGTCGGCTTCCACGATATCCAGCGCGGCGCGCACCTGCAGCACGTTGGCGGTATCCATGATGTCCTGGGTCGTCGCGCCCCAGTGCACATAGCGGCCGGCGTCGCCGCACATCTCCACCAGCTGGTGCACCAGCGGCAGGATCGGATAACCGACGATGTCGGTCTCCTGGCGCATATGATCGAAATCGATCTTCTCTATGCACGACGCGCGCGCAATCGTCTGCGCCGCGTCTTGCGGGATCACGCCGCAGCGGGCCTGGGCCTGGGCCAGTGCGACTTCGACTTCGATGTAACGCGCGATGAGACCGCGATCGGAGAAGACTTCGCGCATCGCGGGCGTGCCGAACGCATCGCGAAACAGGATGGAATCGATGACAGTGCTGGAAGAGGAGCCGTTGCGCATGGGAGTGCAATCCAATATGTTGAATAAAATCGAACATATAGTTATGTTCGTACATATCGAAGTGTAGATATGTTCGAACAATTGACTTCACAGTGAAAACCCTGATTCGGGACACAATCCAAGCGATGAAGAAAAGCATACAGACAGACCTCTGCCGCGAGCTGACGGACGCCATTACTTCGGGGGTGCATCCCGTGGGCAGCCTGCTGCCCACCGAACTGGAACTGTGCGAGCAGTACGGCCTGAGCCGTTACGCGGTGCGCAAGGCGCTCGACGAGCTGCAGGAGCAGGGACTGATTTCGCGCAAGAAGAACGTGGGCACGCGCGTCGAATCGGCGCGCCCCGCGATGGGCTTCACGCAGTCGATCGCCACCGTGGACGAGCTCGCGCAGTTCGGCGCGCGCCATGTGCGCACCGTCAAGTCGTCGCAGGAGCTGGTCGCCGACCTCGCTCTGGCCAAGGAGCTCGACTGCCCTGGCGGCACGCGCTGGCTGCGCATCTCGAGCCTGCGGCTCGACAGCAGCCAGGCCAATGCCCTGCCCATCTGCTGGACCGACGTCTATGTGGACGCCGCTTTCGCCGACATCGCCCAGCTGGTACGCGCCTCGCCACAAACGCTGATCAGCAGCCTCATCGAAGAACGCTACGGCCGCGCGATCGCGCGCATACGCCAGGACGTGCAGGCCATTTTGCTGCCCGCGGACATGGCGGCGGAACTCAAGACGGAAAGCGGCTCGCCCGCGCTGCGCATCACGCGGCGCTATTACGATCCGGCCGGGGAATTGCTGGAGATCTCGCGTTCATTCCACCCGGCGAATCGGTTCACGTTCTCCATGGAAATGAGTCGGAGCAAGGATTGAGCGAGGCCAGCGAGCCCAAGTCTCGCAATGAATCAACAAGAAACAGCGGGCCTCATCCCCCCGTTCGTCCTGAGCCAGTCGAAGGATGAACGGCCCGTACTCAAGTGATGAGTACAGGCCGTTCATGGGTCTAAAGAGGCGCCAGCTCGCGCCACCGTCCCTTACTCGCGATGGTAAGGATGACCTGCATTCACCGACCAGGCGCGGTACAGCTGCTCGATGAGCAGCACGCGCACCATGGCGTGCGGCAGCGTCAGGTCGGACAGGCGTATGCGCTCGTGCGCGGCCTGGCGAAACGCCGGATCGAGCCCGTCGGGCCCGCCTATCACCAGCGCCACATCGTCGCCTTCGAGCTGCCAGCCCTGCAGACGCTGGGCCAGGGCCTTGGTCGTGAGGGTCGTGCCGCGCTCGTCGAGCACCACGATGCGCATGCCGCGCGGAATGGCCGCCTCGATGCGCTCGCGCTCGGCGGCGTAAAGCGTCTCCAGCGTCTTGGAGCCGCGCGGCTCGGTCTTGACCGCCTTGAGCTCCACCTTCAACTCCGGTGGAAAGCGCTTGGCGTAATCGTCGTAAGCCGTCTGCGCCCAGTCGGGCACGCGCAGGCCCACGGCCACGATCAAAAGCCTCATCCTTCAGGCCCGATCAGGAAGCCTTGCGGGGAGCGCGCTTGGCGGCAGGCGCCGCGGGCTTGGCAGTGCGCGGCACCGAAGGCTTGACCACGACGGTCTGGACCTTGGCGGCGACCTTCTTGGCGGCGGGCTTCTTGACGGCAGCGGGCTTGGCTGCAGCCTTGGCCGCGCTCTTGGCTGCGGTCTGGGCGGCTTCCTTGGCCACGGCGTTGGCTGCCGTCTTGGCTGCGGTCTTGGCGCTGGCGGCCGGAGCTGCCAGGCCCTTGGCCACGGTCTTGGAGGCCGGCTTACCGGCGGCGGGCTTCTTGGCGGCTGCCGGCTTGGCCGCAGTCTTCTTGGCTGCGGGCTTGGCGCTGTCTGCGGCCTTGGCCTTGGACTTGGGGGCTGCCTTGGCATCCGACTTGGCGGCCTTTTGCGCGGCCTTCTTGTCGGCCAGCACATTGGCGGCCGAAGGCGCGGGCTTGGCGGCGCCGAGCTTCAGGCGCACGGGCTTGTCGCCCCAGATCTCTTCCAGGCGGTAGTACTGGCGGATCGCGGGCTGCATGATGTGCGCCACGGCCGAGCCGCAGTCGACAATGATCCATTCGCCGTTTTCTTCGCCTTCCATGCGCGGCTTGTCGAAGCCGGCTTCCTTGACGGCGTCGCGCACGCTGGCCGCGAGCGCCTTGGTCTGGCGGTTCGACGTGCCCGATGCCACGATCACGCGTTCAAACAGTGGCGACAGGTGTTCGGTATTGAAGACCTGGATGTCTTGCGCCTTGACATCCTCCAGGCCATCGACGATGGCGCGCTGGAGCTTGGTGACGTCTTTTTTGGCGGCGGTTTCCGTTTTGGGGGTGGTGGTCATCAGGCGATGTATAGAAAAGGTTGTTCAATATAGCGCGCATCCGGGCTCAATGCCTTCTGCGGCTTGCCCCCCCGCGGTGTACCGCAGACCGGGCTGTTGCTTTGTTATTGGAATGATATGCGTGCCGCATCTGCGCGGTCAGCTATCGAAATTATAGTTTTTTGCAGCATAACCCCGCTGCGCGCACATCAAGCCCGTCAGAACGGCGGGCCTGCAGGCTCAAAGCCAGTCGCGCCGCACGAGGAATTCACGCGTCAAGGCCGCTTCGGGCGAGCCCTGGGCATCCTCGCGCTGGTAGCTCCAGCAGGCATGCGGCGGCATGGACAGCAGGATGGATTCCGTGCGCCCGCCCGACTGCAGGCCGAAATGCGTGCCCCGGTCCCAGACCAGGTTGAACTCGACATAGCGGCCGCGCCGATAGCGCTGGAACGCCACCTCGCGCTCGCCATAGGGTGTGTCCTGGCGGCGCGCGACGATGGGCAGATAGGCCTTGAGCAGACTGTCGCCCACCGAACGCAGCATGGCAAAGCTCTGTTCGGGCGGCAGCTCGCAGAAATCGTCAAAGAAGATTCCGCCCACGCCGCGCTGCTCGTCCCGGTGCTTGAGATAGAAATACTCGTCGCACCAGGTCTTGAAACGCGGGTAAAGATCGGCGCCGAACGGCGCCAGCGCATCGCGGCAGCCGCGGTGGAAATCCACCGCGTCCTGCTCGAAGCCATAGACCGGCGTCAGGTCGAGCCCGCCACCGAACCAGCGTGTGGGCGCCTGGCCCGGATGACCGGCCGAAATCATGCGCACGTTCATGTGCACCGTGGGCACATAGGGGTTGCGCGGGTGGAACACCAGCGACACGCCCATGGCCTCGAACGGCGCGCCGGCCAGCTCGGGCCGGTGCTGCGTGGCCGAGGGCGGCAGCTGCGCGCCGCGCACATGCGAGAAGCCGCAGCCCGCGCGTTCGAACACCAGGCCGCCTTCCATGATGCGCGTGATGCCTTCGCCCTGCAGACGCTCCTCGGGCCCCTTGGCCCAGGCATCGGCCAGGAAATGGCCAGCGCCCGCGCCCTCGCCCCCGGCGCCGCTTTCAACGGCTTCGAGGGCGCTGCAGATCGCGTCCTGCAGCCCCGTGAGGTAGGCGCGCACGTTGTCGACGCTTGCAAGCGTTGCGCTGATTGATTCCACCGGCTGCATCTCAGCTCTTGATGGCGCGAAAGCCGATGTCGCGGCGGTACTGCATGCCATCGAAATGGATGCTGCGCGCCACGTCATACACGCGCACCTGGGCCTGCTTGACGCTGTCGGCCAGCGCGGTCACGCACAGCACGCGTCCGCCTGTGACCTGGGGCTGGCCGTTAACCAGCGCCGTGCCGGCATGGAAGACCATGGCGTCATCGGTTTCCGCGGGCAGACCGGTGATCACGTCGCCCTTGCGCGGCGCTTCGGGATAGCCATGGGCGGCCATCACCACGCCCAGCGCGGTGCGGCGATCCCATTCGAGTTCGACCTGGTCGAGCTTGCCATCGACCGCTGCGGCCATCACGTCGACCAGATCGCTCTTGAGGCGCATCATGATCGGCTGGGTTTCGGGGTCGCCCATGCGGCAGTTGAATTCCAGCGTTTTCACATGGCCCGTGGGATCGATCATCAGACCGGCGTAGAGGAAGCCCGTGAACGGAATGCCGTCGCGCTCCATGCCGCGTATCGTCGGCAGGATGATTTCGCGCATCGCCCGGGCATGCACGTCGGCCGTGACCACGGGCGCGGGCGAGTAAGCGCCCATGCCGCCGGTGTTCGGGCCTTCGTCGCCGTCCTTGAGACGCTTGTGGTCCTGGCTGGTGGCCAGCGCCAGCACGTTCTTGCCGTCGCACAGCACGATGAAGCTCGCTTCCTCGCCTTCGAGGAATTCCTCGATGACCACGCGTGCGCCGCCGTCGTTGTGGCTCACGCCGTACTTGTTGTCGACCAGCATGAAGTCGACGGCGTCATGTGCTTCCTGTGCCGTAAGCGCCACGACCACACCCTTGCCCGCGGCCAGGCCGTCGGCCTTGACGACGATGGGCGCGCCCAGTCGGTCGATGTAGGCATGGGCCAGCGCCGGGTCGCTGAACGTTTCGTAGGCCGCCGTGGGAATGCCATGGCGCGCCATGAAGGCCTTGGAGAAGGCCTTGGAGCTTTCAAGCTGCGCCGCGGCCTTGGTCGGGCCGAACACCTTGAGCCCGTGGGCACGGAATTCGTCGACCACGCCGGCCGCCAGCGGCGCTTCGGGGCCGACCACGGTCAGGCCGATCTTTTCGGCCTGCGCCCATTCGCGCAGCGCCACGACATCGGTCAGGGCCAGGTTTTCGAGCTTGCCGCCCGCCAATGCCGTGCCACCGTTGCCGGGTGCAACAAACACCTTGGTCGACTTGGGCGATTGCGCCAATTTCCACGCCAAAGCGTGCTCACGGCCTCCGCCGCCAATCACAAGAATTTTCATAAGTCTGCGTTGTGGTAAACGTCTTGAACGTCGTCCAGGTCTTCGATCATGTCCAGCAGCTTTTGCATGCGGGTCGCGTCATCGCCTTCGAGGGCGATGGTGTTTTCAGGGCGCATGGTCACTTCCGCCACTTCGGGCTTGAGGCCCGCGGCTTCCAGTGCGTTGCGTACGGCTTCAAAGTCGGCGGGCGAGGTCAGCACCTCGATGGCGCCCTCCTCGTCGGTGACCACATCCTCGGCACCGGCTTCGAGCGCCAGTTCCATGACGCGGTCTTCCGAAGTGCCCGGTGCAAAAATGATTTGTCCGCAGTGCTTGAACTGGAAGGCCACCGAGCCTTCCGTGCCCATGTTGCCACCATATTTGCTGAATGCGTGGCGCACATCGGCCACCGTGCGCACGCGGTTGTCGGTCATGGTGTCGACAATGATCGCCGCTCCACCAATACCGTAGCCTTCGTATCGGATTTCCTCGTAGTTCACGCCTTCGAGGTTGCCCGTGGCCTTGTCGATGTTGCGCTTGATGTTGTCAGCCGGCATATTGGCTGCCTTGGCTTTCTCCACCGCGAGGCGCAGCCGGGGGTTGGCATCCAGGTCGCCGCCGCCCGTGCGTGCGGCCACCATGATTTCCCGAATGATACGGGTCCAGATGCGGCCCCGTTTCTCATCCTGGCGACCCTTGCGGTGCTGGATATTTGCCCATTTGCTGTGTCCTGCCACAGGAATTCCTTTGGTATTGATTTAATCTACTGCTGGCGATTTTACTTTTGACGGCACGCATTTCCAGAGGAACCTCGTTATGGCCCCACCACTCTTGATCGCACAGCACTCTGCCACAGAATGCGCGCTGCTGCCCGGCCTGGCGAATCGCCACGGCCTGATCACCGGCGCCACGGGCACCGGCAAGACCGTGACGCTGCAAAAACTCGCCGAAAGTTTCTCCCAGATCGGCGTGCCGGTGTTCCTCGCCGACGTCAAGGGCGACCTCGCGGGCATCAGCCAGACGGGAAGTATCGGCGACAAGCTCGCGGCCGCGCTCAAGGAGCGCGGCATTGCCCTGCCCATGCCGCTGGCCTGCCCGACCACGCTGTGGGATGTGTTTGGCGAGCAGGGCCACCCGGTGCGCGCCACGGTGTCCGACATGGGTCCGCTGCTGCTGGGCCGCATGCTGGCGCTCAACGAGACGCAGATGGGCGTTCTCAACCTGGTGTTCAAGATTGCCGACGACAACGGCCTGCTGCTGCTCGATCTCAAGGATTTGCGCGCCATGTTGCAGCATGTGGGCGACAACGCCAAGCAATTCACCACAGAATACGGCAACATCAGCGCCGCGAGCGTGGGCGCGATCCAGCGCGGGCTGCTGCAGATCGAGAGCCAGGGCGGCGACAAGTTCTTTGGCGAGCCCATGCTCAACATCCAGGATCTGATGCAGACCGATGCCGGCGGCCAGGGCGTGGTCAACATCCTGTCGGCCGAAAAACTGATGAACGCGCCGCGGCTGTACTCGACTTTCCTGCTGTGGATGCTGTCCGAGCTGTTCGAGCAGCTGCCCGAAATCGGCGACCCGGAAAAGCCCAAGCTGGTGTTCTTCTTCGACGAGGCCCACCTGCTGTTCAACGACGCGCCCAAGATGCTGCTCGAGCGCATCGAGCTGGTCGTGCGCCTGGTGCGCTCCAAGGGCGTGGGCGTGTATTTCGTCACGCAAAACCCGCTGGACATTCCCGACAGCGTGCTGGCCCAGCTGGGCAACCGCGTGCAGCACGCGCTGCGCGCGTTCACCCCGCGCGACCAGAAAGCCGTCAAGGCCACGGCCACCACCATGCGCCAGAACCCGGGCCTGGACATAGAGACCGCGATCACCGAGCTGGCCGTGGGCGAGGCACTGATCAGTTTCCTCGACGAAAAAGGCCGGCCCGGCATCACCGAGCGCGTCTACGTGATTCCGCCGGGCAGCCAGATCGGCCCGATCACCAGCGCCCAGCGCCAGGCGCTGCAGCAGTCGTCGCTGGTCGCCGGCGTCTACGAGAAGACCGAAGACCGCGAGTCGGCCTATGAGATCCTCAAGCAGCGCACGGCCCAGGCCACGCCCGCGGCCGGCGGCGGGGCGGCGCCCGCGGGCCAGGCCCAGGATTCGGGAATGATGGGCGGCTTGAACGACCTGCTGTTCGGCAGCACCGGACCGCGCGGCGGCAAGCGCGACGGACTGGTGCAGACCATGGCCAAGTCCACCATGCGCACCATGGGCAACTCGCTGGGCAAGCAGATCCTGCGCGGCGTGCTCGGCAGCATCATGGGCGGCGGCAAGCGCTGAGCGCCGGGGCCGCGTCACCGGAGTGACGCGCGCCCTGCCCGCGCGCCCCTACAGTGAGGCCATGACCGCAACCAACGCCTCCCCCTCGCTGCACTGCTTTGCGCTGACCTGGCATGGCGCCGTCGCCCACCTGCAGCTCAACCAGCCCGACAAGCTCAACACCATGCACCCGCTGTTCTGGCGCGAGCTCGACGGCGTGCTGCAGCAGCTGCACAACGCCGGCCAGGCGCGCGCGCTGGTCATCAGCAGCACCGGCAAGCACTTCAGCGCGGGCATGGCGCTGGAGACCTTTGCCGACCCGGGCTTCGCGCCGCAGGACCGCACGCCCGAAGGCCGGGCCGCGCTCAGCGACACGCTGGCCGACATGCTTGCCACGTTCAACCGCATGGAACGGCTGCGCATGCCGGTGATCTGCGCCATCCAGGGCGGCTGCATAGGCGGCGCGGTCGACCTGGTCAGCACGGCCTGCATCCGCTACGCGACGCGCGACGCGTTCTTCTGCATCCAGGAAATCAACATCGGCATGGTGGCCGACCTGGGCACGCTGCAGCGCCTGCCCAAGCTCATTCCCATGGGCATCGTCAAGGAGATGGCCTATACCGGCCGACGCCTGCCCGCCGAGCAGGCGCTGGCCCACGGCCTGGTCAACGCGCTGTACGACACGCCCGAGGCGCTGCTTGAAGCCGCGCTGGCCTGCGCCCATGAAATTGCCGCCAAGCCGCCGATTGCCATCTGGGGCACCAAGCAGGCGCTGGACTACGCGCGCGACCACAGCGTGGAAGACAGCCTGCGCCAGATGGGCTGGCTGCAGTCGGGCATCTGGAGCAACCGCCATGTGAGCGAAGCGGTGCAGGCGCGCCAGGAAAAGCGCGCGCCAGAATTTCCGCCGCTTGCGCCCTTGCACGCGTTCGCTGATCCCCGCTGAAAGAAAAAACCCCGCCGACATCGCTGCGGGCGGGGTTTGTCGGCGCCAGGTCTTGCGACCTGCGCGCGCCATCCAGGGATGGATTACTTGGCGGGCTTGGCGTCAGGCAGCGCAAACACGAACAGCGAGTGACCGCTGTCGTTGACGTTCTTCAGTTCGGGGTTCACTGCCACGGCCGTAGGCGTCTGGGCGTGCGGGCCGGTGGTGATGGCGATGTACTGCTTGCCGTTGACGCTGTAGGTCATGGGGTTGCCCGACACCGAAGTGTTGAGCTTGCTGTTCCACAGCAGCTTGCCCGAGGCCTGCTCGAACGCCGTGAAGTTGCGCATGCTGTCGCCCACGAACACCAGGTCGCCGGCCGTGGTCAGCGCCGAGGAGGTGAACAGCGCGGCCTGCTTCTTGACCCATTCCATCTTGCCGGTCTTCACGTTGAACGCGTAGAAACGGCCGGTGTTGGTCTCGCCGGGAGCTGCCTGGGCAGGGCCCGACTTCTGGAAGCCCAGCGCGCCGCCGGTGACGTATTCACCTGGATTGGGCGTCAGGTCACGGCACGATTCGGCCATGGGGAAGTAGAACGAGTTGGTCTTGGGGCTGTACGCGCCGGCTTGCCACAGCTTGCCCAGCGAACGGCCGCCGCAGACGTGCACGGTCTGGTCTATGGTCTTGGAGATCAGGTCGGCGTTGGGGATGGACTTGCCATCCTTGGTGAAGCCCTTGACCACGTTCTGGTAAGCGGTGTCACGCGCCCACAGCAGGTCGCCCGAATCGCGCTCCAGCACGAAAGCCGTGCCGTACTTGCCGGGAACCGTGACGATCACGTCGTACTTCTTGCCGGGCTTGACCTTGGCGCTCATGTAGCGCACTTCCTTGGCTTCGGGAGCGATTTCCGACTCGACCAGCACGCGTTCGAACACGCTGTCCAGATCCCAGTCGTCACGGCCCAGATGCTGGTAGTACCACTTGACCTTGCCGGTCTTGGCATCGATGGCCAGCGTCGAGTTGGTGTACAGCGTCGCGCCGCCGGTCGTGCCGCGCACGGATTCGGCCCACGGAATGGGCATGCCCACGCCCCAGAACAGGGTGTCGCGCTTGGCGTCATAGGCGCCGGTGATCCAGGCCGAGCCGCCGTAGCGGTTTTCGGGAGGAATACCGTTCCACGAAGCTTCCACTTCCTTGCGCGTCAGATCGGACAGCGTGTTGACGCGCCAGACTTCCTTGCCGGTCTCGGCGTCGTGCGCCATGATGAAGCAGCCGCCGCCGGTGTCGGCAATCGAGCAGCCCGACATGCCGGTGTAGATCAGGCCGTTGACGACCATCGCGCCCGCGGTGTAGCTGAAGCCCTTCTTCCAGTCGGCCGCCTGGCTTTCCCACAGCGACTTGCCGGTCTTGGCGTCCAGCGCGACGATCTTGGCGTCGGGCGTGGTCAGGTAGACCTTGTCCTTGTACAGCACGATGTTGTTGCGCTGGCGATCGGCCTGGCTGGCGTGGTAGCCGCCGGTCCACTCGGGGTTCTTGTGCTTGTATTCCCAGATCAGGTCGCCATTGGTCGCGTCCAGGGCCTGAACCACAGCGCGGTTCATGCCGACAAACATCACGCCGTCACGCACCAGCGGAGCGACTTCGGTCAGGCCGCCCACGGGCAGCGACCACGACCATTCCATGCGCAGTTCGCCCACGTTCTTGGTGTTGACCTGCTCGAGCGGGCTGTAGGCCTGGTTGTCGACCGTGCGGCGCCACATCAGCCATTCACCGGCTTCGGGGTTGAGCACGTTGGCGTCCGTCACGGGACGGTAGGCGGCCATGTCAGCAAACGCTGCGGGCACGAAAGTGGCGCTGATCGCAGCAGCCAGGGCAAGGGTCTTGAAATTCATGAATGCAAATTCCGTCAAATAGGGGGAAAGGCATGAGGCATCCTGCGCGCGGGCCGGGGCCGGCGCTGCGGGAATCGGGGCTCAGCGCAGTTTCTTGACTTGGTCCACGGTGATGCCGCCGAGCTTGTTGCCCCAGGCATTGCGCGCGAAGGTGGCGATCGCGGCCACATCGGCGTCCGCGAGCATGGGGGCGAAGCTGGGCATGTCGCCGCTGCCGACCAGGATCTGCTTGATGAAGGCTTCGTCGTTGCCTATCATCTTGTTGCCCTTCAAAGGCGCGCCAAACGCACCTTCGCCGTTCGGGCCGTGGCAGCCGGCGCAGGTCGCGGCGTACTTGTCCTTGCCCAGTTCGAACTGGGCGGCATCCACGGCAGCGACCGTCTTCACGGCGGCCGCAGCTTGTGCAACCTTGGGGGCGGCCGTATTGATCTTGCCCACGGTGGTGACTGCATAGGCCACCTTGTTGAAGCCCTGGCCATTCACCTCGCCCGCCGCCTTGTCGCCGGCAAAGGTGTACAGCGGCAGGCCGTTGAACGTGGCTTGCAGCGTGCCGTCAGCGCGCTTGACGGCGCCGACCAGGCCCTGGGCCAGCAACCAGCCCTGGGGCTTGGCACTCAATGCCTTCACGGGCGTGAACTGCGATTGGCAGGCCTTGTCGCAGGCGGCCAGCGCGGCGGCTTTTTCTTCGCTCTTTTGCGAGTCGGTCAACAGCGTGTAGGCCGTCTGGCCGTTGGCTGCGGCAACCAGCTTGCCCAGCGACTGGGTCTTGCCTTGGATCAGTGTGAAATTGTTTGTGGGCTGTGCCAGCAGGCTGACAGGAGCCATGAACGCAGCAGCCGACAGGGCTGCCACCAGGGTCTTCACGTACATGATTGTTGTGCTCTTTTCGTGGTTGAACTACAAAAGTTCGCGAATCGTTGCACAAAATTTCCATATACAAAAAGACACACAATGCAATAAGGCCTCACCCTGATTGACTTGACATGGATCAATCAAAGCAAAGATTGCATCCGCACTTCGGCTTTTAACCAGCGTCAGCGGCCGCCTTTTACCTCCGTAATGCCCGCAACAGCCGCGATCTTCCGTACAGGGCCGACCAATTGACCCTATACCCCCATAAAAAACATTGAAATGTAAATGGGATTCATTCTTATCTTCTTTCTTTGCAGGAGTTTGCTTTATTTTCAGAAATTTGTGAAATTCCTGAAATACAAGAATAGTTACCATTTTTTACACATGAAACCGACTTCCAAGGGAACATATTTCGCGTTTTGATCACGCGTTGACGGCAGGCGGCTGTCCTTGGGCCATGGGCGGCACGGCTGCGCGACGCTGATATTCAGCAGTGGCGATGCCTCGCGCAGGGCTGGCGGCTCGCTATGATGGGCTGCATATTCCAACGTCCTGCAAAGCCTCCCATGCCCTCTACTGCCACCTCTCTTCCCAGTTACGCAGATGTATCAGCAGCCGCCCAGCGGCTGGAGGGCATCGCCCACCGCACGCCGGTCAAGCGCTCGCGCACGGCCGACGCGCTGCTGGGTGCGCAGCTGTTCTTCAAGTGCGAGAACATGCAGCGCATGGGAGCCTTCAAGTTCCGCGGCGCCTACAACGCGCTGTCGCAGTTCACTGATGCCCAGCGCAAGGGCGGCGTGCTGGCCTTTTCCTCGGGCAACCATGCGCAGGCGATCGCGCTGTCGGCGCGGCTGCTGGAAATGCCGGCCGTGATCGTCATGCCAGAGGACGCGCCGGCCGCGAAGATGGCCGCGACGCGCGAATACGGCGCCCAGGTAGTGACCTACAACCGCTTCACCGAGGACCGCGAAGCCATCAGCGCCCAGCTTGCCCAGCAGCGCGGCATGACACTGATTCCGCCGTTCGATCACGCCGACGTGATTGCCGGACAGGGAACGGCGGCCAAGGAACTGTTCGAGGAAGTTCCCGACCTCGACTATCTGTTTGTGTGCCTGGGCGGCGGCGGCCTGCTGTCGGGCAGCCTGCTGGCAGCGCAGCAGCTCGCGCCGCAGTGCAAGGTCTACGGCGTGGAGCCCGAAACCGGCAACGACGGCCAGCAATCGCTGCGCAGCGGCGCGCTGGTGCGCATTCCCACGCCCAAGACCATCGCCGATGGCGCACAATCCCAGTCCCTGGGCGATATCACCTTTGCACTGATCCAGCCCGCGGTCGAAGACATTCTTACCGTTTCAGACGAGCAATTGGTTCAGGCGCTGCGCTTTTTCGCCGAACGTATGAAAATCGTGGTCGAGCCCACGGGTGCCCTGGCCTATGCCGGGGCCCTGCATGGCGGCATCGAGCTCTCGGGAGCCCGTGTCGGCGTCATCATCAGCGGCGGCAACGTGGACCTCGATCGCTACGCCCGTTTTCTGGCGGATTGATGTCTGGCCGCCACCGGCCTGCGGACCTGGTCTGCAGGCCCTCCATTTCCCTGTCGAACAAACAACCTAAATGAGCCAAGTTCATCTTATAGACCACCCGCTGGTCCAGCACAAACTCACGCTGATGCGCCGCAAGGAGGCCAGCACCAACAGCTTCCGCCGCATGCTCGGCGAACTCAGCACCTTGATGGCCTACGAGATCACGCGCGACATGCCGCTGCAGGACATCGAGATCGAAACGCCCATGGAAACCATGACCGGCAAGGTCATCGATGGCAAGAAGCTGGTGCTGGTGTCCATCCTGCGCGCGGGCAACGGTTTCCTGGACGGCATGCTCAATGTGGTTCCCGGCGCGCGCATCGGCCACATCGGCCTGTACCGCGACCCGCAGACCCTGCAGCCCGTCGAGTACTACTTCAAGATGCCTTCGGAGATGGCCGAACGCGACATCATCGTCGTCGACCCCATGCTGGCCACGGGCAATTCGGCCGCGGCCGCCGTGGCGCGGCTCAAGCAACTGAGCCCCAAGTCGATCAAGTTCATGTGCCTGCTGGCCGCGCCCGAAGGCATCGCCACGATGCAGAAGGCCCACCCCGATGTGGCCATCTATACCGCGGCCATCGATCGCGAACTCGACAGCCACGGCTATATCCTGCCGGGCCTGGGCGACGCCGGCGACCGCATCTTCGGCACCAAGTAAAGCCCACGGCAGAGGCCTGCCGTCTCCCGGCGTCCGCCGCAATGGCCAGGACGCATACAGCACGGCATGCGGCAGCCCGCATCCGTGCGATACCTCAGCTGCTCGCCGCCGCGCACTGCACCATCAGCGCACCGCTCGACAGGCCAGCGCAATCTGCGCGCCCTGCTCTCCCAGATCCCAGAACAGACCCGCCATCAGCGCCAGCGCCTCGCGCGCGACGCTGGCCAGCAGATGCTCGTTCGGCGCATGCTGCGCGCAGGCCGGGTACGAATGCGGCACCCACAGCGTGGGCTGACCCAGCACCATCGAAAACACATCGTTGGGCAAGGTGCCGCCCAGGTTGGGCAGCAGCGCCGGAGCCTTGCCCGTGCTGCGCTCCATGGACGCCAGCGCCCATTGCACCCAGGGATTGTCGGGGTCCAGCCGCGTGGCTTCCATCAGCGGGCCGCTTTGCTCCACCTGCACGTCGCTGAAGCCGTGCGTGTCCAGGTGGGCGCGCAGGTGCTGCATGAAGTTTGCGCTGTCGCTGCCCACCACGTAGCGCACCTGGCAATGGGCCGATGCATGGCCCGGAATGGCATTGGCCGGAGCTTCGGGGTTGCCGGTCTTGAAGGCCAGCACTTCCAGGCAGTTCCAGCCGATCACGCGCTCGGCCGGGCTCAGTCCGGGTTCGCCCCAGTCGACGTCGATCTGCGGGTCGTCGGCGCCGCCGCCAACGTCAATGGTCTGCAGCGCCTGGCGCACGTTGTCGGGCAGGCTCGCGGGCAGCAGGCCGGGCACCAGGATGCGGCCCTGGGCATCGACCAGCGAGGCAATCGCATGCGCCAGGCGCACGCCGGGGTTGCGCAGCAGGCCGCCCCAGTTGCCCGAATGGTGACCCGCCGGGCGCAGATGTATGCGCAGATCGAAGTTCACTCCGCCGCGCGAACCCAGGAACAAGGTGGGCCGCTGGGCCGCGACGCGCGGGCCGTCTGAGGCCAGGAACAGGTCGGCGCGCAGCGCCTCGCGGTGCAGTTCGCAGACTTCGCGCAGGCCGGGCGAGCCGACTTCCTCGCCCATCTCCAGCAGCAGCTTGAAGCTGTAGCCCAGTCGCCCCTGGCGCACAGCCAGCACCTGCTGCAAGGCCGCCAGGTTGATGCTGTGCTGGCCCTTGTTGTCGGCCGTGCCACGGCCGTACCAGCGGTCGCCATCGACCACCAACGCCCAGGGCTCCAGGCCCGGGTTCCACTGCGCGGCGTAGCCGCGCACGACGTCGCCATGGCCATAGCTGAGTACGGCGAACGGCGCATCGGCTTCGCTACGCTCGGCAAACAGGAACGGCGGCCCGCCGGCGACCGGGTTGGGCCAGATCTGGCACACGAAGCCCAGCGACTCCAGCAGCGGCACCATGTGCGCGTGCAGGTAAGCAGACATCACGGGCGCCTGTGCGGGCTCCTGGCTTTCGGTCGCCAGCGCCACGCGCTGCGCCAGGGTCTGGCGCAGTTCGCCGCTGTCAAAGTAGTCGGTGGCGCGCTGCAGCGCCTGGTCTCGGCTCATGGGGTGGTTCTCCGGTGTGCATGGGTGTCGGCACCATGCCGATCGATGGAGCGAGCGTAGAGACAGCGCTGCGTCAACACAATCACCGTATTTTCAAACTACCATTGCCGAATCGGCAAACCATCACCGCAGACTCTCCCGTGCACGCCCACCAATTGCAAGACACCGCGCTGCGCTACTTTCTCGAAGTGGCGCAAGTCGGCTCCCTGACCGAAGCTTCCCTGAGGCTGCATGTCGCCACATCCGCCATCAGCCGCCAGATCAGCGGGCTGGAGCAGACCCTGGGCACGCCGCTGTTCGAACGCCAGCCGCGCGGCATGGTGCTGACGGCGGCGGGCGAAATCCTGGCCGTGCACGCGCGGCGCAGCCGCATGGACGCCGAACATGCGCTCGAAGGGATACGCGCGCTGCAGGGCCTGCGCTCGGGCAAGGTACGTCTGGCCGTCACCGAGGGCTTCGCCGGCGAATTCCTGCCGCGCCTGATGCAGCAGTTCCGGCTGCAGCACCCGCAGATCCAGTTCCAGGTATCGGTCTTGCTTCCGGCCGAGGTACCCCAGCAGGTGCGCCAGGCCAATGCCGACATGGGCCTGACCTTCAGCCGCCAGCCCGAGCGCGACATCCGTGTGGAATACCGCCAGCCCGCGCCGCTGCTCGCCGTGATGCGCCCCGACCACCCGCTGGCCGGGCTCAAGACCGTGAGCCTGCGCGCCATGTGCGCCCATCCGCTGGCCCTGCCCATGCCCAGCACCACGGTGCGCCAGATGATAGACATTGCCTGCAGCCGCCAGCAGTTGCCGCTGGAGCCGGTGCTGACCACCAACCACTGGCCCACGCTGGTCGGCTTTGTATGCCACGGCGGCGGCCTGACGGTCGCCGGCGAAGTCACGACCCGGCAGATGGTGACCGCAGGCACGCTGCGCGCCATTCCCATCCGCGACCACGGCATGGGCTTGCGCGACATCGAGCTGCAGACCCTGGCCGGGCGCACCCTGCCGCATGCGGCGCAGCGTTTTCTCGACTATCTCAAGACCATGCTTCCCGCGGCTACGGACACCGAAGGTAAACCCTGATCATTGCCGATTCGGCAAAGCTGGGTTTCAAATTCTCTGCTGGTGGCAAGGCGGCAATCTTTCTACGATGCAGACAATACTCTTGCCACCGCTGCCACCATGACCACACGTCGCCATTTCCTGAACGTCTCCCTGCTCGGCGCCGCGGCGCTCGCCAGCCCCTGGGCCCAGGCGCAAACGCCCAGCTACCCGCACAAGCCGATACGCATCGTCGTGCCTTTCGGGCCCGGCGGCGCGACGGATGTGGTGGCGCGCAGCGTCGCCGACAAGCTGTCGTCCCGGCTGGGCCAGCCGGTGATCGTGGAGAACAAGCCCGGCGCTAGCACCATGATCGGTGCCGACGCCGTGGCCAAGGCCGCAGCCGACGGCTATACGCTGATGGTCTCGGGCTCGTCGACCTACACCGTAGTGCCGGCGCTCAAGGAGCGCATGCCCTACGACCCGCACAAAGACCTGGCGCTGATCGCGCTGCTGGTCAAAGCTCCGCT
The DNA here is from genome assembly GCF_036666375.1 of Comamonas sp. Taxonomy (GTDB): domain Bacteria; phylum Pseudomonadota; class Gammaproteobacteria; order Burkholderiales; family Burkholderiaceae_C; genus Comamonas. Next base: position 14,760 of record NZ_JAVWWA010000037.1, on the reverse strand, counting down.
GGTGCTGGTGACCGGCCCGGCCACGCAGGCCAAGACAATGGCCGAACTCGTGGCGCTGGCCAGGTCCAGGCCCGGAGAGCTGAGCTACGCGACCTTCGGCACGGGCTCCGCGCCCCACCTTGCCGGTGAAATGTTCGCGCACGAAGCCGGCATCAAGGTGCTGGCCGTGCCCTACAAAGGCAGCGCGCCGGCCTCCATGGCGCTGCTGGGCGGCGAGATCCACTATGCGATCGACACGATTCCTTCGGTCGGGCCCCACATCAAGTCGGGCAAGATGCGCGCGCTCGCCGTGACCTCGGTGCAGCGCGCCAGCACGCTGCCCGACGTTCCCACCCTGGGTGAACTGAAGCTGGGCAAGGCCAGCTTCGACGGGTTCTACGGGCTTGCCGCGCCCGCGGGCACGCCGCAGGCCGTCCAGCAGCTGCTGGGGCGCGAACTCGCCGCCATCATGGCCTTGCCCGATGTGAAGGAAAAGATGCTGGCCGCGGGCCTGGAGCCCGGGTTTCTGGATGCGCCCGCGTTCAAGGCAAAAGTGGCCGATGAAATAGCCACGTTCAAGGCCGCGGGCAAGCGCGCCAACATCGTGATGGAATGATGGCGCGCGGGTGCAGGACTTTTAGTCGACCAAACCGACGAACATGTTCTGCACATCGTCGTTATCGTCAATGCCCGCGAGGAAGGTCTGCACTTCCTCCAGTTGCTCGGCGCTCAGGCTGGACGCGCTGATCGGGGTCTTGGCCTTGTAGCCGAGCTTGGCCGACAGCACCGTGAAGCCCTGAGCCGGCAGCGCCTTGCTGACCAGATCCAGATCGGTGGGGTCGGTCAGGAACAGCGTGCTGCCTTCGGCGTCGCCGGCCTCGAAGTCCTGCGCACCGGCTTCGATCGCCGCCACTTCGGCGTCGGCACCCGGCTGGGCGGGTTCGGCTTCGATCATGCCCACATAGTCGAAGTCCCAGGCCACGGCGCTCATCTGGCCCTTGCGGAAGGCGACGCGCATTTCGGGCGCCGTGCGGTTGACGTTGTCGGTCAGGCATTCGACCATCACCGGCACGCGGTGGGGCGCGTAGCCTTCGTAGATCACATGTTCGAAATTGACGGTTTCGCCCGTCAGGCCCGCGCCCTTCTTGATCGCGCGCTCAAGCGTGTCCTTGGGCATGGACACCTTGCGGGCCTGCTCGACGACCAGGCGCAGCTTGGAGTTCGCAGCCGGGTCGGCACCGCCGCGTGCGGCGACCATGATTTCCTTGGCCAGCTTGCCAAACAGCTTGCCCTTGGCATCGGCAACCTGTGCCTTGCCCTTCGATTTCCACTGCGCGCCCATGAATTGTTTTCCTTCAGGTGAAAGGCGCGCACGCCCCATCCGGGCACGCGCACCCCAAAGGGTGGAGGTTATACACCTGTGAGTGGCGCCGTGATTTAGCCAAGTGCATTGCAGGGGTATGCGGCGCTGGTGCAAGGTACGCAAAACTATGCTGGCACGGCGAGGTGCTTCGCCGGCCCTCTGCCCCGCCCCTTGTTTGCCATTTCCGGAGAAGCCTGCCCATGCGTTCCCATTCCACCCTCCTCATCGCGGCCTGCGCGGCAGCCCTGGCGGGGGCCGCGCCGGCCGGCGCGCAACCTCTGGCCGTCTCGCCCGCGGGCGCCGATGCCCCGGCCGTCGAGGCCAAGGCCATCGCCAGCGGGCTCGAAAACCCCTGGGGGCTGGCATTCCTGCCCGAGGGCCGCTACCTGGTCACCGAGCGGCCGGGCCGCATGCGCATCGTCGAAGCCGACGGCCGTCTGCTCGCGCCGCTGGCCGGCCTGCCCAAGGTCGCCGCCGGCGGCCAGGGCGGCCTGCTTGACGTGGTGCTCGACAGCGATTTCGCCAGCAACCGCACGCTGTACTTCTGCTTTTCCGAGCCCGGCGCCGACGGCAATACGGCGGTAAACAGCACGGCGCTGGCGCGCGCCACTCTCTCTGCGGACGCGACACGCCTGGAGAACGTGCAGGTGATCTTCTCGCAGCAGCCCAAGTACGCGAGCCGCCTGCATTTCGGCTGCCGCATCGTCGAGCGCGAAGTCGGCGGCAAGCCCGACGGCACGCTGTTCCTGGCGCTGGGCGAGCGCTCCACGGCCAAGGAAGAGGCGCAGAACCTGCGCAGCCATTTCGGCAAGGTGGTGCGCGTGGGCAAGGACGGCAAGGTGCCGAGCGACAACCCGTTTGCGGGGGGCGCCTCAGCCGGCCGCACCGACGCGCTGCCCGAAATCTGGAGCTACGGCCACCGCAGCCCCCAGGGCGCGGCGCTCGCGCCCGATGGCAAGCTCTGGGTGCACGAGCATGGTCCCCAGGGCGGCGACGAAGTCAACCAGCCCCAACCCGGCAAGAACTATGGCTGGCCCGTGATCACCTACGGCGAGAACTACGGCGGCGGCGCGATCGGCAAGGGCATCACGGCCCAGCCCGGCATGGAGCAGCCCGCGCATTACTGGGTGCCGTCTATCGCCCCCTCGGGCATGGCCTTCATCACCAGCGACCGCTATGGCACGGCCTGGAAAGGCCAGATGGTGGTCGGCGCGCTCAAGAGCCAGATGCTCGAGCGCCTGACACTGCAGGACGGCAAGATCACGGCGCGCCACTTGATGCTGGCGCAACTGGGCCAGCGCGTGCGCGACGTGCGCCAGGGCCCGGACGGCTGGCTCTATCTGTTGACCGACGCGCGCAACGGCCAGCTGCTGCGCGTGCAGCTCAAGGCGCGCTGAGTCCCAGCATGGCCTCGACCTGGGCATAGTCGCTTTCATCGACGGCCACCAGCCCCTGTTTGCCCAGCAGCCGCAGCGCCGGCAGCAGCAGTTGCTGGCGCGCCAGCAACACCGCGAGCAGCCGGGCCTGCAGCGCGGGGCACAGCTTGCGGCGCACGACCAGCGGATCGGTGGGCAGCGGCGGCGACATCCACAGCGTGCGCAGCGCGCCGGCCTCAACGGACCTGCGCTGCTGCGCCAGCGTCAGGCTATCGCTCGATACGAATGCCGCGTCCACGAGCCCGTGGGCCACGGCCGCGATCGCGCGCGTATGCGAGCCCGCGTACGAGACGCGTGAGAAGTAGTCTTCGAGCCGCATGCCGGTCTGGGCTTTCATCGCCTGGCGCGGCAGCAAGGCCCCCGAAGTGCTGGCCGGATCGACCAGGCTCAGCGTCGCGCCGCGCAGGTCCTGCCAGCGCCGATAGCGCGCGCCGCTGCGCACGATCAGCAGCGCGTGATAGCGCGTGAGCACTCCGGCGTTCTTGACCATCGCCGCCAAGGGCCGCGCCGAGGCGCCGCTGCGCTGCATCTGCACATAGGTGGCGGGACCGAGTTCGGCGACATCGATGCGCCCGCCCTGCAGGCCCTGCACCACGGCGGAATACGATGCCGCGGACACCAGGTCCACGGGCATGTCCAGCGCGCCGGCCAGCAGCGCGCCCAGCAGACGGTAGCCGTTGGCCTGCGCATCCTCGTGGTTCTTGGGAATGAAGGCCAGCCGCAGCCGCCGCGGGTGCTCGCAGGGCGCGGCGGCCGATGCCGCGGC
>NZ_JAVWWA010000037.1:0-11116 GCF_036666375.1 Comamonas sp. | reverse complement strand
AGGCCAGCCGCAGCCGCCGCGGGTGCTCGCAGGGCGCGGCGGCCGATGCCGCGGCGGCCGGGGCCGCGGCGGCCGGGGCCGCGTCGGCAGCAGCCGGGCGCATGGCGGCCGCGATGGCCCCCAGACCCAGCAGCTGCGCCAGCGCCCGCCGGCGGTCGTTGATGTCTGGGCTCATCGGTGCCGGCCTTTCATGCGGGGCAAAGATAGGCGGCGCGCAGCATCTCCTGCGCGGCCTTGGCGCCCACGGGGCGGCTGAGGAAATAGCCTTGCGCCTCGTCGCAGCCCGCGGTCTTGAGATAGACCAGCTGGTCCATCAGCTCCACGCCTTCGGCGACCACGCGCATCTTGAGGTTGTGCGCCAGCGTGATCACCGAGGTCACGATCACGCCGGCCTCGCTGCTGCTGCGGATGTCGTTGACGAATGAGCGGTCGAGCTTGAGCGTGTCTATGGGCAGGTCCTTGATCTGGCTGAGGCTGGAAAAACCCGTGCCGAAGTCGTCGAGCCCGATGGACACCCCCATGGCGCGCACCTGCTCGAGCACGCTCAGGGCGAGCTCGCGCGGCTCGAGCAGGCAGCTTTCGGTGATCTCCATGCTCAGGTCCGCGGCTTCTATGCCGTAATGCGCGATATGCGCGGCCAGGCGCGCGGCAAACGCGCCGTCGCGCAGCTGCACGGGCGACACATTGAAAGCGATGGGCACGGGCTCCAGCCCCAGCGCGCGCCAGTCGGCCGCCTGCCTGCAGCAGGCCTGCAGCACCCAGTCGCCGAGCGCGCGTATCGCGCCTGTGGCTTCGGCCGAGGCAATGAATTCGCCGGGATAGATCAGGCCGTATTCGGGGTGCTGCCAGCGCACCAGCGCCTCGAATCCCATGATGCGGCAGTCGTGCAGCCGCACCTTGGGCTGGAAATGCAGCACCAGCTGCTGGTCGGTCACGGCCTTGGGCAGCTGGCGCTCGAGCGCGTAGCTGCGCGCGCTGTCGGCGCTGGCCGTGGCGTCGTAGTAGGTGAATCGGCCGCGGCCCGCGCGCTTGCTCGCATACATGGCCGCGTCGGCATTGCGGCACAGCAGCGTCACGTCGTGGCCGTCGCGCGGAAAGAACGCCACGCCTATGCTGGGCGTGACCTGCAGGCTGTTGCCCTCTACGCCTTCATAGGGCTGGCTCAGGCAGTCGACGAGCTTGGCCGCAAGCACGTCCATGTCGCTCATCGCGTCCATGCCCGTGACCAGCACCGCGAACTCGTCGCCGCCCATGCGCGCAATGATGTCCGAGCTGCGCAGCAGCTGGCGCAGGCGCTGGGCAACCGCCTGCAGCAGCAGGTCGCCCACATGGTGGCCCAGCGTGTCGTTGATCGCCTTGAAGCGGTCCAGGTCCAGGTACAGCAGCGCATAGAACTTGCGGCTGCGCCGCGCCAGCGCGAGGTGGCTGGCGACCAGCTCGTTGAACATGCGGCGGTTGTGCAGTCCCGTGAGGTGGTCGTTGGCGGCCAGCTCCAGCGCCTTGGCCTTTTCCTGTTCGAGCTGATCGATCAGCATGTGCTTGTCGCGGTTGGCGAAGCTCAGCGCGGTGAACAGCCCTTCCTGGTGGCGCAGCACGCGCAGCATGCCGCCCACGGCCAGCAGCATGCAAAGGCTCAGCACGCCCAGCAGCGTCCAGACCTTGCGGCTGTCTTCGCGCGGCGAGCCGTGCACCCATTCCAGGCCGCGGCTTGCAACCACCAGAAACGGCGAGTTGGCGTTGCGCCGCCAGCTGAAATGGCTTTTGGCGCCGCCGGGCTGCAGCGCGGCCACCATGGCGCCGCGGTTGCCGGCCATCTGCGCCGCCGCCGCCACGGGCGCGCGCGAAAACGGCATGGTCAGCCCCTGGGGACCGAGTTCGGCCAGCGCCACGCCCTGGGCGTCGAGCAGATGGATGGCGCTGCCTGCCCCCATTTCCACATCGCGGTAGAGATTGAGGAAATAGCCCAGGTCCAGCATCAGCAGCAGATAGCCACCCGGCGCGCGCGCTGCCTCGGACTCGTGCGGGCGCAACACATAGACCAACGGAATCTGCCAGAGGTCGGGATGGCCAGACAGCGCCGACTGGGCCGCAGGCAGCAGGCGTGCATGGCCCGCTTCGGTTTTTTGCAGCGCCTCGCGCAGCGCCGCCGCCAGCGGTGCGAGCTCGACGGCGGACAGCGGGGAAGATGCATCGACCGGCTGCAGCGCCGCATCGAACAGCACATAGCGCGCGAAGCAGTGCTCGGCGACCAGCATGGTCGAGAGCCGCCGGTGCACTTCGGCCGCGGACTGCTGGCCGCGCATATGGCCTGCGAGTGCGTCGCCCGCGGCCAAGCCCATCAGTTGCCCCTTGTTGACGACCTGCACCAGGTTCTCGGCGACCACGGCCGCGAGGCTGGCCTGCTGCTGCGCGGTGCTGATCTGCTGCTGCACGCGCTCGGCTTGCACGCTTTGCCAGGCCAGCCACCAGACCAGACCCAGCACCAGCAAGGCGGCGCCTATGCAGGCCAGCCGTATTCCACGCCATCCCATGCGCCACGGCATCGCGGATACCGGCCGGCGAAAGCGCAGCAGCAAGGACAAACAACGGGCATAAAGAGCAGTCACGGAGCGGGCGCATGCGGGCAAGATGCGTGGATGATGCAAAGCCCGCAAGTCAATGGCGTGACAGTTTGAAATATTTCTCGCCCCGCGCCCTTTGTGACAGATCACAAACCCCGTGACGGTCTGCTAGCCGTGACAATAGCGCCAGCGCGCGCTGGCGCGCCATTCCCACCAGGAGACCTCCGATGCTCAATGCCTTGTGGCTGGGCTTTTTTCTCATCGCCGCGATCGCAGCGCTGGCCCAATGGCTGATCGGCGGCCAGGCCCAGGTGTTTGCCGGCATGGTCCAGGCCTTGTTCGCGATGGCCAAGCTGTCGGTCGAAGTGATGGTGCTGCTGTTCGGCACGCTGACGCTGTGGCTGGGCTTTCTGCGCATCGCCGAGAAAGCCGGCGTGGTGCAATGGCTGGCCTGGGCGCTGGGCCCGCTGTTTGCCAAGCTGATGCCCGAAGTGCCGCGCGGTCACCCGGCGCTGGGCCTGATCACGCTGAACTTCGCGGCCAATGCGCTGGGCCTGGACAACGCGGCCACGCCCATGGGCCTCAAGGCCATGCGCGAACTGCAGACGCTCAATCCGCGGCCCGACACCGCGACCAATGCGCAAATCCTGTTTCTGGTGCTCAACGCCTCGTCGCTGACGCTGCTGCCGGTCACGGTCTTCATGTACCGCATGCAGCAGGGCGCGCCCGATCCCACGCTGGTCTTCCTGCCGATTTTGCTGGCCACGTCTGCCTCGACGCTGGTCGCGCTGCTGGCCGTGGGCCTGGTGCAGCGCCTCAAACTGTGGCATCCCGTCGTGCTGGCCTATCTTCTGCCGGTCGCGCTGCTGCTGGGCGGCTTCATGGCGCTGCTGGCCACGCTCAGCGGCGCGGCGCTGGCCTCGCTGTCGTCGCTGCTGGGCAATCTGACGCTGTTCGGCCTGATCATGCTGTTTGTCTGTCTGGGCGCCTGGCGCAAGGTCGCGGTTTATGACAGTTTCATCGAAGGCGCCAAGGAAGGCTTTGACGTCGCCAAGGGCCTGCTGCCCTACCTGGTTGCCATGCTGTGCGCGGTGGGCGTGTTCCGCGCTTCCGGCGCGCTCGATTATGCGCTGTCAGGCATTCGCTGGCTGGTGGATCTGGGCGGCTGGGATGCGCGCTTTGTCGATGCCTTGCCCACCGCCCTGGTCAAGCCGTTTTCGGGCAGCGCGGCGCGCGCGATGCTGATAGAGACCATGCAAAGCCAGGGCGTGGACAGTTTTGCCGCGCTGGCGGCGGCCACCATCCAGGGCAGCACCGAGACCACGTTCTATGTGCTGGCCGTGTACTTCGGCGCCGTGGGCATACAGCGCGCGCGCCATGCGGTGGGCTGCGCGCTGATCGCCGAGTTCGCGGGCGTGGTGGCGGCGATCGCGGTGTGCTATCAGTTTTTTGGCGGGATGTAGGTTTTGAAGGACGAACGGCCCGCGCTCCAGGCATGACGCCTAGCGTTCATGGTTCGACAAGCTCACCACGAACGGTGGTTCCCGTTCGCGCTGAACTGACCTTGGCACCCACGTCGAACCATCAACCGCCTGCCCTCACGCTAGCCTCAAGCGTCCGGAACAATCGCTTCCGCGTAATCGTAGAGCGCGCCCAGAATCTCCTCACCGCGCTCGTCCGCGGTTTCCGAAAGCTGGTCGATTTCGCCGAACATGCGGTCCACGGTGCGCGCCCCGCCCTTGCCGTCGAGCAGGCAGGCAGCGCAGTGTTCCATCCAGCGCTGCTGCTCTTCGGGCGACAGCGTGTCGGCGAAATTGCGCGCGCGGTAGCGGAACACCAGCTCGCCCAGGCGCGCATCGTCAAAGCCCGTGCGGTCCATCGCCAGCTCCAGCGGCGTGAGCGCGCGCAGATGGTTGAGCCGGCGCCGGTCCTCGTTGCCGACAAAGCCGCCATAGAGATCCTGGTCGGCATCGACGGCCGTGCCGGTCGCCGGCCGCTGGAACACCTGCTTCCACAGCGCGCTCATGTCGGGCAGGTCGCGCGCCACGGCCGCGTACTGCAGCGACTGCTCCATGTCTATGCCCCATTGCTGGGCCATGGCCGGGCTCAGCGTCTTGAGGCTGCCGACCACCATCGGAGACTTGTTGATGTGGATGCTCTTGATAGGCAGCCGCGCCACGCCTTCGGGCAGATCGGCGGCGCGCGTGAACATGCGCAGGCGCAAGGTTTCGACATCAAGCGTCGCGAGTTCGGATGGGTCCTGGGACAGATCCCAGGCGAGGATCTCGTTCTTGTTCGCGGGGTGCGTGGCCAGCGGCCACATCACGGCCAGGCAGCCGCGCGCCGCGCCGAACATGCCCGAGACATGCAGGAACGGCTTGGCATGCGCGGCCACGGCCGGCAGGCCCAGCTCCTGCAGCACGCGGTCCTTCTTGTGCAGGCTGAACGCATAGTCAAACAGCCGCGGCTGGTGCTTGCGTATCAGCCGCGCCAGCGCGATCGTGGCGCGCACATCGCTGACCGCGTCATGCGCCTGCTCGTGCACCAGGCCGTTGGCGCGCGCCAGGTCTTCGAGCTTGAAGCTCACCGTGCCGTCTTCCTTGCGCGGCCAGATGATGCCTTCGGGGCGCAGCGCATAGACCATGCGCACCACGTCGAGCAGGTCCCAGCGGCCGCAGCCGTTTTGCCATTCGCGCGCATAGGGGTCGATGAGGTTGCGCCAGAACATGAAACGCGTGATCTCATCGTCGAAACGGATCGAGTTGTAGCCCACGCCCACCGTGCCGGGAGCGGCGAACTCCTCCTCGATACGCGCCGCGAACGTGTGCTCGGCCACGCCCTGGGCCACGCATTGCTGGGGCGTGATGCCGGTGATCAGGCAGGACTGCGGGTCGGGCAGGTAATCGTTGGCCGGCTGGCAGTACAGCGCCAGCGGCTCGCCGATCTCGTTGAGCTCCATGTCCGTGCGTATGCCGGCAAACTGAGCCGGGCGGTCATAGCGGGGTTGGGCACCGAAGGTTTCGTAGTCGTGCCAGAAGAAAGTGGTATCAGCCATGCCCGGAGTATGCCCGGGAATGGCCGCCTCTTGCGTATCAAAGAAGGGGCGAACAAAGCCTGGCGACAGAATCGCCCAGCCGCGGGAAGAAGCGCTGCTTGCGTTCGTAGTGCACCAGGCGCGCGTTCTCCAGATCGAGCACGAACTGCGTGGCCAGGTCGCCGTTGAGCTTGGCGCCGTAGCCGATCGCGCAGACTTCGTAGTTGAGAAAGAAGCTGCGGTGGTCGAAATTCGCCGTGCCTATGATCGCCAGACAATCGTCGACCACCAAGGTCTTGGAATGCAGCATGCGTGCGCGGTATTCGTAGACCTTTGCACCGCAGGCGATCAGCTCGTCGAAGTAGGAGCGCGCGGCCATGGTGACGATGAACGAATCGGACTTCTCGGGCACCAGCAGCTGCACGTCGACGCCGCGCAGCGCGGCGTTGGTCAGTGCCGTCATCGCGGCTTCGGTGGGAACGAAATACGGCGTCGTGAGCCACACGCGCGCATCGGCGGCGTTGATCGCCGCGACATAGGCGCGGTGGATGGCTTCGAGCCGGTTGTCGGGGCCCGAGCTCACGATCTGCACCGCATGCTGGCCTTCGGCGAGGTCGGGCAACAGCTCATCGAGGTCCGGCGGCTCGACCGGGTGGCTGCGCTCCAGCGCATACGACCAGTCTTCGAGAAAAACGGTTTGCAGCCAGTTGACCACCGGGCCTTCGAGCCGCAGATGCACGTCATGGTAGGCGCAGTCCATCACGCGCTTGTCTTCCTCATCGGTGATGTTGACCCCGCCCGTGAAGCCCACCTTGCCGTCGCAGACCAGGATCTTGCGGTGGGTGCGGAAATTGATCACCGGGCGCAGGCGCCGGCCTATCTTGGAGGGATGGAAGAACGCGAACTCGCCGCCGGCCTCGACCAGCGGCGCGTAGAACTTGCGGCGTATCTTCTTGGAGCCCATGGAGTCGACCAGCATGCGCACCTTGACGCCGGCACGTGCACGCTCGACCAGGGCATCCATCAGCGCCGTGCCTGTCCGGTCGGGCTCGAAGATGTAGTACTCGAGGTGCACATGGTGGCGCGCGGCGCGCACCGCCGCCAGGATGCTGTCGAAGGTGCGGTCGCCGCCGACCAGCAGATCCATGCGCTCGGCGCTGCTGACCGGAAAATCGGCCGTGCGGCTCACCAGCCGCGCCACCTGCTGCAGGCGCACGGTAGCGGCCGGCACATGCTCGCGCAGCCGCGCCGCGCTCATGCGCAGGCGCGAGGACTTGCGGCTGCGCAGCCGCTTGTTGCGCAGCCGCTTGAGCCGCTGCGGTCCGAAGAAGTAGTAGACGCCCAGCCCGCCCACGGGCAGCGCCGCCAGTGCCAGCAGCCAGCCCAGCGTGGCCACGGGCGCGCTGCGCTGCAACAGCACCCAGACGCCTATCACCAGTGCATACACCGACCAAATCAGCCAGAACATCGAGTGGGTGTTCTCGGCGTTCCAGAAATCGCTGAACCATTGCACTTGAAGGCCTTTGAAAAAAATAAAAAGCCGACAGCACAAGGCTGTCGGCTTGGGAGGATCAAAGCGTCACACGCTCAATCGGTCGTGGCTTCTTCGGGCTCGGCCGGTTCCGACCGGCCGCGCTCCTTGCGCGGCAGGGGCTGGATGTCGAGCTGCACTTCGCCCGCAGCGCCGCCTTCGCCTTCGACCCAGTCGACGCCCAGGCGACCGCCGTCCACCAGTCGGCCGAACAGCAGTTCGTCGGCCAGCGAGCGCCGGATGGTGTCCTGGATCAGGCGCTGCATGGGACGCGCGCCCATCAGCGGATCGAAGCCGGCCTTGGCCAGGTGCTTGCGCAGGCTGTCGGTGAACGTGACTTCGACACGCTTTTCCGCGAGCTGGGTTTCGAGCTGCAGCAGGAACTTGTCGACCACGCGCATGATGACCTGCTCGTCGAGCGACTTGAAGCCCACGATCGCGTCCAGACGGTTGCGGAACTCGGGCGTGAACAGGCGCTTGATGTCGCCCATTTCGTCCCCGGCAGCGCGCGGGTTGGTGAACCCTATGCTGGCCTTGTTCATGGTCTCGGCACCCGCATTCGTCGTCATGATGATGATGATGTTGCGGAAGTCGGCCTTGCGTCCGTTGTTGTCCGTCAGCGTGCCGTGGTCCATGACCTGCAGCAGCACGTTGAAGATGTCGGGATGCGCCTTCTCGATTTCATCGAGCAGCAGCACCGCGTGCGGCTTCTTCGTGATGGCTTCGGTCAGCAGGCCACCCTGGTCGAAACCAACGTAGCCCGGAGGCGCGCCGATCAGGCGGCTCACCGCATGGCGCTCCATGTACTCCGACATGTCGAAGCGGATCAGGTCCACGCCCATGATGAACGCCAGCTGCTTGGCGGCCTCGGTCTTGCCCACGCCCGTGGGGCCGCTGAACAGGAACGAACCGATGGGCTTGTCGCCCTTGCCCAGACCCGAGCGCGCCATCTTGACGGCCGAGGCCAGCACTTCCAGCGCCTTGTCCTGGCCGAACACCACGCTCTTGAGGTCGCGTTCGAGCGTCTGCAGCTTGCTGCGGTCGTCGTTCGAGACGTTCGCGGGCGGAATGCGCGCGATCTTGGCGACGATTTCCTCGATCTCGGCCTTGCCTATGGTCTTCTTGCGCTTGGACGCGACCAGGATGCGCTGGGCAGCACCGGCTTCGTCGATCACGTCAATCGCCTTGTCGGGCAGGTGACGGTCATTGATGTACTTGGCCGACAGCTCGGCTGCCGCCTGCAGCGCCGCCGCAGCGTACTTCACGTTGTGGTGCTCTTCGAAGCGCGACTTCAGACCCTTGAGGATCTCAATCGTTTCGGACACCGTGGGCTCGACCACGTCGACCTTCTGGAAACGCCGCGACAGGGCTGCGTCCTTTTCGAAGATGCCGCGGTACTCGGTGAAGGTCGTTGCACCGATGCACTTGAGCTGGCCGCTCGACAGCGCGGGCTTGAGCAGGTTGGACGCGTCCAGCGTTCCGCCCGAGGCCGCACCCGCACCGATCAGGGTGTGGATTTCATCGATGAACAGCACCGCATTGGGCTTGTCCTTGAGCGACTTGAGCACGCCCTTGAGGCGCTGCTCGAAATCGCCGCGGTACTTGGTGCCCGCGAGCAGCGAACCCATGTCGAGCGAATAGACCACGGCCTCGGCCAGGATCTCGGGCACATCGCCCTGGGTGATGCGCCATGCCAGGCCTTCGGCAATGGCCGTCTTGCCCACACCGGCCTCGCCCACCAGCAGCGGGTTGTTCTTGCGCCGGCGGCACAGGATCTGTATCGTGCGCTCGACTTCGTAGTTGCGCCCGATCAGCGGATCGATCTTGCCTTCCTTGGCGGCCTGGTTCAGGTTGAGCGTGAACTGCTCGAGCGGCGAAGCCTTTTCCTGGCGCTCGCTGTTGCCGCCCTCTTCGCCTTCGGCCTGGCCTTCGGACTTCGCGGCTTCGGGCGGTTCGCTCTTCTTGATGCCGTGGGCAATGAAATTGACCACGTCCAGGCGCGTCACGCCCTGCTGGTGCAGGTAGTACACGGCGTGCGAGTCTTTTTCGCCAAAGATGGCCACCAGCACATTGGCGCCGGTCACTTCCTTCTTGCCATTGCCCGTGGACTGCACGTGCATGATGGCGCGCTGGATCACACGCTGGAAGCCCAGCGTGGGTTGGGTATCGACTTCGTCGCTACCGGCGACCTGCGGCGTGTTGTCCTTGATGAAGTTGGACAGGGAGGCGCGCAGATCATCAATGCTCGCCGAGCAGGCGCGCAATACTTCGGCAGCACTGGGGTTGTCGAGCAGCGCGAGCAGAAGGTGTTCCACGGTGATGAATTCGTGGCGCTGCTGACGGGCCTCGACAAAGGCCATGTGCAAGCTGACTTCCAGTTCCTGGGCAATCATGAGAGGACTCCTTTTGGCTTGCGTGATTTCATTATGGAGATAAATCGGGGCGGTTGCAGCTTATTCAACAGGCTCCAACGTTGCCTGTAGTGGATGACCCGCTTTCAGCGCGGCCTGGTGCACCTGATCGACCTTGGTCGCCGCGATATCGCGCGGAAAGACTCCGCAGATGCCGCGGCCGTCGAGGTGGATCTTGAGCATGATCTGGGTCGCGGTTTCCCGGTCCTTGCTGAACAGTTCCTGGAGCACGGCAATGACGAACTCCATCGGTGTGTAGTCATCGTTGAGCATGACCACCTGGTACATCTTGGGGGGCTGCACACGCTGCGCGCGCCGCTCCATTACGACCGAACCAGCGTCGTCTGCGCCTGGCCCCTCGGGGGGCTTTGGTGGAATGGAAGGGGGTTGTGTTGCCATGAATTCATTCTAGCGAGCCATACCGGCTCTTTTGTCTTCCCAGATGGGAAGGGAAACACCAATTTCAAGCCTGCGCCCGCGGCATTTTCCGCCAGTGTCGCGCAAACCGGCGGTTTTCATTCGTAGATCACCGTCGCGTGGCCGCTGCCGGCCTGCGCCGTCCAGGCCGCGAGCGCGGCGTCGCTGGGATAGAAACGGCTGCTGTCGCCGAGTTGCAATTCAGCCACGGCCGCACCCTGCGGCGACTCGCAGCGCAGGCCCAGGCGCACGCGCAGGCCGTGCACCACAGGCTCGGCCTGCTCGTGCTCGACGCGGCGCGCAGGGAAATCGCCCAGCACGCGCAGCACGTCGGGCATGACGTCGCCCACGCTGACCTGCAGATAGCGGCCGAACTTGCAGCGCGCGTCGGCCAGGCTCCACAGCTGCTGGACCTTCATGCGCAGCCCGCCGCTGAAATGGTCCAGCTGCAGCCGGCCGCTGACGACGACGAACTCGTCCTCCTTGAGCAACTCCTTGTGCGCGTTGAGCACGGCTTCGTCGGCCGAAGCTTCGATCACGCCCGACTTGTCGTCGATCTTGAACAGTCCCAGGCGGCCGCGCTGGCCGGTGATCGCGCGGAAATCGCTGATGATGCCGGCCATGACCTGGGGCTCGCGGCTGTCGCGCATCTCCTCGATGCGCGTGCGCACGAAGCGCCGCACCTCGGTCTCGACCTCATCGAACAGATGGCCCGAAAGGTAGTAGCCGACCGCGGTCTTCTCGAGCGTGAGCCGCTCCTTGATGCCCCAGGGCAGGCGCTCGGCGAGCTCGGGCTCCTGCGTGCTCGAGCCCACGGCGTCGTCGCCCATCATGTCGAACAGCCCGCCCTGGTTGGCGTTGGCATGGGTCGCATTCGCGAACTCGAACGCGGTGTCTATCGATGCCACGAGCGAGGCGCGGTTCTGGTGGATGGCGTCGAACGCGCCGGCCTTGATCAGGGCCTCGAGCGTGCGCTTGTTCAGCCGCGTTCGATCGACGCGCAGGCAGAAGTCGAACAGGCTCTTGAACGGGCCTTTCTCCGTCCCTCGGGGACCCGTGCCCGTGCCTTCGCGCGCGGCGACAATGGCTTCGATCGCGGCCTGGCCGCCCCCCTTGACGGCACCCAGGCCGTAGCGGATGACCTTGTCGGTCACGGGCTCGA
>NZ_JAVWWA010000036.1:19164-41631 GCF_036666375.1 Comamonas sp. | reverse complement strand
TCGGTGCTGTCGAAGTCCATGCGGCCTTCGGGCGTGCAAAAGCGCAGCCGCGTGAGCGCGTTGACGATCACGCGCAGGCGGTCGGCGCCCTGCAGGTCGTCGCTCCAGGCCGCGGGCGCATTGCCATACATCTTTGCCAGGAAATCCACCAGCGCGTCGCCGCGCAGCACGGCCTCGACCTCGCCGGCCAGCGCCAGGGTCTGATCCACATCCCAGGAGGGCAGCACGCCCGCATGCACCATCAGCAGCCGCTCGCCGCGCGCCGTGGTGTGCAGCCGCGCCAGCGGCTGCTGGCGCAGCCAGTCGAGAAGATCGGCGCGGTCCGGCGCCTGCAGTATGGGCTGCAGCGTGTCGCGCTTGCCCGGGCCGCGCAGGCCATGGGCGGTGGTGAGCAGATGCAGGTCATGGTTGCCCAGCAGCGGGCGCACGGCGTCGCCCAGTGCCATGCAGCGGCGCAGAACCTGCAGCGATGACGGGCCGCGGTTGACCAGATCGCCCAGCAGATACAAGGTATCGCGGCTGGGTGAGAAATCGATGACATCGAGCAGTCGACCAAGGGCTTCATCGCATCCCTGGATATCGCCGATACAGTACATTGACATGATGTTCTTTCTACTTATTGATTCATGGATTTTCTGCTGATTGCACTCTTGACCCTGCTCAATGGTGTGTTTGCCATGTCGGAATTGGCATTGGCGTCGAGCCGCAAGTCCCGTCTTGCGGGCATGGCCGAAGACGGCGACAAGGGGGCCGAGGCCGCTTTGGTATTGCTGGAAAATCCAACCCAGTTCCTGTCTTCGGTGCAGGTGGGCATCACTTCCATCGGCATGCTCAACGGCATCATCGGCGAGGCCGCATTCAGCGACGGCCTGGCCCAATGGCTGCGCAATGCAGGTGTTCCCGAAAGCGCTTCGGGCGTCTCGGCCACGGCCATTGTCGTCGCCGTCATCACTTTCATCACCATCGTCTTTGGCGAACTGGTTCCCAAGCGCATTGGCCAGTTGTACCCTGAAACCGTGGCACGGCTGATTGCGCGTCCCATGACCTGGGTGGCTTCGGCTGCCAAGCCTTTCGTGCGCCTGCTGTCGGCATCGACCCAGGCAGTGCTCACGCTGCTGCGCGTCAATGACTCCGCCAGCCGGGCAGTCACGGAAGAGGAGATCGTCGCCAGCCTTGAGGAAGGCCGCAATGCGGGCGTGATCGAATTCCATGAGCACCAGATGGTGCAGAACGTGTTCCGTCTCGACGACCGTTCGCTGACTTCATTGATGGTGCCGCGCTCCGACGTGCAGTGGCTCGATGCCGATCTTTCGGTGTTCGAAGGCTTGCGCTTGTCGGCCGACGGCCAGGAAAAAGGCGGCCACTCGTGGTATCCGGTATGCCGTGGTTCGCTCGACGACGTGGTGGGCGTCATCAGCGTGGCCCGCATGCTGGCGCTGGGCGCGGCGGCCGAAGGCAAGCTGGGCGAGCATGCCTTGCCTGCGGCATTCCTGCCTGAAACGCTCAGCGGCATGGAACTGCTCGACCAGTTGCGTGCGCGTTCGGGCCGCATGGTGTTCGTCGTCGATGAATACGGCGTGGTGCAAGGCATCATGACGCCGCGCGATTTACTCGAAGCCATTACTGGCGAACTCAAGCCCGGCGCGCATACTGATGCATGGGCCACGCCACGCGAAGATGGGTCCTGGCTGCTGGATGGATTGATGCCGGTCTCGGAACTCAAGGCGCGGCTCGATATCCGCGATCTGCCAGAAGAGGATCGCGGCCGGTATAACACCATTGCGGGCCTTTTGATGGCTGAAACGGGTCGATTGCCTGCAGTTGGTGAAAGAATTGCCTGTGCGGGATGGATCTTTGAAATTGTGGATCTGGATGGAAAACGGATTGATAAGGTGCTTGCAGAGAAACCAGTGCAGACCGCTTGAGCCGTGGAATTAAAATAGAGCCATGTAAATGTTGTGGTAATTACGTATAGTTTTTATGCTGGCGTGGTTTTATATTTTTCTATAATATCCAGTCACTTTTTTCACCTATCCATAAGATACGAACCATGAATTCATACAAAGAATTGCTCAAGCAAAAAGAAGCCTTGGAACAGCAGATTCATGAGGCCCGCAGCCGCGAATTGTCGGATGCTGTCGCTCGTGTGCGTTCCCTGGTTGCCGAGTATGAAATGACGCCTGAAGATGTGTTTCCTCCTGCACGCGCAGCACGCAGCGCCGGCACTGGCGCCAAGGTCGCTCCCAAGTACCGCGACCCCAATACCGGTCAGACCTGGACCGGTCGTGGCAAGGCTCCCAAGTGGATCCAGAACGAAGAGCGTGAAAAGTTCGCAATTTAATTGCGCTTCGCTTTCAAGAAAAGGCCTGCAATGCAGGCCTTTTTTGTTGTCCATTTTTTGCGCTCAATATGGACGTGCAAGATTGCAGGAATGCAATCAGATCATGGGGCATTTGTCGGCTACCAAACTTTTTAACGGGTGTGTTCGATATTATTGAACTCGCAATGCACCGAAATGGTTCATTTGAAGTTTGCTGCCGAAATAGTTACAAATGACCCCGCGCCCTGCAGATTAGTGCTGTTTGAAAACGGTTTCCAGCAGCTGCACAGATAAACCGTATGCGGATGATTTCGACGCGGCGCGGAACGCGGCACAATGTGCGTATGAAAAAGCAGGTGTTGATTGCAGGGGGGGGAATCGGCGGACTCGCTGCAGGTATTGGGGCCGCGAGGGCGGGCTGCGATGTGCGGCTGTTTGAACGCGCGCAGAAATTCAGCGAAGTCGGCGCCGGTATACAGCTGGGACCGAACGTGGTGCGGCGGTTGCAGGCCTGGGGCTTGCAAAAGGACCTGCAATCGGTGGTCGCCTTGCCCGAAGCCCTGCAGGTGCGCAGCGCGGTGACCGGTGAGGCGCTGGCGCGCATGCCTTTGGGGCAAGCCGTGGTCGAGCGTTATGGCGCAGCCTATGTGACCATTCATCGCGCCGATCTGCACGCGCTGCTGCTCGGCGGACTGCGCGACTATGCCGAAGTGCATCTGAATCTGGCCCAGACCATTGCGCACTATCGCGAGGCCGATGGCGTGGTGACGGTTCGCACCGAGGCCAACAAGCTGATCGAAGGCGATGCGCTGATCTGCGCCGATGGCGTGCACAGTCGCCTGCGCATGCAGATGCTGGGCGATGAACCGCCGCGCGCCACGGGTCATCTCGCCTACCGGGCGATGGTGCGCCAGGCCGAAATGCCCCAGCGTTTGCGCACTTCCCAGGTGACGGCCTGGCTGGGCCCGCGGCTGCACGTGATCCAGTATCCGGTGCGCCGTGGCGAATTGCAGAACCTGGTGATCATTGTCCAGGGGCCCGCGCCCCAGGACATGGAGCGCTGGGACCATGCGGCCAACGCCCAGGATCTGGAAACCGTGCTTGCCGGCGCCTGCAGTGCGTTGCAGGACCTGGTGCGCAGCGTGCCGCGCATGGGCTGGCGGCTGTGGCCGCTGGCCGACCGCCCGCCGCTGCGCTCGCCTGCGGAAATGGCCCAGGGCGTGGTGGCCTTGCTGGGCGATGCCAGCCACCCCATGCGGCCTTATCTCGCGCAGGGCGCGGGCATGGCGATAGAAGACGCGGCCGAGCTGCAGCGCGCGCTGTCGATGCATGATCTCGATGTGCCCTTGCGGCTGCGCCGCTACGCGCTCAACCGCTGGCAGCGCAACGCGCGCGTGCAGGCGCGCTCGCAGCGCAACGGCCGCATCTTCCACGCGACCGGCCCGGTGCGCTGGGGGCGCGATGCCGCGTTGAAGCTGCTGGGCGCGCGCGTGATGGACCTGCCCTGGCTCTACCGCGGCGACGGGTCAAGCGCCAGTTCGCTGTAGACGGTCTGAAACCGGCAGCATCTGGAACGCCGCCGCGCCCAGGCACAGCATGAGCGCAATGCCCAGCATCACGGCGGCAAACGGATCGAAGCCGTAGCGCGTGGCCCAGGAGGCCATCAGGCCCGTGAGCCACTGCATCAGGGCGGCGCCGAGGAACATGGCCATGGTGAGCAGCGCCATGGCCCGGCCCGTGGCTTCGGGCGGGTAGGACGAGCGCACATGTGCGTATTGCAGCACCGATCCGCCCGAAACAATGACGATCACGATGATCAGCGCCACATTGAGCCAGCCGGTGTGCAGCAGGCCCAGCGCCGCGTACAGCAGCGCGATGAGAGAAGTCGTGGTGACCAGCAGGCGGCGCCGGCGCAGCGGGCCCGGGTCCATGCGGCCGAACATTCCGGGGCTGACCAGCGAGATCAGCGATACGACCAAGGCCAGGTGGCCGCTGGCGACCAGCGACCAGCCCTGGCGCTCCATCAGCAGCGGCCCCAGCCAGAGGCCGCGCAGCGTCAGGAAGGATGCATAGGTCACCAAGGCCATGGCCAGAATGCCCCAGCTGTAGGGCTGGGTCAGCAGCAGGCCGAATTCGCGCGTCGCCGCGAGCCAGCTCTGGCGCGGTGCGGCGCTGGCGCTTTGCGCGGGCTCATGCACTTTCCAGGCGATCAGCAGCCAGGACAGCACGGACAGCAGTCCCAGCGTCGCGAACCCGCTGCGCCAGCCGTAGTGTTCGACCAGCCAGGCCAGAGGCGAGCCCGTGAACAGCATGCCTATGCCGCCCAGCCCCAGGCTCATGCCCGAGACCGCGGCGAACTGCGAGGCCGCGAAATGCCTTGCGATGAACACCGTACAGGCGAGAAAGGCCGGCGCGCAACCCAGACCGATCAGCGCCTGGCCCGCAAGCAGCCAGCCGTAGTTGGGCGACCAGGCCGACAGGCCCGCGCCCAGAATGCTCAGCGGCGCGGCGACCAGCACCGTGCGGCGCAGGCCATAGAGGTCTATGCCCACCCCCATGAACAGCTGCACCGCGCCAAAGGTCAGCGCGAACAGGCTTGCGAACAGGCCCAGCGCCGAAGGCGAAAGGCCGAAGTCGGTCTGCAGCGCCACGGCGATGATCGCCGTGACCGTGCGATAGGCCTGGCTCAGCGCAAAGCCGCTGATCAGCGCCAGCAGCATGGCCCAGGCAGCGCGCGAGGACAGGCAGGCATCGGCGTCAGGCGCGCCAGCGGCAGGGGGCAGGGTCGATGTCTGGGGCGGATTCACGGCGCAATTTTCCTCATGGCCTAGCCTAGCCTGCGCCGGGGCCGCCGCCTGTCGCCCGAGGCGCTGGCGGTCCTAGGAAAAACCCAGGGGCGGGGCGTCAAAGCGCGGTGCGCAGCGTCCAGATTTCAGGGAACAGCACCACGTCGAGCATCTTGCGCAGATAGCTCACGCCGCCCGTGCCGCCCGTGCCGCGCTTGAAGCCGATCACGCGCTCGACCGTGGTCACATGGCGGAAGCGCCAGAGACGGAACGCGTCCTCGAGGTCGGTGAGTTCCTCGCCGAGCTGGTACAGGTCCCAGTGGGTCGTGGGGTCGCGGTAGACCGTGAGCCAGGCCTGCTCCACGCCATCGTCGGCGCAGTAGGGCTGGGTCCAGTCGCGTTCGAGATGGCTGGCCGGCACGGCGATGCCGCGGCGCGCGAGCAGGCGCAGGGCTTCGTCGTAAAGCGAGGGCGCGCGGTAGGCGGCCTCGACTTCGGCCAGCAGTTCGGGCCGGTGGGCATGCGGCTTGAGCATGGCCGCGTTCTTGTTGCCCAGCGAGAATTCTATGCAGCGGTACTGGTAGCTCTGAAAACCGCTGGACTGCGCAAGATATGGGCGGATCGCGCTGTATTCGGGCGGTGTCATCGTCGCCAGCACGTCCCAGGCATGGACCAGTTGCTCCATGATGCGCGAGACGCGCGCGAGCATCTTGAACGCCTTGGGCAGCTCGTCGCTGGCCACATGGGCGATCGCCGCATGCAGTTCGTGCAGCATCAGTTTCATCCACAGCTCGCTGGTCTGGTGCTGGATGATGAACAGCAGCTCGTTGTGATCGGGCGACAGCGGCTTTTGCGCCGTGAGGATCTGGTCGAGTTGCAGATAGTCGCCATAGCTCATGCTCTGGCTGAAGTCGAGCTGGGCGCGCTCCTGCTGCACGATGGCTTCGGGGGCGAGGGGTGGGGTGGTTGCGGTCATGGAAGCGGGACAATAAACAGTCGATCACATCATAGGCCGGGCGCGCCGCAGGCGGCGCCCTGGCTTTCCCGCCCGGCATCTTTTTCTGGAAGTTACGCATGGTCCACAGTCCCGAGACGCCAGCGGCATGGCAGTTGCCGTTGCCGCTGAATTTCCGCGCCGACAGCATCCTCGCTTTCCATGCGCGCGACCGCGAGGCGCTGGCCGAGCAGGTCGGGGCCGCTACGTTGCGCAAAGGCATCTGGTGGCGCGGCCAGCCGGTGTGCCTGCAAATCGATTTCGCGCCGCGCCAGGCGCAGGTGCAGTGGCAGACGGCTGCGGGCGACCAGGACCAGGACCAGGCCCGGCACGAGGCGCTGCCCCTGGTGCGGCGCATGCTGGGGCTGACGCAGGACATCGAGGCGTTCGAGGCGAAGTTTTCCGCGCATCCTTTGCTGGGGCCTGTGCTGCGCGAGCAGTCAGGGTTGCGTGTGCCGGTCGCGGGAACGCCGTTCGAGGCCCTGGCCTGGGCCATCATGGGCCAGCAGATCAGCGTCGCGGCCGCGGTGTCGCTGCGCCGGCGGCTCATCCTCGCGGCCGATCTGCGGCATCGCAGCGGACTGTATTGCCACCCGCATGCCGATCAGGTGCTGGCGCTGGGCCTGGAGCGCCTGCGCGCCGCGGGCCTGTCGCAGTCCAAGGCGCAAAGTCTGCTGGCGGTGGCCGAAGGCGTGCAATCGGGGGCCTTGCCGCTCGACGACTGGGCTGCCGCGCCGCAACTGCCGGCCGCGCAGATCGCCCAGGCCCTGCTCGCGATCAAGGGCATAGGCCCGTGGACGGTCAGCTATACGCTGCTGCGTGGCTTTGGCTGGCTCGACGGCTCGCTGCACGGCGATGTGGTCGTGCGCCACGGCATTGCGCGGCTGTTGCAGACCGAGGTGGACCAGCCGCGCGCCCAGGCCTGGCTTGCGCCGTTCGCGCCCTGGCGCGCGCTCGTGGGCGCGCACCTGTGGGCGATGCAGGCGGTGAATGCCTAGGTCACTGCATTGCGCTGGTGGAAATGCGCTTCGCGCCATTCGCCGCTTTCCAGCACCTGGCGCAGCTGTTCGACCGCGTTCCATACGTCCTCGAAACCGACATACAGCGGCGTGAAGCCAAAGCGCAGTATGTCCTTGTGCACGCCCACGCCGCCGTCGCCCTGGCGGAAGTCGCCGATCACGCCGCGCGCGATCAGCGCCTGGACAATGGCATAGGCGCCGCTGCCCAGTCCATTCACTCCCAGGCCTTCGGCGCGCGCCAGGCATACCTGCGAGCCGCGCTTTTCATGCGCGCGCGGCGTCGCCAGCTCCAGCCCATGGCCCGCGCAGCGCGACTCGACAAGGGCGATGAACAGGTCGGTCAGCGCCAGCGACTTGGCGCGCAATGCTTGCATGCCGCCCAGCGCTTCGCTGGCGCTGTACACGTCGAGCCCGCATTGCAGCGCCGACAGGCTGATGATGGGCTGGGTGCCGCACAGGTAGCGGCGAATGCCTTCGGCCGGAGTGTAGTGAGGCGTGAACTGGAACGGCGCCGTGTGGCCGAACCAGCCCGCGAGCGGCTGGGCGCTGCGGTTGACGACGCGCGGATGGGCCCAGACAAAGGCCGGCGCGCCCGGTCCGCCGTTGAGGTACTTGTAGCCGCAGCCCACGGCGAAGTCGGCGTCGGCCGCGTGCAGGTCTATCGGCACCGCGCCCGCGCTGTGGCACAGATCCCAGACGCACAGGATGCGATGCGCATGGGCCGCGGCGGTGATGGCCGCCATGTCGTGCATCGCGCCCGTGCGGTAGTTCACATGGGTCAGCAGCAGGATGGCCGCGTCGTCGTCGAGCGCGTGCAGGATTTCCTCGGGCTCGAGCAGCACCAGCTGCAGCCCGTGCTGCTCGCAGATCGATTCGGCAATGTAGAGATCGGTGGGGAAGTTGCTGCGCTCGGTCAGCAGCTTTTTGCGCGCCGGGCCGTCCTCGCCCGCGATGCGCGCCGCGGCGGTGAGCACCTTGAACAGGTTGATCGAGGTGGTGTCGGTGAACACCACTTCATCGGCGCGCGCGCCCAGCCAGGGCGCGAACTGGTTGCCCAGGCGCATGGGCAGATCGACCCAGCCAGCCTTGTTCCAGGAGGTGATCAGGTCCTGCGCCCATTCCTGCTGCACGACCTGGGCCACGCGCGCCGCTGCGGCCCTGGGCGCCACGCCCAGCGAATTGCCGTCGAGGTAGATCTGGCCCGCGGGCAGCGTGAAGTGATCGCGCAGCGCGCGCAGCGGGTCCTGGGCGTCGCGTTCGCGGCAGTCTTGCAAGGTGATTGTCATGGGTTGCTTGTCTCCATCAGTGGTTTGCAGGCAGCGCGCGCAGCACCGCGCGCACGGGCGAGGCGTCGGCCTGCGTGAGTTTGAGCGGCAGCGCGATCAGTTCGTAGTCGCCTTCGGGCACGGCGTCGAGCACCAGGTTCTCGAGCACGCGCAGGCCGCGCCGGCGTATCACCTGGTGGCTGTCGAGCGTCTTGCTGCTGGCCGGATCGATGCTCGCGGTATCGATGCCGATCAGCCGCACGCCCAGATCGGCCAGGCGCTCGACGGTCTCGGGCGCATAGGCGGCGAGATCGCCGTCCCAGCCCGTGGGTGCCTGCGCGTAGGTGCGCACCAGCACGCGCGCCGGCAAATCGGGCGTGATCGCATGTTCGATATGCTGCCACAGCAGCAGCGGGCCGGGCGCGATCGCATGGATCACGCGGCAGGGCCCCAGAAAGGTATCGAGATCGACCGCGCCTATGGCCGCGCCGTCGGCGGCGTAATGCAGCGGCGCATCGGCATGCGCGCCGACATGCGGCGACAGCGTGATGGCGCTGACATTGACCGGGCATTGCGGCGAGATCGTCGCGCACCATTGCTGGCTGTAGGGCGTGTCGCCCGGGAACACCGGGCTGGCGTCGTGGATAGGAGGGGAGATGTCCCAGAGTTGCTGTGGCATGGTCACTCCACTGTAAACCGCGTGCAGGCCGCGCGCGCGCTCAGCGGCGCCGGAACCACAGCGCGTAGACCAGCAGCAGCACGCCCAGGAAAGGCACGCCGGTCAGCAGCGTCAGGTGGAATTCCTCGGTGAAGTAGGTCGTGACCAGCACGCCCAGCATCAGCGCCGCGCCCAGCAGCGTCAGCAGCGGAAAGCCCCACATGCGAAACGCCAGCGGCCGGCTGCCTTCGGCCTTCCAGCGCGCGCGGAAGAACAGGTGGGTGACGAACACCATGAACCAGGTGAACATCGCGCCGAACATGGCGATCGACATCATCCAGACCAGCGACTTGTCGGGCTGCCAGACATTGAGCACCATCGCCACGGCAATGCCCGCACAGGACACCGCGATGGCGCGCGTGGGCACGCCGCGCGCGTTGAGATGGCCCAGCGCCGCAGGCGCATAGCCGCCGCGCGACAGGCTGAACATCATGCGCGAAGTCACATACAGCTGGCTGTTCATTGCCGACAGCGCGGCGACCAGCACCACGAAGTTCAGCACATGGGCGGCGCCGGGAATGCCTATGATTTCCATCACCTGCACGAAAGGGCTCCGGTCGGTGCCGGCCGCATGCCAGGGCACGATGGCCAGCATCAAGGCCAGCGTCAGCAGATAGAACAGCACCAGACGCAGCACCGTGGTGCGAAACGCGCTGGTGATGGCTTTTTGCGGATCCTGGGCCTCGCCCGCGGCCACCGCGATGGCCTCCAGGCTCAGATAGCTGAAGATCGCGACGATCACGCCGACCCAGGTGCCCCACAGCCCGTTGGGAAAGAAGCCGCCCCGGGCGGTGTAATGGTGAAAGCCGATGTCGGGGCGCTGGGCGCCGAACACCACATAGGCGCCGATCAGGATGAAGGCCACGATGGCGACGATCTTGATCATCGAGAAAACGTACTCGACCTGGCCGAAGGCCTTGACGCTGGAGCCGTTGACCGCGACCAGCGCCGCGGAGAACACCGCGACCCAGAGCCAGCGCGGCGAGTCGGGAAACCAGTAGCCCATGTACAGGCCCACGGCCGTGACTTCCATGCCCACGGCCAGCACCACGGCGGCCCAGTAGGCGTAGCGCACGAGAAAGCCGGCCCAGGGCGCGATGTAGTGTTCGGCATAGGCGCCGAATGAGCCCGAGGTCGGGTGGGCAACGGTCATTTCGGCCAGGCAGCCCATGAGCAGCAGCGCGATCAGCGCGCCTATCGCATAGCTCAGCAGCACGCTGGGACCGGCAAAGCCGATGGCAAACGCGCTGCCCATGAACAGGCCCGTGCCGATCGCGCCGCCAATCGCGATCATCACGATCTGCGCGCCGCTCAGGTGCTGCTGCAGGCCGGTTTCGCGTTGCTGTATTTCTTCAAAGGAGGCCATGGCCGGAAACTTTCTGAGGGGCTGCGGGAAAAATGCGTGCCCTGAAACGCACTTCGACGGGCACGGTGCGAACGGTGTTATCCGTTCGCACCGGGCCCGTCGAAGGATGAAAGGCCGACTGCGAATCAGCCTATCTGTTTGCCAAGCAGCAAGTACTCCATCAACGCCTTCTGCACATGCATGCGGTTCTCGGCTTCTTCCCAGACCACGGATTGCGGGCCGTCGATGATTTCGGCCTCGACTTCCTCGCCGCGGTGCGCGGGCAGGCAGTGCATGAACAGCGCATCGGGGCGCGCCGCAGCCATCATTTCGGCGTCCACGCACCAGTCGGCAAAAGCCTTCTTGCGCGCTTCGTTCTCGGCTTCGTAGCCCATGCTGGTCCAGACGTCGGTCGTGACCAGATCGGCGCCCGCGCAGGCTTCGAGCGGGTCCTTGAACACCGCGTAGCTGCCGGGGTTCGCGGCCTTGCCGTTGAACGCCAGTTGCTCGTCGACTTCATAGCCGCCGGGCGTGCTCAGATGCACCTTGAAGCCCAGCAGGTCGGCCGCCTGCAGCCAGGTGTTGGCCATGTTGTTGCCGTCGCCGACCCAGGCCACGGTCCTGCCCTGGATCGAGCCGCGGTGCTCGATGAAGGTGAAGATGTCGGCGAGGATCTGGCAGGGGTGGAACTCGTTGGTAAGGCCGTTGATAACTGGAACCCGCGAGAACTCGGCAAAGCGCGCGATGCGCTCCTGGCCGAAGGTGCGGATCATGACCAGATCGGTCATGCGGCTGATGACGCGCGCGCTGTCCTCGATGGGCTCGGAGCGGCCCAGCTGGCTGTCGCCCGAGGTCAGGTGCACGACCGAGCCGCCGAGCTGGTACATGCCGGCCTCGAAGCTCACGCGGGTGCGCGTGCTGGCCTTCTCGAAGATCATGGCCAGCGTGCGGTCGCCCAGCGTATGGTGCTTTTCGTAGTTCTTGAATTTCTTCTTGATCAGCGCGGCACGTTCGAACAGATAAGCGTATTCCTCGGCGGTGAAATCACTGAATTGGAGGTAATGCTTCATACGTCTTCATTCCTTGCAGTTTAGGCAGCCAGCACAGCTTGCACCAAAGGCAGCAGTTTGGCCACGATTTCGTCGGCTTCGGCCTCGGTCAGGATCAGCGGCGGCACGAGACGGATCACGGTGTCTGCCGTGACGCTCAGCAGCAGGCCGGCGGCGGCGGCCTGGCCTATCAGCTGGCCGCAGGGCTTGGACAGCTCGACGCCTATCATCAGGCCCTGGCCGCGGATGTCGACCACGCCTTCGAGCGCGCCCAGCTGGGTGCGCAGCGCGGCGCGCAGGTACTCACCCACGCTCGCGGCATGCGCGAGCAGGCCGTCTTCTTCCATGATGCGAATGGTCTCTATGCCGGCGCACATCGCCAGCGGGTTGCCGCCGAACGTGGAGCCATGGTTGCCCGGCTGCAGTACGGTCGCGGCCTTGCCATGGGCGACGACGGCGCCGATCGGCACGCCCGAGCCCAGGCCCTTGGCCAGCGTCATCACGTCGGGCACGATGCCGGCCCACTGATGGGCGAACCACTTGCCGGTGCGGCCCATGCCGGCCTGGACTTCGTCCAGGATCAGCAGCCAGCCGCGCGCATCGCACAGCGCACGCACCTGCTTGAGGTACTCGACGCGCATCGGGTGCAGGCCGCCTTCGCCCTGGATGGGCTCCATCATCACGGCCGTGATGTTGGCATTGCCTTCGGTCGCGGCGAGCAGGCCTTCGTAGTCGTTGGGCGCGACGCGGATGAAGCCGTCAAGCAGCGGGCCGAAGCCTTCGCGCACCTTGGGGTTACCGGTGGCGGTCATGGTGGCGATGGAGCGGCCGTGGAACGCATGGTCATAGACCACGATTTCGGGCCGGGCAATGCCCTGGTCGACGCCGAACTTGCGCGCGATCTTGATCGCGGCTTCGTTGGCTTCGAGTCCGGTGTTGCAGAAGAACACGTTGGTCATGGCCGAGCGCTCGACCAGCAGCTTGGCCAGCGTTTCCTGGCCGGGCACATGGTAGTAGTTGGACGTGTGGATCAGCTTGGTGAGCTGCTGCTGCAGCGCGGGCACCAGACGCGGGTGGTTGTGGCCCAGCGTGTTCACGGCAATACCGCCGAGCGCATCGAGGTACTCCTTGCCGTTCACGTCCCAGACGCGGCAGCCTTGGCCTCGTTCCAGAGCGATCGGGACGCGGCCATAGGTGTTCATCACGTGGGGCGAGGCAGCCTCAATGAAAGCGGTCATTGCAAAAATCTCCCAAGAATGCAGGGGTGGCATGGACATTGCGTCCGTGCCCAGGTTGAGCGAACTACAATTTTAGATGGGCCAGGCAGGATGAAAATTGAGGATTACGCATTACAGCGGTGCAATGGACCCATGGACTACTCGGTTGCTTAGCTTAACTCTTGTATAAGAGTTAGAATCTCCCATTGACCTGCCGGCGGTGATCCCGCTAGGGTCACATCACTTTCTACAGCGATATCGATGGTCTCCCCCAACTCACAAGAACTGTTCATCCAGGGCCTGACCCGGGATGGGAAAACCTTCAGGCCCAGCGACTGGGCAGAGCGCCTGGCCGGCGTCATGAGCCAGTTCCGCCCCGGGGGGGCCTATTCAGGCAGCCATCTGAGCTATTCGCCCTGGTGCATTCCCACCACACTCAACGGCACGAAGTGCGTGGTGCTGCACGCCGACCTGCGCGAGCACGAGCCCATGGCCTGGGATTTCGTGATCAACTTCGCCAAAGACAACAACCTGCAGATCGCCGAAGCCTGCCTGCTGCCGGACGCGCCGCCCAAGGCCTAGTCGCGCGTTGTTTGGCATCCCGACCAGGCCGGCTTCATGCCGGCTTTTTTGTGGGTGCAGTGTCAGGTGGGAACCACGCCCTGAAACGCCCTTCGACAAGCTCAGGGCGAACGGTGTTTATGTGTTTGGGCAAGGAACTCGTTATCCGTTCGTGGTGAGCTTGCCTACGCGGCCCGGTCGAACCTTGAACGTCCACCCTCAAGCAATAGGCGCTATCCATACTCCACCCACAACGAAAAAACCGCCCTAAGGCGGTCTTTACGTTCGCTAACAGCGCACCCGTTACAAACGGCAGATGGCTTGCGCCATCCGTGCGATTGCCTAAATGTGGATTAGGCGGCCAGTGCCAGGGCCTTGACCTTGGCGGACAGACGGCTCTTATCGCGAGCAGCCTTGTTCTTGTGGAAGATACCCTTGTCGGCAATGGTATCCAGCACGGATTGTGCCTTGGCAAACAGTTCGGATGCCTTGGTCTTGTCGCCAGCCAGAACAGCCTTTTCGACGTTCTTGACAGCGGTGCGGTACTTCGAGCGCAGCGAAGTGTTCGCGGCGTTCAGTACAACGTTTTGACGAGCGCGCTTGCGGCCGGAGGCCAGGCGGGGGTTCTTTTTCTTGGGTTTAGCAGATGCCATGATTCAAATTCCTTGTGTCTGAGGATGATGTCAGCGAAGCCGGCGATTGTATCACTTGTTGCTGGCTTGAGTGAATATGCGCGCCTAAAGCCCGTGCAGCGCATACACTGCGCGGGTGTCACTGCTCAAAGCCGCCTCCACTGTCTCGCTGCTCACGCTCGCTTCCCGGGTCACCGGGCTGTTGCGCGACCTGCTCATGGCCTCCATGTTCGGCGCCAACGCGCTGACCGACGCGTTCAACGTCGCCTTCCGCATTCCCAACCTGTTCCGGCGCCTGTTTGCCGAAGGGGCTTTCAGCCAGGCCTTTGTGCCGGTGCTGGCCGCGACCAAGGCCAGGGACGGCGACGAGGCGACGCGCATGCTGATCGGCAATGTCGCCACCGTGCTGACCTGGGCGCTGTTGCTGACCTGCGTGCTGGGCGTGATCGGCGCGCCGCTGCTGGTCTGGCTGCTGGCCAGCGGCTTGCAGCAAAACGCCGCGAGCTACGACGCCGCGGTGCTGATGACGCGCTGGATGTTCCCCTATATCGGCTTCATGTCGCTGGTCGCGCTGTCGGCCGGCGTGCTCAACACCTGGAAGCGTTTCGTCGTGCCCGCGGCCACGCCGGTGCTGCTCAACGTGAGCATGATTGGCGCGGCGCTGATCGCGGCGCCGCGCTTTGCCGCGCATGGCATAGAGCCCATCTACGCGATGGCCGCGGGCGTGATGCTCGGCGGCGTGCTGCAGCTCGCGGTGCAGCTGCCCGCGCTGCGCCGGCTGGGCCTGCTGCCGCGCATAGGCCTGCGCTGGAGCACGGTGCGCACTGCCTGGCAGGACGCTGGCGTGCGCCGCATCCTGTCGCTGATGGCACCGGCCCTGCTGGGCGTGGGCGTGGCGCAGATCTCGCTGATGATCAACACGCAGATCGCGTCCTACCTCGCGCCGGGCAGCGTGTCCTGGCTGTTCTATGCCGACCGGCTGATGGAGTTTCCCACGGCGCTGCTGGGCGTGGCGTTGGGCGTGGTGCTGACCCCGCAGCTGGCCGCCGCCAAGGCCGCAGCCGACGCCGAGCGTTATTCGGCCATGCTCGACTGGGGTCTGCGCCTGGTGGTCGTGCTGTCCGTGCCCTGCGCCGTGGCCTTGCTGGTGTTCGCCGAGCCGCTGGTCGCCACGCTGTTTCACCGCGGCGCGCTGACCGACCGCGATGTCGGCAAGATCGCGCTGGCATTGGCCGGCTATGGTGCCGGTCTCGTGGGGCTGGTCGCAATCAAGGTGCTGGCGCCCGCGTATTACGCGAGCCAGGACATACGCACGCCGGTGAAGATCGCCGTGGTGGTGCTGGTCATCACCCAGCTGCTCAATCTCGCCTTCGTGCCCTGGCTGGCGCATACCGGGCTCGCGCTGTCCATCGGTATCGCAGCGCTGGTCAATGCGGCCTGGCTGCTGGTGGTGCTGCTGCGCCGCGGCACCTATGTCCCGCGGCCGGGTTGGGGTAAGCTGGTGCTGCAGGTGCTCGCGGCCAGCGTGCTGCTGGCCGTGCTGCTCGCCTGGAGCGGGCAGGCGCTGGACTGGATAGCGCTCAAGGAGCATCAGTTGCTGCGTATGGGCTGGCTGGCGTTGATCATGGCGGCGGCGGCGCTGCTGTATTTCGGCGCGCTGTGGGCCGCAGGTCTGAAGCTGCGGCAGTTGCTGCATAGATAAGAGATGTATCGGTTTTTGGTTATAAGGTAGGCAGGCCGTGGCCGCTGGCGAAGAAAGTGTCGGCGGCCTTCCCTCTTGCGCTCGTCGGCGCCTGGTCGTACAAGGACAGCATGTCACTGCGTTTTGATGCGCCTTCTTCCCTGCAATACTTTGCCACCCTGGTGCAAAGCGACGAGCATTTGCCGCTGATGGAGGCTGCCGTCTGCATTGCGCAAGACGAATTCCCCGAACTCGATATCCAGGCCGTGCTGGCGGATATCGACCAGATGCAGGTGCGGCTCGCGCGCCATCTGGTCGGCGCGCATACGCCGCTGCAGCGGCTCAAGGTGCTCAACCATTTCTTCTTTGGCGAAATGGGTTTTGGCGGCAACGTCAACAACTACTACGCGCCCGAGAACAGCTACATCCCCGTGGTGCTGGCGACGCGCCGCGGCATTCCCGTGAGCCTGGCGCTGGTCTGGCTGGAGCTGGCCCAGGCGACGGGGCTGCAGGCCGCGGGCATTGCGTTCCCCGGCCATTTCCTGCTCAAGGTGGGGCTGCCCGAAGGGCAGGTGGTCATGGACCCGCTCACCGGCACCTCGTTTTCGGCGCAGGAACTCGCCCAGCGCCTCGAACCCTTCGGACTGGGCCGCGGGCGGCGCGAAGACACCATTCCGCTGGGCCTGCATCTGCAGGCCGCGACGGCGCGCGACATTCTCGAGCGCCTGCTGCGCAATCTCAAGGAAATCTACTTTGCCCAGAGCCAGTGGGCGCTGCTCACGGCCACGCTCGATCGCCTGATCGTGCTGCTGCCCGACGACTGGGCCGAATACCGCGACCGGGGCGCGGTGCTGGCCGAGCAGGGCCGCACGCGCGAAGCCGTGGCGGATTGGGAGACTTATCTATTGCATGCCGGCGACCGGCCCGATGCGGGCCTGATCGCCAACCGGCTGGCGGCGCTCAAGGGCTGAGCCGCGCAGTTTGTTTCTGGCTAGACCAGCTTGCGCACTTCTAGCTCTTTCTTGAGATACGCGTAGAACAGCGGCGCGGCCACCAGGCCCGCGGGGCCGAACACCGATTCGGCGACAAACATCACCGACAGCAGCTCCCACACGCCCATGTGCGTGCGCCGGCCCACGACCTTGGCGTTGATCACGTACTCGGCCTTGTGGATCAGGATCAGAAAGCCCAGGCAGGCCGCGGCGGCCACGGGCGACACCGACAGCCCGACCAGCGTGATGACGGCATTGCACAGCAGGTTGCCGACGATGGGAATCAGGCCGGCGACAAAGGTCAGCGTGATCAGCGCGGGCGTATAGGGCAGCGTCAGATCCCAGTAGGGCAGGATCAGCAGCAGGAAGAAAGCCGTGAGCAGCGTGTTGAACGCGGCGATCCAGAACTGCGCAGCGACGATCTGGCCGAAAGCTTCGCCGAACAGCGTGATGCGCCGGTACAGCGCGTCGACCAGCGGCGGGCGTTGGAAGGGGATATGGCGCACGGCAGCGAGCGCGCCGATCAGCAGGCCCACATAGGCGTGCAGCAGGCCCGACAGCCAGGCCCGGCCGGCAATCGCCAGCACGCCGGCCTTGGCGCCCAGGTAGGAGGCGATCATGGTCTGGATTTCGCGCGCGCCATCAGGCAGCTGGCTCGCGATGTCGGCCGGCAGCTTGTGGCGCAGCTCGAGCACGGTGCGTGCCAGGTAGTCGAGCAGCTCTTTGTATTGTTGCGGGGCTTCGACGATGTAGCCGCGCGTATGGGGCAGGGCCGTGGTCAGCAGCGCCAGCGGCGCGAGCATGACCACCGCGGCGGCAATCACCTGCGCCCAGTGGGGCAGATAGCCCGGAATCCGGCGGCGCTGCAGCCGCGAAAGAAGCCGTGCCAGCGCGCGCGTGAGCATGAAGCCCACGCAGACGCTCAGCAGGCCGGGCAGTAGCCCTTGCCACATGACCAGCAGCAAGGTGCCGGCCATCAGCAGATAGCTGGCGTTTACCACGCTGCGCGAAGGTGTCTGGAGGAAATCTTCTCGGGGAACTGGAAGGTAATCGGACATCTGGGCGCGTTGTGGTACTGGCTGGGTCAGCGCACTTCGACGGGCTGGCCGTCACCGCGCGCGGCGATACGTCCAATGGTATAGACAGTTTCGCCCAGGCCTTGCAAGGCCGTGGCGATGGTTTGCGCCTGTTCGGCGGGCACCACCACCACCATGCCGATGCCGTTGTTGAACGTGCGGTTCATTTCCACGGCGTCGATGCCGGCCGTGGCCTGCAGCCAGGCGAACAGCTCGGTCTGCGGCCAGCTGCCGGCATCCAGGTGTGCAGCCAGGCCGTCGGGCAGCACGCGCGGAATGTTTTCCAGCAGGCCGCCGCCGGTGATGTGGGCCAGGGCCTTGATCGGGTGCTCGGCGAGCACGGCCAGCACGTTCTTCACATACAGGCGCGTGGGTTCCATGATGGCTTGCTTGAAAGGCTTGCCGTCGAGGGTCGCAGGCACGGTGCCGTTGGCTTCGGCGCGCTCGATGCACTTGCGCACCAGGCTGAAACCGTTGGAGTGCACGCCGGCCGAAGCCAGGCCCAGCACCACGTCGCCGGCCTGCACGTTCTGGCCGGTGAGAATCTTGGACTTCTCGACGGCGCCGACGGCAAAGCCCGCGAGGTCGTATTCGCCTTCGGGGTACATGCCCGGCATTTCAGCGGTTTCGCCGCCGATCAGCGCGCAGCCCGACAGCTCGCAGCCGCGCGCAATGCCGCCGACCACGGCCGCAGCGGTGTCGACGTCGAGCTTGCCGCAGGCAAAGTAGTCGAGGAAGAACAGCGGCTCGGCGCCTTGCACCAGCACGTCGTTGACGCTCATGGCCACCAGGTCGATGCCGACGGTGTCGTGCATGTTCCACTCGAATGCCAGGCGCAGCTTGGTGCCCACGCCGTCGGTGCCCGAAACCAGCACGGGTTCCTTGTAGCGCTTGGGCACTTCGAACAGTGCGCCGAAACCGCCGATGCCGGCCATCACGCCTTCGCGCATGGTTTTCTTGGCCAGCGGCTTGATGCGCTCGACCAGAGCATCTCCGGCAACAATGTCGACGCCAGCGTCTTTATAGGAAATAGGAGTGGATGGAGTGGCAGAAGAGCTCATGGGATGGTCAGTGCAGGTGTGCCCGGCAGGGGCGGAACTCGGGGATTTTACGGCCCCGGCCCGCTTCCCGGGGTCCATGTGGCTGCTTTCAAGGGCTTTTCCCCGGGTCTGTGCAGGCAAGCTGTGTGCTTTGCGCGCGCGCGCAGACTAAAATCAGCGTGGCGCAGCCGTGGTTGCGCCTTTCGAGCCCTGTCGCATCAACCTGTGTCAGGGGCTTTTTGCTCTGTCCTTTGTAATGTTGCCGAACTTCCTATTGCCAGCCTGTCGCGCACGGCTCCCCCTGGGCTCAGGTGGGAGGGCGTGGTCCGTATGCCGTCCATGAAGCAAATGGCGTTGGATATCGGTCTGGCAACGAGTCCCTCGCTGTCGCGCTTCTTCGCGGGTCCGAACATCGCAGTGTTGCAACATCTGCGACTTTGGGTCGGCGAAGGCCGCAGCCAGATGCCGCGTTCGCCCGTGCCTACCTATCTTTGGGGGGAATCGGGCTCGGGCAAGACCCATTTGCTCAAGTCGGTGCGTGAAGCGCTGCGCGATCAAGGGGCCATTGTCGGCTGGATGGATGCGTCCATAGGCTATCCTCCGGAGTTCGACGAACGCTGGTCGGCCGTGCTGATGGATGATGTGCACCTGTACACACCCATGCAGCAGGCGCGGGCTTTCAACTGGTTCGTGAATGCGACCAGCCCGGCCACAGGCATTCCCCGCTGGGTGCTTGCGTCCGGAGAGCTGCCTCCCGCCGACCTCAAGCTGCGCGAGGATTTGCGCAGCCGCCTGGGCTGGGGCCATGTGTTCCAGCTGCGGCTGCTCGACGAACCCGCGCGCCGCGCGGTGCTGCGCCAGGAGGCCGATGCCCGCGGCGTGTTTCTCGGCGACGACGTGATGGACTACATGCTCAAGCGCTTCTCGCGCGATCTGGGCAGCCTCATGCAGTTGCTCGACATGCTCGATGGCTTTGCCTTGCGCAACAAGCGGGCGATCACCATCCCATTGCTCAAGACCATGCTGGAGACCGAGTAGCCCGTCAGCTGCCAGGCCTCTTTTTCTGGAACTCCATGCCAACATCCTCTGCGCCCAACGTCCGCCCGCGGCTCGCGCTGTTCGATCTCGACCATACCTTGCTGCCCCTGGACTCGGACTACGAGTGGGGCGTGTTCACGACCCGCATCGGCTGGACGGACCCGGAGGAATTCGGGCGCCGCAACGATGCGTTCTTCGCCGACTACCAGTCGGGAACGCTCAATGTGCATGACTACGTGCGCTTTGCGACCGAAGCCGTGCGCGCGCGCGGCGCCGAGGCCGCGGATGCTGCCCACGCGCAGTTCATGCGCGAAGTCATCACGCCGGCCATCCGCCCGGCCGCACGCGCGCTGCTGCAGGCGCACCGTGAGGCCGGCGACGAGATCGTGATCGTCACCGCCACCAACGAGTTCATCACCCGCCCGATCGCCAAGGCGCTGGGTGTCGATGAACTGCTGGCGGTGCAGCTGGCGCGCGATGCGTCGGGCTGGATCACGGGCGAGATCGATGGTCATCCGACCATGCGCGAAGGCAAGGTGCTGCGCATGCAGCAGTGGCTGGAGCAGCGCGGGCTTGACTGGAGCGGGGTGGAGAGCACGTTCTACAGCGATTCGATGAACGACGTGCCCTTGCTCGAAAAAGTGGACCATCCGGTCGCGACCAATCCTGACGCGCGCCTGCGCGCCCTGGCCCAGCAGCGCGGTTGGCGCATACTGGACCTGTTTACTGAACACCCATGATCAAAACCTTCATCGATAAACTGCTGGGCAAGCCCAGCGCCGCCGCGCGCGCGCACAAGCTGCGTTTTGGCAAGCGCGAGGAAGTGCCGGCTTCGGTGCATGGCATCAACCCCGAACTCGTGGACCGCCGCGCGATCGACGTGGTCGAGACGCTGCAGGACGCGGGCTTCGAAGCCTATATCGTCGGCGGCGCGGTGCGCGATCTGCTGCTGGGCCTGCGGCCCAAGGATTTCGACGTCGCCACCAACGCCACGCCCGAACAGGTCAAGAGCCTGTTCCGCCGCGCGTTCATCATCGGCAAGCGCTTCCGTATCGTGCACGTGGTCTACGGCCGCGGACGCGAGAACGAAGTGATCGAAGTCTCGACCTTCCGCGCGTTTCTCGACAACAGCCTGGCCGAAAGCGTGACCGGCAACGAGCGCACCAGCAAGGCCGCGCTCGCGGGCATGAAGCATGCCGTGGATGCGAGCGGCCGTGTGCTGCGCGACAACGTCTGGGGTCCGCAGGATCAGGACGCGACGCGGCGCGATTTCACGATCAACGCCATGTACTACGATCCGGCGACGCAGATCGTGGTCGACTACCACAAGGGCATACAGGACGCGAAGAAGCGCGTGCTGCGCATGATCGGCGACGCGGCCACGCGCTACCGCGAAGACCCGGTGCGCATCATCCGCGCCGTGCGTTTCGCGGCCAAGCTGCACCATGTCGGCTTCAAGCTCGAGCCCAAGACCGCCGCGCCGCTGATCGCGAGCCAGCACTTGCTGGCCGAAGTGCCGCAGAGCCGTCTGTTCGACGAAATGCTCAAGCTGCTGCAGACCGGCCATGCGCTGGCGTCGATCTCGCGCCTGCGCGAGCTGGGCCTGGACCGCGGCATCTATCCGCTGCTTGACGTGGTTGTCGAGCGCGCCGATCACCCGTTCGTCACGGCTGCATTGACCGACACCGACCGCCGCGTGGGCGAAGGCAAGCCGGTCGCGCCCAGCTTCCTGCTGGCCTGCGTGCTGTGGCAGGACGTCAAGCTCGGCTGGGAGCAGCGCCTGCAGCAGCGCCAGCATTCGTTCCCGGCACTGCAGGACGCGATCGACGACGTGTTCAACCAGCGCATTGGCGATGTGTCCGGTCGCGGCAAGCTTGCCGCCGACATGCGCGAAATCTGGATCATGCAGCCGCGCTTCGAAAAGCGCTCGGGCGTCACGCCGCTGGGTCTGGTCGAGCAGGCGCGCTTTCGCGCCGGTTTCGATTTCCTGCGGCTGCGCGCCGATGTGGGCGAAGTCGACGAGTCGCTGGCGAGCTGGTGGCAGGAATTCCAGCAGGCCGATGACGACCGCCGCGACGACCTGATTGCCCAGGCGCGCGAAGAACAGCGCCAGCGCCCCAAGGCCGCGGCGCCAGCGCCCGCACCGGCGCCCGCCGCGGGCAAGTCCGCAGCGCCGCGCCGCGCGCCCAAGGCTGCGGCAGCCGCGGCTGCCGAAGCAGCTGCGCCCGCAGCCGAAGCCGAGTTCGCCGAAACCGAAGACGGCGCCGCGCCCAAGAAGCGCCGCCGTCGCCGCCGCAAGCCTACCGAAGGCGCGGACGGTGGTGAAGGTGGCGCAGTCGCGACCGACAAGGGCGCGGCGCGCGATACCACCGACGACGCCTCTCCTTATTGAGGTCTGGCCATATGACCGAAGCGCAGGCAC
The DNA here is from genome assembly GCF_036666375.1 of Comamonas sp. GTDB lineage: Bacteria > Pseudomonadota > Gammaproteobacteria > Burkholderiales > Burkholderiaceae_C > Comamonas. Next base: position 19,476 of record NZ_JAVWWA010000036.1, on the reverse strand, counting down.
CCCAGGTGCGCGCGTGGATAGGCCTGGGTGCGAACCTGGGCGACCGCGGCGCGGCGCTGGCGCGCGCGGTGCAGGCGCTGGACGCCGTGCCCGCGACGCGGGTGGCCAAAGTATCGGGGCTTTACGCGAGTGCGCCCATAGACGCCGGCGGTCCCGACTTCCTGAATGCCGTGGTCGAACTGCGCACCGGTCTGGCGCCGCTGGCGCTGCTCGACACGCTGCAAGCCATCGAACTGGCGGCCGGGCGCGAGCGCCCCTATCGCAATGCGCCGCGCACGCTGGATCTCGATCTGCTGCTCTATGGCGAGCAGC
>NZ_JAVWWA010000036.1:14680-19064 GCF_036666375.1 Comamonas sp. | reverse complement strand
TATCGCAATGCGCCGCGCACGCTGGATCTCGATCTGCTGCTCTATGGCGAGCAGCAACAGGCTTGCGCGCGCCTGACCTTGCCGCATCCGCGCATGGGCGAGCGTGCGTTTGTACTGCTGCCGCTGGCGGAAATTGCGCCTGAACTCGTCACGGACGCGCAGCGCAAGGCCGTCGAGGATCAGCGGATTGAGCGAATCCAAGGGCCTGAATGGGTAGGGCTGTTGAACGGTTTTTGAGTGCGGGCCGGGCCCACCACGAACGGTGGTGCCCGTTCGCACTGAGCCTGCAGCGGCGACCCGGCTGGCCTCCAATGGCAAATCACTGACTTCCATAAAAAAACCCGCCACAGTCGCCTGCAGCGGGTTTTTTTGTCGGTCCGAGATCAGTCGACCTTGGCGCCCGAAGCCTTGACGACCTGCTGGTACTTCTTGCGTTCCGCGGCCATGAACTGGTCGAAGGCCGCTGGGCTCGAAGCCACGGGCTCGGCCATCAGCAGTTCAAAGCGCGTCTTGGTTTCCGGCGCCTTGAGCGCATCGGTGAACGCCTTGTTGAGCTTGTCGAGCACGGCCTGGGGCGTGCCTGCGGGAGCCACCAGGCCCCACCAGGTGTCGATCGAAAAGCCGGGGAAGGTCTTGGACAGCGCGGGCACGCCGGGCAGCAGCGACGTGGGTGCGAGCGAAGTCACGGCCAGGGCCTTGAGCTTGCCCGAGCGGATGTTGGGCGCGGCCGCGGCCAGGTTGTCGATGTTGAAGTCGACTTCACCCGACAGCAGCGCGAGCTGGGCGGGGTTGGCGCCGCGGTAGGGCACGTGCAGCGCGAAGATGCCGGCCTTTTGCTTGAGCATTTCACCGGCCAGGTGGCCGGCGCTGCCGTTGCCGCCGCTGCCGTAGTTGAGCTTGCCGGGATGGCTCTTGGCGTAGGCCAGCAAATCGGCAATGGAGGCAATCTTGTTGCGTTCGGCGAAGTCGGCGTTGACCACCAGCACGTTGGGCACGCGCACCATCTGCGTGATGCCCGCGAAGTCCTTGCCGGCGTCATAGGGCATGCGCGAATAGAGCCAGGGGTTCACGGCGTGGGTCGCGGTGGCGGCCAGGCCTATCGTCAGGCCATCGGGCGAAGCCTTGGCGATCGCGTCGGCACCGATGTTGCCGCCGGCGCCGGCCTTGTTTTCAATGATCACCACGCCCAGCGTATCGCGCACGCGTTCGGCGAGCGCGCGCGACGTGATGTCGAGCGGTCCGCCCGGTGCATAAGGCACGATCAGGCGGATGGGTTCTTGGGCTTGGGCGAGGGGGGCTGCCAGGGCCGCGGTGGCGGCGAGGAGCGAGAGGAGACTGTTACGGCGATTCATTGCCTATCCATTCTTGCAAAAAAACTGCATGCCGTCGTCAGTGCAAACCAGGCAATGCAGTTTTGCTGCGTGAAATAGGCAATTTCGGGCCGCTTTCACGGCCCAAGCGTGGCTTGGCTCAGGGTTTGTGCGCGCGGCCGCCGAGGCGCGGCCGGCGGGGCATCAGGCAGGCCCGTGCTTGTCGGCTTCCGAAGTGAAAGCGTCCGCAAAGAACTCGTCCTCGGGCAGGCCGCCCTGGCGCGTATAGGCGCTGCGTGCCGAGTCGACGACGATGGGCGCGCCGCAGGCATAGACCTGGTGGCCGCTGAGATCGGCAAAGTCATCGAGCACGGCCTGGTGCACATAGCCGGTGCGGCCGGTCCAGGCGTCTTCGGGCTGGGCATCGGAGACCACGGGAACGTAGGTCAGGAATGGCAGGTCCGCGGCCTGGGCGCGAATCCAGCCGTCGAGGTACAGGTCCTGAGGTCGGCGTCCGCCCCAGTAGAGCGTGACCGGGCGCTTGAAGCCAAGGTGCTGCATGTGCAGTATCAGCGCCTTGATGGGCGCGAAGCCCGTTCCCGAAGCCAGCAGGATCACCGGCTTGTCGCTGTCCTCGTGCAGATGGAAGCTGCCGAACGGGCCTTCGATGCGCAGGATTTCCTTTTCCTTCATGGTTGCGAACACATGGTCGGTGAACAGGCCGCCGGGCATGTGGCGGATATGCAGTTCGATGCCCGGCGTGGTTTCCTGCAGGTGGGGCGGCGTGGCCATCGAATAGGCGCGGCGCGCGCCGTCGCGCATGATGAATTCCACATATTGGCCCGCGTGGTAGCGGAATTTCTCCATGGCCGGCAACTGCAGGCGTACCTGCATCACGTCGTGCGCCATTTTCTCCAGCGCCGCGACGCGCACCGGCATCTTCCTGACCGGGAAGGCGCTTTCATCCGTGACCTGGCGCGACTCGAGCACCACATCGCTTTGCGGCGTGGCGCAGCAAGTCAGCACATAGCCCGCGGCTTCGTCTTCTGGCGTCAAGGCCTTGGCCTGGTGGGGGCCGTGCACCACGCTGCCGCTGAGCTTCTTGCACTTGCACGAACCGCAGGCACCATCCTTGCAGCCATAGGGCATGCCCACGCCCGCGCGGATCGCGGCGGACAGAATGGTTTCATCCCCCTGGCTCGCAAAGGCGCGACCGCTGGGCTGCACGATGATCTGGTGGGTGGGGTTCGCAATCGGGGTCATGTTCTCGTTATCCTAGGAGCTTTTCTGGGCCGGGATGGCCGGCCCGCATAACAGGGTGAATTTTGCCTTCAAACCAAAACCCTCTTGGCGCGCGGCCGGCGCGCTTTCGCCGCCAGCGCCTGCTGATCATCGGCTGCGGCGATGTGGGCCAGCGCGTGGCCAAGGTCCAGCGCGGCGTGCGGCTGCTGGCGCTGACCTCGTCGGCCGAGCGCCGCGCCGAGTTGCGCGCGCTGGGCATCACGCCGCTGCTGGGCAATCTCGACGAGCCGCGCAGCCTGCGCCGCCTCGCGGGCCTGGGCACGCGCGTGCTGCATCTCGCGCCGCCGCCGGCCGCATCCGAGGAAACGCCGCGCTGGTGGCTGGACCCGCGCACCACGGCGCTGGTGCAGGCGCTGCGCCGGCGCGGCTGGCCGCAGTCCCTGGTTTACGCGTCCACCAGCGGCGTCTACGGTGACTGCGGCGGTGCCTGGGTCGATGAAAGCCGCCCACCCGCGGCGCATACCGGGCGCGCGATGCGCCGCGTCAATGCCGAGCGCACACTGCGTTTTGCCGGGCGCCAGGGCCTGCGCGCGAGCATTCTGCGCATTCCCGGCATCTATGCTCCCGACCGCGCAGGCGGCACGCCGCGCGCGCGCCTGCTGCGCGGCACACCCGTATTGCGCCGTGAAGACGATGTCTATACGAACCACATCCATGCCGATGATCTGGCGCGCGCCTGCCAGGCGGCGCTGTGGCGCGGCAGCGCGCAGCGCGTCTACAACGTCGCCGATGCAAGCGTCATGCACATGGGCGATTATTTCGACTTCGCTGCCGATCTCTATGGGCTCCCCCGGCCGCCGCGCGTCTCGCGCAGCCAGGCCCAGGGCGAGCTGCCATTGACTCTGCTGAGCTTCATGGGCGAATCGCGCCGGCTACGCACCATGCGCATGCAGCGCGAGCTGCGCATCGCGCTGCGCTATCCGACGGTGGCGCAGGGCCTGCAAGGCAAGCCCGTGCGTTAACGCGGATAAGTATTGCCGTTGCGGTCATAGCAGCGAAACACGTTGCAATGCGTGATCTGCGGGCGCGGCGGCTGCACCTGCGGCGGCAGCGGACGCGGCGGGCGCAGCGCGGGCACGACGATCACCGGGGCCGACGGCACAGTGGATTGGGCGCGCGACCGTTCAAGTTCGCCATAGGCTTTCGGGCCCAGGCAGTCGATCTCCATCTGCTGGCGCGCGGCGGCAAGCTGCTCGGCATACGCCGGCGAAGAGGAGCGGCCGGGGCGGTTGAGCAGGTCCTGCAGCAGCTGGCGTGAATCGGCGCAGCGCGCGCTTTCTGCGGGTGGCTGCGGCGTCGCGGGCGCAGCGGGTGCAGGAGCCAATGCCGCGGCCGCGGCTTCCTCGCGCAGACGCTGTTCCTTGCGCGCAATCGCCTGTGCGGCCTCTTCGCGCTCACGCGCCAGCGCTTCGGGGCTGCGCGCGGGCAGCACCAGCTCGGCCTGGCGGCCGCTGTCGCAGGCGCTATCGGTATAGGTGACGGCGCCGGTGCGCGCATCGGTGCAGCGCAGCACCTGGCCCTGGGCGGGTGCTGCGCAAAGCCACAGCGCGGCCAGCACCAGCCCCAAGGCATGGCGGTGGCGGGCAGGTAGGCGCCGCTTCATGGCCTGCCGCTCTCAGCTGCCGCGGTCGCCGCGCGGAACGCCGGGACGATCGCCGTCGCGCGGGCCGCGGCGATCCTCATCGCGCTCGCGCTGCGGGGGGCGCTGGTGCTGCTGCTGGGCACGCTGCTGCTCTGCCTGGGCGCGTTGCTGATCACGCTGGCGGTCGGCC
>NZ_JAVWWA010000036.1:0-14580 GCF_036666375.1 Comamonas sp. | reverse complement strand
CTGGGCACGCTGCTGCTCTGCCTGGGCGCGTTGCTGATCACGCTGGCGGTCGGCCTGCTGGCGCTCACGCTCGGCCTGGGCGCGCTGCTGATCGCGTTGCTGGTCACGCTGGCGATCGGACTGCTGGCGCTGCTGCTCGCGCTGGCGCTCGAATTGGTCGCGCTGGCGCTCGGCCTGTTCCCGCTGGCGCTCGCGCTGCATGCGATCCCGGTCGCGCTCGCGTTCGCGCTCCATGCGCATGCGCTCCTGCTCGCGGCGTTCATGCTCGCGCCAGGCGCGTTCGTCGCGCCGGTCGGGAACGACATAGACCGGAGCGCTGCGGTAGATCGTCGTGGGCTGCTCATACACGATGGGGCCGGGATTGCCGTAGACCCGTCCCGGACTTTGATAGACCGTGCCCGGGCCGTCGTAGTAGGGCTCTGGCGGCAGCACGCACCCGGTGACCAGGATGGCCAGGGTGCTTGCGGCCAGCAGGCGTATGGAAATGGTGCGCATAGGTCTCCGTCAGGTGGTGCATTCCCGGCAGCGCCGTGGATGCGGTGGACGCCCTCTGCATGGCTGGCCCGGGGCGCGATGCGGCGGAAACCGCAATGCTTTGTTGTTATACGCGCGGGCTATGCTTTTGGTTGACGGAATAGATGCTGTCCAAACAAGCTTTGCCTCGCCGCCATGGTTGTTGCCAAATGTAGCGGCAGCATCCATGTTGCGCAGAACAGTTTTGCGCCCAGCTTGCGAACGGGCCGTGCCAACTGTCGATAGAATCAACCACGGCCTCTTCGGAGGCCAGCGTTCTCAGGGCGGGGTGAAACTCCCCACCGGCGGTATCTGTGGCCTGTCTCCGGCAGTGACCACAGCAGCCCGCGAGCGCCTGCGGCCTTTCGGCCACAGGGTCAGCAGACCTGGTGAGACTCCAGGGCCGACGGTCATAGTCCGGATGAAAGAGATCGCGCATTTCCTCGCAGCCGCAGTGCGCCCGAATTCCGGCCCTGTGGCCGCGCAGCTTCGCGCGCGCCCTGATTCATGTTGTCAACGTTATCCACTTGTCATGAATCAGACTTCCACTGCTGTCGTTTCCTCCATTTCTTCTGCCGTTGCCACCGCCCCTGCATGGGGCAGCGTGGCGCGCAACAGCCGCGTCGCGGTGATCTGCGCGAGCTGGCATACCGATGTCGTGCACCAGGCGCGCGATGCGCTGGTCGGCGAGCTGACCCAGCAAGGCATGCCCGCCACGCAGATCGCGCATTTCGACGTGCCCGGTGCGTTCGAGATTCCGCTGATGGCCAAGCGCCTGGCGCTCAGTGGCCGCTTCGACGCGATCATCGGCTGCGCGCTGGTGGTCAATGGCGGCATCTATCGCCACGAGTTCGTCTCCAGCGCCGTGATCGACGGCCTGATGCGCGTGCAGCTCGACACCGACGTCCCCGTGCTGTCGGCGGTGCTCACGCCGCGCGACTTCCACGAGCATGCCGACCACCTCGAGTTCTTCCGCGCCCACTTCGTCAAGAAGGGCGTCGAAGTCGCGCAGTCCTGCCTGAGCGCAATGGCCCAGTTGCAGCGCGTGCAGTCCCTCTAAGACGCGTCCACACCCGGCAGCTGCACCAGATAGTCCTGCAGCGCGGCGATCGCCTGGCGCACCTTGGCGGGCTGGGCGTCGCGCTGCGGCGTCATCGCCCATATGTCTAGCCCGCCCAGCGTCCACTGCGGCAGCAGGCGCTGCAGCCGGCCTTGCTGAACCGCTTCGCTGACATCCATTGCGGACAGCAGCGCGGGGCCCAGGCCGGCTTCGCACATCTGCTGCAGCGACCAGTGGTTGTTGCTGGCAATCAGCGGCTGCAGCCGCCACTGGTAAACGTCTTCGGTCGGGTGGCGGCATTCCCATTCGAGGCGGCCGTTCATGCCCAGCCAGCGCGCGCCCGCGAGCTGCGCGGGATGGTCGGGTGCGCCATGCTGCGCCACCCACTGCGGCGCGGCGCAAAGCCACCAGGGCATATGGCCCAGGCGGCGCGCGGCCCAGCCCGAGTCGCGCAGGGCGCCAAAGCGGATTGCCAGATCGACGCGGCCCTGTACCAGGTCGATGGGCGCGTCGTCGACCAGCAGCAGCAGGCGCAGCGAGGGGTGGCTGGCCAGCCAGTCGCCCAGCGCGGGCGCGATATGGCGCGCAAAACCCACGGGTGCGGCAATGCGCAGCTCGCCGCTGGGTGCGTCGCGCTCGGCCGCGAGTTCGGCGCGCGCCTGCGCGGCGGCCGCGCACATCGCCGCGCATTGCGCATAGAAGCGGCTGCCCGCATCGGTCAGCGTCAATTGGCGTGTGGTGCGGTGCAGCAGCGTGACGCCGCCCGCGCGCTCGAGCTGGCGCAGCTGCTGGCTCACGGCCGACGGGCTCATGCCCAGCGCGCGCGCCGCGCCGCTCATCGAGCCATGCTCGACCACCTGGGCAAAGATTGCCATGCGTTTGAAATCATCCATTGCAGCCCTTGATTGTTAAGTCCAGCTTCAAGGTGATTGTCGTCGACACCACCTACCGCGAAAAGTGGCCGCGGCTTATGCTAAGGCCTTCTTCACAGTGTTCTTGGGAGCAGATATGAAAGTCGCATTGATTGGTGGCACAGGATTTGTGGGTTCAGCCCTGCTGGACGAGTTGCTGCAGCGCGGCCATGAGGTCGTGGCGCTGGCGCGCGACCCGAAAAAATATGCGCCGCGCGCCGGCCTCACCGTGGTGCAAGCCGATGTGCAGGACGCGCAGCAGGTGCGCCAGGCCGTGGCCGGCTGCGACGCGGTGCTCAGCGGCTTCAACGCGGGCTGGGGCAACCCCGACATCTACGCCGACTTCATGAACGGCTCGCATGCGATCCAGGAAGGCACGAAGGCCGCGGGCATCAAGCGCTATATCGTTGTCGGCGGCGCGGGCAGCCTGTATGCGGCGCCCGGCGTGCAGATCGTCGACACCCCTGAGTTCCCCGCCGCGATCCGCGACGGCGCGCGCGCGGCGCGCGATCTGCTGACCGAATTGCAGACCCAGGAGCGCGACCTCGAGTGGACCTTCCTGAGCCCGCCCATAGGCTTTCTGCCCGGCGGCCGGGGCGAGCGCACCGGAAAATACCGCGTGGGCAAGGACCAGCCGCTGATGAACGGCGACCAGCCGGGCAGCATTTCGGCGGCCGATCTGGCGGTGGCCGTGGTCGATGAACTCGAGCGCCCGGCCCACGTGCGCCAGCGTTTCACGATTGCCTATTGAGGCGCTGCGCGCGCCGGCGGCATGAACCGCCTACTGGCGCATAGGGGCACTCGCCGCGCCGGCGCGCAACCGCGGGCCGGCGGCTATGCTCCGGGCCGTGGTTGAACAGCCCCCCGGCGCAGGGGGGCGTCCACGGTCCCCTGCGTCATTCATGCGTGTCCCACGCGCCCCCATGTCCATTCCCACTTCCCAACAACCCACCTCCTGGCTGGCGGTGGTTGCCTTGGCCATTGCGGCCTTTGTCTTCAATACCAGCGAATTCGTTCCCGTCGGCCTGCTCAGCGGCATCGGGGCCAGCTTCGGCATGCCGGCCGCGCAGGTCGGTCTGATGCTGACGGTCTATGCCTGGATCGTCGCGCTGGCCTCGCTGCCCTGCATGCTGCTCACGCGCAACGTCGAGCGGCGCCGGCTGCTGATGGGCGTGCTGCTGGTATTTATCGTCAGCCACATGCTGTCCGGAATCGCCAACAGCTACGCGCTGCTGCTCATCAGCCGCGTGGGCGTGGCCTTGTCGCATGCGGTGTTCTGGGCCATCACCGCTTCGCTTGCGGTGCGCCTGGCGCCCGAAGGCAAGAAGGCGCAGGCGCTGAGCCTGCTGGCCGTGGGCACTTCGGTGGCCATGGTGCTGGGCATTCCGCTGGGCCGCGTGGTCGGCGAACTGCTGGGCTGGCGCACGACCTTCATTGCGATTGGCGCGGTCGCGGCCGCGGCCATGCTGTGTCTGTTCCGGCTGCTGCCCTTGCTGCCCAGCGAGAACGCGGGCTCGCTCAGCAGCGTTCCCATGCTGCTGCGGCGCAAGTCGCTGGCCTGGCTGTATGTGCTGCTGGCGATCGTGATCACGGCGCAATTCACGGCCTACAGCTATATCGAGCCGTTCGTGCATTCCATTGCCAGGCTGGGCAGCGACAGTGTCACGCTGGCGCTGCTGCTGTTTGGCGGCATGGGCCTGATCGGCAGCCTGCTGTTCAGCCGCTGGGGCATGCGCTATCCGCGCCGTTTTCTGCTCGGCACCTGCGCGGGACTGGTGCTGTGCCTGTGGCTGCTGCTGCCCGCCGCGAGCCATGCCTGGAGCCTCTATGCCGTGGTGTCGGTCTGGGGCATAGGCATGATCTGCTTCGGTCTGGCCATGCAGTCCCAGGTGCTGCGCCAGGCGTCGGACGCGACCGATGTCGGCATGGCGATGTTCTCGGGCATCTACAACATCGGCATTGGCGGCGGAGCCCTGCTGGGCAACCAGGTGATTCAGCACGCTTCGCTGGCCCACATAGGCTGGGCTGGCGGCGCGCTGGCCCTGCTGGGGCTGTTGTGGTGCGGCTGGGCCGGCGCGCAGCAAAAGCGCCTGGCCCTGGCTTCCATGGCCGCCTAAAAAACAGGCAGCTGAGAAAAATCCCTTTTCCGACAGCCACTTGCCCCGCTTATCCCGGGCAAGGGGCGCAGTTGTCCACATGCTTGGGGGCCTGGCGCGGGGATAACTCGCTGGCGTTCAACGTCCCAGCAGCGCCAGGCACAGCGGCATCAGCAGCGCGGTCGCCACGCCATTGAGGCCCATGGCCAGGGCCGCGAACGCTCCCATGGTGGGGTGGATCTGCAGCGCGCGCGCCGTGCCTATCGCATGCGCGGTCAGGCCCAGCGCAAAGCCTTGCTCGGCGGGGTCGGTGGAGCGCAGCAGCCGCAGCAGCAGCGGTGCGAGCATCGCGCCCGCGATGCCGGTGATGGCCACGGCGACCGCGGCCAGCGAAGCCGTGGCGCCATAGCGCTCGGCCATGGGCAGCGCAATCGGTATCGTGGCCGACTTGGGCGCCAGCGCCATCAGCGTCGCATCGCTGGCGCCGAGTATCCAGCCCAGGCCCAGCGCCGAAAGCAGGGCCACGGTGCAGCCCACCAGCAAGGCCACGGTCAGCGGCAGCCACAGCGCGCGGATGCGCGCGCGCTGCGCATACAGCGGCAGCGCCAGCGCCACGGTGGCCGGGCCTATCAGCATGCCCAGCATGGCGACGCCGCTGCGGTAGGTTGCATAGGGCGTGTCCGTGAGCAGCAGCACACCGACGACGACGATCACCGCCGTGAACACCGGAATCAGCAGCGGGTGGCAGCCGCTGCGCCGATACAGTGCCATCGCGGCCAGATAGCAGCCCAGCGTCAGCACCAGCCAGGGCAGGGGCGAAGCGGCAAGCCAGGATCCGAAGGCGGCGCTCATGGCTGATCCTTGCGTGCCTGCCAGCGCAGCATCCAGCGAAAGCTCAGCAGCGTCGCGATGAAAGTGATCGCCGCGCCGAAGATGCAGGCGAGCACGAACGGCTGCCATTGGCGCGCGAGATTGTCGAACTCGAGCATGACGCCGGCAATCACGGGAATGAACAGCAGCATCATGTTCTGCAGCAGCACCGTGCCCACGCGTTCCAGCGCCTGGGGCGTGCGGCCGTGGAATATCAGCGCGGCGAGCAGCAGCAGCGTGCCGACCAGGGCGCCGGGAAGCGGCAGATGGGTGAAGTGAACAATGGCTTCTCCAAGCAGCTGGAGCGCGAACAGGGCAGTGATGGCGTAAAGCATGGGCAAAGAAAAAGGAACAGGCGGCCGGCGCGGGCGCAGCGCGACCATGCCAATCATCGCAGGATGGCGCAGAAAGCGCTTGCGGACGCTTGCGCATCCGCGCTCAAGAGAATACGCTGGGCATCAGTTACAGTGTCCGATAACCGGCTGCGAGCGCGCGGCCAGGAGAGTGCCATGACCACCAGTGACCACCTGCTGCATTTCGAGCCCACCGTGGACGAGCTGGCTGCGCTCAAGAAGCTCGAAATGGGCGAAACCATTTCGCTCGAGTCCGCAGCGCGCGAGCATATTTCCAAGCGCCTGCTGGAATTCGGTCTCGCCCATCAGGATGCGGCAAAGAAGTGGTTCATCACTCCCTTGGGACGGGATCTGATACGCCGACAGGAAGATTGAAGCGGCACGGCGCCTGAGCGTCGTATCGAGGTGGTGGCGAACTCCGACGGCACGATAAACGCGTGACTGCGGGTTTACCATGCCTCAAATTGCGGCAAGATAGCCAAGGCGCAGTCCGGGCAAGGACTTGGCGCGCTTTTTCACACACTGATAACAGCTTATCCACAGCTTTGTTCTTCGCATCTGTGGAGAAAAAACGTCATCCAGCGCAGGGGCGCAGACCGTCGCACCGATCAACGCGCCTGCAGAATGCGCTGGTGCAGGCCTTGCAACGGCCGCAGCATCGGCCCGGAGCGTGCCTGCGTCCTGCGCAACTGCTTGGTGCTGGCAACCGCCGACGGCGCAGGGCAGGCGCCGCTGGCCATGTAATGCAGCGCCGCGGCCATGCGCGCCTCGCGCGGATCGCCCAGCGCCTGCGTGAAATCGTCGGGAATGCTGCAGGTGGGCTGCATGCCGTCGGCATAGTCGCCGAATCCCTTGGCGTTCTCGCTTTGCAACTGAATGCTGAAATAGGTATTGCCGCAGTTTTCCTCCGGGAGGAAGCCGTAGGGCTTGCCGCAGGTGGCGGCGCCGATCTTCACCACTTCAATATCTATGCCTTGCAGGCCATTGATGAGCGATTCGCTTGCCGAGCAGGTGTCCGAACCCGTGAGCACATAGACGCGGCGCAGGTCCAGGCTGGGCAGGGGCAGGCCCGTGGGCATGGAGTTTCCGCTGCCCGTGGAGAAAAAGGGCATGGGCGGCAAGCCCAGGCCGCGCGCCTGGATCTTGTGGTTGAAGATCGCGCGCTCGAACACCTTGCCGTGGCTGTTCATCTCGCCAGCGATCATATAGGCGAGCTGGCTGGCGATGTAAAGGTAGCCGCCGCCGTTGTAGCGCAGGTCCACAACCAGTTCGGTCGCGCCTGCGTTGCGCAGTGTCGCGATGGCCTGGGCCAGTTGCGGCTCGGCCGCGCGCATGTGGTCGTTGAATTGCAGATAGCCTACCGTACGCCCGTTGGGGCCTTCGAACGTCTTGACGTTCTGCACCGGCGCAGAGGTCACCTGCGCGGAGCGCAGCGTGGTGATCCTCGGCACGTTCGCTCCGGCGTCGAGGATCGTGAACTGGGTGCTCACGCCCGCTGCCCGGGGTTGCAGCGCCCTGAGCATGCTGTCGAGGCGTTCGGGGTCGCTTTCGTGCACCAGATCGATGCCGTTGATCGCCAGTATCCGGGCCCCGCGCGCAATACCGGCTCCCGGCGCGGTCGCCGGCGAGTCGGGTTCGGTGTAGGCGACAATCAGTTCGCGCGGCGGGTTGGCCTGCTGCACCGACCAGCGCATTCCATAGCCCGGGTATTCGCCCGCCAGCGACAGCGCGCTCCACTCGTCGGTGCGCAGGAAGAAATGGAACTGGTCCTTGGGCGCGCCCGATGGGGTCAGCGCCTCGGTCTTGAGCAGCGCGAAGTAATCCGGCGTGGAATGCAGCGCGGGATTGCGGTCCTCGACTTCGTCATACCAGAGATAGTTGTCGTGGGTCCAGGAGCGCAGCCAGTGGTTCTCGTCCAGCGTGCGCCCCGGTCGGTCGGGATAGGGCATGCCGGTGTAGGGATCGGTGCCGCTGCGCGGTGCGGCACAGCGATTGGCGTGTCGCGCCGTGGGGCCGAACTGCCCTTTGACCCAGTCGGCGACGACCGACGGCAGGCTGCGTTCGGCGGATGTGTGCGGCGGTCCCGGGGGCAGGTCCGGCAGGCTGTCGCCGCCACCACAGGCCGCGAGCGCGGCAAGCGCAGTGCCAAGGCACAGGCGAGCCAGCCTGTGGCGGATGCAGAGCATCGAGCGGAAATTTGGCACGGCAAACTCCTTCGCGGTTCTATGGGGGCCTCGGTCTGCGGCAGGCCGCCGCGCCTGCGCGAATCCAATGTAGCTGCGCGCTGGCCGGCTTCTTGCCAGTGAACGCCGCATGCCGCTGTGCTGTCGCTACAGGCTTGTCATGCCCTGTTTTTCACGCGTGCATGGGTGGCGCACAAGGCATTGACTGACAGCATCGCGGCCATCCTGACGGCGGATGGTCGGCGGCGCGCACGGTACAACCGAAGGACAGCGGGCGCTGGCCCGCCATCCATTGCCAAAGGAGCGCCGCATGACTGCACCGATCACCCCACGCCCGTCAGAAAACCCCATTGACCCCGATCTGGCTGATCAGGCCGTGCCAGGCCACGGCGTTCCCTCCCAGGATCCTGATCCCGCGGCCCAGGTGCAGTTGTCGCCCGAAGATGCTGAACGCGAGTCGGGTTCGGTGCTGATGGGCGGCGGCCTTGTCGCCGGCGCGGCCGCAGGCGCTGCAGTAGGCGCAGCGGTGGCCGGACCGGCGGGCGTGCTTGTAGGCGGGATGGTCGGCAGCGTGGCCGGCGCGCTGGGCGGCGCTGCCGCGGGCTCCAAGGCAGAATCGGCCACGCCTGCCGATGCCAGCGCCGGGCCAGGCAAGAAACAGCCCTGATTCTGCATTTCCAGATGTCTCCGTGCCGGCCTCGAGCCAGCACTTGCCCGCCGGGGTCCGCCCCGGTGGGTTTTTTTTCGCCGGCGCCGGGGCCGCACCTGTCTGTCTGGCCGCAGCGCAGTGTCGAGTCACGGTAATCTCTGCGCAGTCGGCTTGACTGCTCTAGTGAGTGGCGGCCCGACAGGTGGAAAACCAGGAATGCGCGCCGGAAAATGATACGGCTTTTGGGAGTGTGATCGGCGGATTGTCGCCGCAACGTGGTTTCAAGCGCAAACTCGTAAATAGATTGCCTGTGTAATCATTTTTATCATTATAATTTGATAACTGTTGCGAAAATTACATGCACTCACCTGTGGTCTGCGCCATCTGCAATCTCCGAATCAGCCGCGGCTGTCCTGCGACCGGGCAAGTCCCCCGTTCGTCGGCTCGGCGCTGACTTCGGGCCTGCCGTGTTGAAACGCGCTCTGGATCCCCATCAAGGCAAAACCTATGAATAACCTGAAAATTTCCATTCGGCTGGCCGGAATTCTGGCGGTGTTGTGCTGCCTCGTGCTGCTGGTGGGTGGCGTTGGACTCCTGGGAATGGGGCAGTCCAATGCCGGCCTCAAGTCCGTGTATCAGGATCGGGTCGTTCCTCTCAAGCAGATCAAGATCGTTGCCGACATGTATGCGGTCAATGTGGTGGATGCCGCTCATAAGGTCCGGGATGGCGGCATGACGGCCGCGCAGGGCCTGCAGTCGGTAGCGGATGCGCGCCGGGCGATCGATCTCCACTGGAACGCCTATCTGGCGACAAAGCTGGTACCCGCGGAAGCCGAGTTGGTTGCGCGCTTCAAGCCGCTGCAGGTCCAGGCCGATGCCGCCGTCGATGTGCTCGTGGGACATTTCAAATCGGCAGACATGGCGGCTTTGACCACGTTTGCCGCCAAGGAGCTGTACCCGGCGATGGATCCGCTTCAGGAGGTGCTGGGGCAACTGATGGAGGTTCAGCTCGATCAGGCCAGGACGCGATATGAAAACGCCGTCGAGACCTATCAGACCGCCTGGATCTTCACCGCTGGCGCAGTGACGCTGGGCGTGCTGCTGGCCCTGCTGGTGGGCGGGGCCATGATCCGCCAGATTTCCCGGCAACTGGGCAATGCGGTGGCGATCACCGATTCGGTCGCACGCGGTGACCTGACCGTGCCCATCGAAGCCCGTGGCAAGGATGAAATCGCCCAGTTGCTGCGCGGTCTGACCACCATGCGGGACAACCTCGCACATCTGGTGTCGGGCGTGCGCGCCAATGCGCAGGGCGTGGCATCGGCCAGCGCCGAGATTGCATCGGGCAACAACGACCTGTCGATGCGCACCGAGCAGCAGGCCAGCGCGCTGCAGGAAACCGCCGCATCCATGGAGGAGCTCAGTTCCACCGTCAGGCAGAACGCCGACAACGCACGCGAGGCCAACCAGCTGGCAATGAGCGCATCCGCCGTGGCGGGACAGGGCGGCGATGTCGTGGCCCAGGTGGTGACCACCATCAAGGGTATCAATGACAGCAGCAAGCAGATTGCCGACATCATCAGCGTCATCGACGGCATCGCCTTCCAGACCAACATCCTGGCGTTGAACGCGGCGGTGGAGGCCGCTCGTGCGGGTGAGCAAGGCCGCGGTTTCGCGGTGGTGGCGGGCGAGGTGCGCAGCCTGGCGCAGCGCAGCGCCCAAGCGGCCAAAGAGATCAAGGTCTTGATCACCGCAAGCGTGCAGCGGGTGGAAGAGGGCACCGAACTGGTGGACAAGGCCGGCGCGACCATGATTGAAGTGGTGGGTGCGATCCGCCGCGTGACCGACATCATGGGCGAGATCAGTTCGGCCAGCAGCGAGCAGAGCACGGGCGTGGCCCAGGTCGGCGAAGCGATCATGCAGCTGGACCAGGCAACGCAGCAGAACGCGGCACTGGTCGAGGAAATGGCCGCCGCAGCCGGCAGCCTGAGCCAGCAGGCCAACGCGCTGGTCGGCGCGGTGGAAGTGTTCAAGCTGGACTCCGGCAGCAGCGCAGGCCGCTGACCCCGGCCCTGCCGGTCGCCAGGCCACGGTATGGCCCGGCACGGGGCTTGCAGCGCGATGACTGCAGGCCGGCGGCGCAAGCGCCTAGAGCTTGAACGACGCGGTCAGGCGCGAGAGTTTCTCCGACTCGTCCTGCAGCACCTGGGTCGCGGCCGACGACTGCTCGACCAGCGCGGCGTTCTGCTGAGTCACGCGGTCCATGTCGGTCACGGCCTGGCCCACCTGCTGGATGCCGCTGCTTTGCTCGCGGCTGGCCGAGGCGATTTCCGTCACGATGACCGTGATGTTGCGCACCGTGGACACCACTTCGCGCATGGTCTCCCCCGCCTGGTTGACCAGCGTGGCGCCCGCGTCCGCGCGTTCGACCGATGCCTGGATCAAGGTCTTGATCTCCCTGGCGGCTTCGGCGCTGCGCTGGGCCAGGCTGCGCACCTCGCCCGCCACCACCGCGAAACCACGGCCTTGCTCGCCCGCACGCGCGGCTTCGACCGCGGCATTGAGAGCCAGGATGTTGGTCTGGAAGGCGATGCCGTCGATGACGCTGATGATGTCGACCACACGGCGCGACGACGTGTTGATCTCGCCCATGGTGGACACGACCTGCTCCACCACCGCGCCGCCGCGCTCGGCGACCGTGCAGGCGCCGGTCGCGATCTGGCTTGCGCGCTGGGCATTTTCCGCGTTCTGATGCACCGTGGCCGTCAGCTCTTCCATGGACGCCGCGGTTTCCTCGAGCGAGCTGGCCTGCTGCTCGGTGCGCTGCGACAGGTCGAGGCCGCCGGTGGCGATCTCGCCCGCCGAGTGATGGATCACGCCCGCGGTTTCGTGGATGCGCGTGACCAGCTGGCGCAGCTGCGCGCTCATGCGTTCCACGGCGGCGATCACGCTGCCTTCAGGCGCGCGCGACGCGCCCTGCAGCGCGGATTGCGACAGGTCGCCGCCCGCGATGCGGTTGGCGATCTCGGCTGCGACTGCGGGTTCACCGCCGATGGCATTGAGCACGCTGCGCATGGTCAGCCAGGCGATCACGGCCAGCAATGCAGCGAGCACGGCCAGCACCACCAGTGACTTGATCAGCGAAGCCACAAAAGCCTGCTGTATGTCGTCGACATAGTCGCCCGCAACCAGATCCCAGTTCCACGAAGTCGAGCGCTTGACGTAGGCGATCTTCTCGCTGGGCTCCTTCGCGCCGGGCCGCGGCCACCAGTAGGAAATGATGCCGTTGCCCTGGGCCGATGACCCCACTGTGGCAATGATGCGATACAGGTAGCCGCCCTTGGCGTCCTGGAAGTCGCCCATGAACTTGCCGTTGAACTTCGGCGTCGATGGATTGTTCAGCACCACCGAGTCCGTGGTGATGTTGGTGATGTAGCCATTGCCTCCGGCGTAGCGCAGTTGCCCGACGCGCGCTATGGCCGTGGCCTTGGCGTCCTCTTCGGAAAGCTTGCCCGCCTTGGCTTCGGCCGCGATGCCGGCAATCATGCTGTCGGCCGAATCGACGAAATCGCGCAGCGCCAGCTGGCGTGCCTCATAGGCCTTGTCGCGGGCCTGATAGGCGTTGAACAGCGTGAGAGTGAGAAGCGCGAGCAGACAGAAAACCAGCGGTGCCAGAAGTTTCTGGCGAAGGGACAGGGCAGGCATGGATTAGTTTCAACGTGGGGGAAAGGACGCCCGCAATCCTACAGAAGCTTTACGAGTGGTTTCATCTATTTACAACTTGTGCCGCTGTGTTTGTATCGTGTATCCGACAGTGGCTTCGGGACGATGCGACGCAAGATATGTGCCTGTGGTTGGCTTGTTGCCCCAGGTTCCGGTCGGGGCCCGGCGCAGATGATCGCCCTGATGGCGACCTGACTTTTCCAGTTTCAGGCCTGGAAACGCGCGGCGGACCGAAAACAAAAAAATCCGCTAAGTCATTGAGACTTAACGGCTTTTTGCGTGTGGTGCCTGGGGCCGGAATCGAACCGGCACACCTTTCGGTGAGGCATTTTGAGTCACAAAGCAAAGCTAGGAAACATGCGGTTTTCCGCAGGATTTGGGCGCAAAGAAGCGCTCAAAGCGCCTCTCTGATCGAGAGCTTTCGCGCCTATGGATTAGCGCTGTTTGGCTAGCTTGTTCCTCGGAGCGTATGGAATGAACGCTGGTTCACAGCCTCTCGCGTTGGCATTACCAGCGGTTGATAAGCCAGCGCCTTCAGGTCCTGACGGATTGGTGCCCCGAGGTCCTGGATGCTCAGGCTACGCGGGTAGAAGCGGCGCCGCAAAATCGCGCGCGACCTCGCGGTTGCGCATGGCCAGTTCACGGATCGAACGCGGGATGGGGGCGGCCAGTTCCGTATTGGCGACCGCGCTCCAGAATTTGTCGGCTGCGTCCGCTGCACGCTTCCACACAGAAGGTACGGCACCGATGGTGCCGACCTTGGGCTCGATGGGCACGAGTTCCGGGTCGACGCCGCCTCCGATCGATGCATAGCGCATCGGGAGGATGTCGTAGGCGGGCGCGATGCCGAGGTATTCGCCGTCCTCGCCGATCAGCATGGAGATGTTCTCGAAGTGCCTGTCTGTGTTGCCGATGAGTTCGCTGAAGGCGGCCATCACGCCCACGTGCTCGGCGTCTTGCTTGTTGAGATAGCCTGCAGTGACGCAGCGCGCGGCGAACTCCGACCAGGTGTCACGCATGCCGAAGAACTCGTCGTCAATGGCGCCGGCCGAAAGCATCCCCACGCGCCCTTTGTCCCCCACGCGGTCAAAGCGAACGACCTCGAGGAAAACGAACTCCTTGTGCATGAATAGTTGGGTTTTGGCTGCGGGCACGCCGACGTCAGCGAGCGAGTTCAGGGCCAGGTGCTCCAGCGGGAGAAGCTCAGCCATGCGGCTGCCGATGCGCGCGAACTTGACGATTACGTGGCCTGTGTCCTGGCCTACCCAGAGGAATTTGGGCTGCTCGCCGCCAGCGCTCGATCCGTAGGCGGCGTTCTTGAGCTGCTGGGAGATTCCGTAGTAATAGTCGAGCTTCTCGTCGGCCTCCGATCCTGGAAGGCGCAGGAGATCCAGTTCACGCTGCAGGGGGGCGTCTCCGAAGACGAGGTTGCCAGGGAGATTCACGCCCTGGGTAAATAGGAACGCGACGCGGTGATCGTCGTTCCAGTCCTTGAGGCTGGTCGGGAACGCATGCTCGAGAGCGGCTGTATGGGCGAGCTGGCGCCCAAGGAAGCCTGACGGCGCGGCAAAGGACATGTAGGGAGGCAGGCCTTCGTAGACGCGGGTGATGCCGGAGTCCGTGCGCTCCAGCGTGCCGCCACCGGTCAGGAACTCAACATCAGCGAACGGGGCAATGTTGCCAGTGGATAGGAAGCGATAAATGCGCTGGCGTGGGTTCAGGCTCAACGCCAGGGTGCGCAGCAGGGCGTAGTGCGGTGTGCGCTGGCCCGGGACACGGAACATCGTGACCGTAGAGGATAGATCACGAATAGTTCGCGAAAGAGTTGCCTGGCTTACTCCTAGCTCCTGCATGAGGTGCTGAGCAGTGCGCGGCCCATATCTCAGTGCGCGCTCAATACTCCGATGGAGATCGGAGAGTTGTTGGCGTGACGAGGGGTTCATTTGAATTGTCTGTGAATAGTTCAGTGAATTTTAAAGCAGGTCAATTATTGCATCGTTCCAATGGCTTGAGCCGGGTCTTTCAATGGATCTAAACCCATGCCTGTCACGGGCAGACGGGAGGCGAGATCTGCGCGCAGATGCCAGGGGGCAGCGGTGATAGTCAGGGGTGGTTGAAGCTTTTATCGGGCTTGTACGGCGCGCGTGCCGTCTGCTGTTGGCGGCGCGCGCGGCGCGGGCGGGCGTTGAAAGGCGAAGGTACAGCGGTCTTTGCAGGGGGGG
>NZ_JAVWWA010000035.1:0-41892 GCF_036666375.1 Comamonas sp. | reverse complement strand
TCGCCTTCAAGCACATAGGAGAAGATTTCCATGTCGCGGTGGCCGTGGGTGCCAAAGCCCTGGGCGGCGGCAACGCGGTCGTCGTTGATCACCAGCAGGTCGGAGAAGCCTTGCTGGTTGGCATCACGGTAGCTGCCGAACGAGAAGGTGTGGCGCGATTGCAGCCAGCCATGGTTGGCGCGGCCGCGGTGGTCTGCTTTGCGGATTTCGATCATGATGTGTGCCCTTTCGTTCGATGAAATTCATGCAAGGTTTTCAGCGTTTTTGCTGCGTTCCTTGCTGCTATGAATGTAGTTTCTCGCTTTTGGGCCGCTTGTAGATTGAAGGTTTTGGCGATTCATCATCGATAATTTCGAATATGGAATTTTTGGAGTTGCCATGCTCAAACTGTCGCTGGAAGCCATAGAAATCGTCGATGCCATTGCGCGCCATGGCTCGTTTGCCGCCGCCGCCGAGCGCCTGTACAAGGTGCCGTCGACCATCTCCTACGCGGTCGCCAAGCTCGAAGACCAGCTCGGGCTGGCGCTGTTCGTGCGCAACGGCCCGCGCGTGACGCTGACCCCCGCGGGCCAGGAAATGCTCAAGGAAGGGCGCTGGCTGCTGGCCGCGGCGCGCCAGCTCGAGTCGCGCATGCGGCAGATCTCCACGGGTTTCGAGGCCGAGCTGCGGCTGGTGCACGACTCGCTGATTCCCACCAGCGCGTTCAACCCCGACATCTGCGCGTTCGAGGACCTGAACTGCGGCACGCGGCTGCGCATAGGCAGCGAAGCAATGACCGGCACCTGGGAAATGCTGCGCGAAGGCCGGGCCGATCTGATCGTCGCCGCGGGCGAAGGCCCGCCCGGCGGCGGCTACAAGGCCGTGGCCGTGGGCAGCCTGGAGTTCGCTTTCTGCGTCACGCCCACGCATCCGCTGGCAAAGCTGCAGCGGCCGCTGGTGCGCGACGATCTGCTCGAACACACGGCCATCGTCGTGGGCGACGGCGCGCGCTCGTCGGCCGACCGCACCGTGGGCCTGCTGATGGGCCAGCGGCGCATCACCGTGCCCAGCATGCAGGCCAAGATCGCGGCCCAGACCGCGGGCCTGGGCCATGGATTTTTGCCGCGCGCCTGCGTGCGCGCCGACCTGGAGCAGGGCGTGCTGGTCGAGCTGCAGATCGAACAGCCGCGCCCGCCCGAGACATTCTGGCTGGCCTGGAGCACCGAGCGCATGGGCGAAGCGCTCAAGTGGTGGATTCAGCGGCTGGACCGGCCGTTGCTGCCGGGCATACTGCCGTTCTGATCAGCGGCGCAGGCGCAGGATGAGCGCTGCCAGCGCCGTGCCGGTGGCCAGCGCGGTCACGGCCATCCAGCCGAAATGCGCGAACAGCTGGGCGGCGACCGCCGAGCCAACGGCCATGCCGATGAACATTCCCGTGAACAGCACCGCATTGAGGCGGCTGCGCGCCGCGGGGTCCAGGCCGTAGATGATGCTCTGGTGGGCAATCAGCGCGGCCTGTATTCCCAGATCGAAGCCTATCGCGGCTGCGACCAGCAGCCCCAGTTGCGCGCCCGCAGGAATGAAGCCGGCCAGCGCCATGGCCGCAAACGACAGTGTCACCAGGCCTGCGCCCAGCCGCGTCACGAGGGCGGGGCCGTGCTTGTCGGCAATGCGCCCGGCCAGCGGTGCGGCCAGCGCGCCGGCCGCGCCGGCCAGGCCGAACGCGCCCGCTGCGGCCGCGCCCAGATGGAAAGGCGCGCCATGCAGCATCACGGCCAGGGTCGACCAGAACGCGCTGAAGCCTATAGACAGCAGGGCCTGGGCCAGGGTTGCGCGGCGCAGCGCGGGGTGTGCGCGCCACAGCGCTCCCAGCGAGGCGAGCAGCGCAATGTAGGGCAGCTGCGTGGTCACGGCAAAGCGCGGCAGGCGCCGCCAGGCGGCCAGGCCCAGCAAGGCGATGCTCACCGCGGCGGCGGCAAACATCGCGCGCCAGCCCCATTGCTCGGCGACGAAACCGCTGACCACGCGCGACAGCAGAATGCCCAGCAGCAGGCCGGTCATCACCGTGCCCACGACCTTGCCGCGCCGGGCCGCGGGCGCCAGCGTCGCGGCCGCGGGAACGATGTCCTGGGCCAGCGAGGCCGACAGGCCTATGACCAGGCTCGCGGCCAGCAGTGTCGCCAGCGACGGCGCGAGGGCCGCGAGCAGCAGCCCGGCGCACAGCACGGCCGCCTTGCCCAGAATGATGCGGCGCCTGTCGTATTTGTCGCCCAGCGGGGCGAGGAAAAGAATGCCCAGCGCATAGCCCAGCTGCGTCAGCGTGGGCAGCAGGCCCACCGACTGCGTCGAAGCTCCCATGTCGGCGCCCAGCACGCCCAGCATGGGCTGGCTGTAGTAGAGCGTGGCGGCCGCGAGGCCGGCGCCGCTGGCGAGCAGCAGGGTCAGCGACATGGGCAGCGCGGTCGTCGAGGCTGGAGTGGGGTCTGGGCTGGATGCAGGTTGGGCGGACATGGTGGATTCCTGGAAATCGGTGGCGGGAGCCGACAACAAAAGTGTGCCTCGGGAAAACCCTTGTGTTGGCGATGCCCAGAGATTAATCTTTGCGTTCCCGTAATGGAATATGCTTTGTCTGCAATGCACGGTTGCGATAAACGCAAATATGAGTCATGGACAAACTTCAAGCCTTGCGCGCTTTCATAGATGTGGCGCAAACCGGCGGCTTCTCCAAGGCCGCCCAGCGCCGCGGCGTCGCGACCTCGTCGGTCACGCGGCTGATCGACGGCCTGGAGGCCTCGCTCGGTGTGTCACTGCTCACGCGCTCCACGCGCCAGGTCGCGCTGACCGATGCGGGCGCGGCCTATCTCGAGCAGATCACGCGGCTGCTCTCGGACCTTGATGAAGCCGACGCCAGCGTGTCCGACGGCGGCGTCGAGGCCGTGGGCCCGCTGCGCGTGTCGGTGCCGGTCACGTTCGGCCGGCTGTGCCTGGGGCCGCATATCGCCCGATTCCTGCATGGGCATCCGCGCGTCTCGCTGGAGCTGGTGCTGTCCGATGCCTATGTCGATCTGGCCGCGGAACGCATCGATGTCGCGGTGCGCATAGGCGTGCCGGACAACGCGCCCCAGCTGATCGTGCGCGAGCTTTCCGGGCATCACCGCTATGTGGTCGCGAGCCCGCAGTATCTGCGCTGCCACGGCATGCCCGCACAGCCCGCCGACCTGGGCCTGCACGAGTGCCTGCGCTATGCCTACCAATACCAGGCCGGGCCCCAGCGCTGGTCCTTCCTGCGCGCGGGCGAGGAACTGGGCGTGGAGGTCAACGGGCGGCTCGCGGCCAACAGCGGCGACATGCTGCGCGATGCCGCGCTGGGCGGGGCCGGCATTGCCCTGCTGTCGCACTGGCTGGTCGAGGACGACGTGCAGGCGGGGCGGCTGCAGCGGCTGTTCGCGGACTACGAGATCAATCCACGCGAGCACCGCGTGAGCATCCATGCGGCGTATCTGCCCAACCGCCGGCATTCGCGCAAGGTACACGCTTTCCTGGATTTTCTGCAGTCCTGCATCGCGGCCCGGCCGCAGGGCTGACGGCAGCGCCCGGCGTGCAAAGTCGCACGTTCCATGCCGCTATTGGCGGGCGGATATGCAGTGCCCGCCATATGTCGTTAAAGTCATATTCCGAGTCCGTTCCGGACTTCAAGGAATTGCATTATGGCGACCAAGCGTATGCCTGATCCCGCGTCGCTGCCGGCCCCTGCGCCGCTGGCCATGGTCCGTCTCAAGGACTTGCGCAAGAACGCAGGCAGGACCCAGGAAGACCTCGCGCTTGCCCTGGGCGTGGGCCAGGACACCGTCTCCCGGCTCGAGAAACGCAGCGACATGCTGCTGTCCACGCTGCGGCATTACGTCGCCAGCGTGGGTGGCGAGCTGGCGCTGGTCGCGCGCTTTTCCGATCGACCCGCGGTGGTCATAGACCATCTGGGCGAAGACCGGCCCGTCATCCGAGCGCGCAAGCGCGACCTGAGGTCCGCCAAGGACGGCGAACCCTAGCGTTAATCACCTTTGAAATGATCCCCACTCCTTACTATCTCATCGACAAATCCGCGCTGCTGCGCAACCTGCAAACGATAGACCATGTGCGCACCCATTCGGGCGCCAAGGTGCTGCTGGCGCTCAAGTGCTTTGCCACCTGGTCGGTGTTCGACCTGATGCGCGAACACATGGACGGCACGACCTCGTCATCGCTTTACGAGGTCAAGCTGGGCCAGCAGAAGTTCGGCGGCGAGACCCATGCCTACAGCGTTGCCTTTGCCGACCACGAGATCGAGGAAGTCGTTGCCCACAGCGACAAGATCATCTTCAACTCCATTGCCCAGCTCGAGCGCTTCGCGCCGCTGACGCGCGCGCTGCCCCGCGGCCTGCGCCTGAACCCCGGCGTGAGCTGCGCCGGCTTCGACCTGGCGGATCCGGCGCGGCCCTTCAGCCGGCTGGGCGAGGCCGATCCGGCGCGCATCCTGTCCGTGATCGACGCCATCGACGGCGTGATGATCCACAACAACTGCGAGAACCAGGACTTTGCGCGCTTCGATGCCTTGCTGAGCGAAGTCGAGCAGCGCTATGGCGCCATCCTGGGCCGGCTCCAATGGGTGAGCCTGGGCGGCGGCATACGCTTTACCGCGCCCGGCTATCCGCTGGACGCGTTCTGCGCGCGGCTGCGGCGCTTTGCGCAGGACCATGGCGTGCAGGTCTATCTCGAACCGGGCGAAGCCACGGTGCGCGAGACCACGACGCTCGAGGTCAGCGTGCTCGACCTGGGCTTCAACGGCAAGCCGCTGGCCATAGTCGACAGCTCGACCGAAGCGCACATGCTGGACCTACTGATCTACCGCGAGACCGCGGCCATGGGCGACGGCAAGGGCGAACATGTCTACCAGGTCTGCGGCAAGACCTGCCTGGCCGGCGACATCTTCGGCGACGCGCGCCTGGCCAGACCGCTGCAGGTCGGCGACCGGCTGTCGATTGCCGACGCCGGCGCCTACACCATGGTCAAGAAGAACTGGTTCAACGGCATACACATGCCGGCCATTGCCGTGCGCGAACTCGACGGCAGCGAGCGCCTGGTGCGCCAATTCACTTTTGAGGATTACGTCGCGAGCCTGTCCTGAGGCGGCCGACCAAAGCATGTGAACGAAACAGAGGGAGTGATTCAATGAAGCGTAATGTTCTGATCATCGGCGCGGGTGGGGTGGCACAGGTCGTGGCGCACAAATGCGCACAAAACAATGCCCGCCTTGGCCATATCCACATTGCCTCGCGCACGCTGGCCAAATGCCAGGCCATCATCGATTCCATCCATGAAAAGCACAGCCTGCAGCAGCCTGGAACGCTGCAGGCGCATGCGCTGGACGCCATGGACGTGGAGGCGACCAAGTTCCTGATCCGCGCGACCCACAGCCAGATCGTGATCAATGTCGGCTCGCCGTTTCTCAACATGTCGGTGCTCGCGGCCTGCCTGGAGACCGGTGCCGCCTACCTCGACACCGCCATCCACGAAGACCCGCTCAAGGTCTGCGAGACCCCGCCCTGGTACGCCAACCACGAGTGGAAGCGCCGCCAGGCCTGCCGCGATGCGGGCGTGACGGCCATCCTGGGCGTGGGCTTCGATCCGGGCGTGGTCAACGCCTATGCGCGCTATGCGCTGGACCACTGCTTCGACCGCGTCGACTCCATCGACATCATCGACATCAACGCGGGCCGCCACGGCCGCTATTTCGCGACCAACTTCGATCCGGAAATCAACTTCCGCGAGTTCGTCTCCACGGTCTGGTCCTGGGAAAACCGCGCCTGGAAGGCGAATGCGATGTTCGAGCACCGGCGCGACTGGGACATGCCGGTCACCGGTGTGAGCACCACCTATCTCACCGGCCATGACGAGCTGCACTCGCTGTCGCAGCATCTGGACGTGCCCGACATCCGTTTCTGGATGGGCTTTAGCGACCATTACATCAACGTCTTCACGGTGCTCAAGAACCTGGGCCTGCTGTCCGAGCAACCGGTGCGCACGGCGCGCGGTCTGGAGGTGGTGCCGCTGGAAGTGGTCAAGGCCGTGCTGCCCGACCCCGCGTCGCTTGCGCCCGACTACCAGGGCAAGACCTGCATTGGCGACCTGATCAAGGGCCAGCGCGGCGGCCAGCCGCACGAGGTGCTGATCTACAACAGCTGCGACCATGGCGAGAGCTTTGCCGAAGTGGGCAGCCAGGCGATCTCGTACACCGCGGGCGTGCCGGCCGTAGCCGCGGCGCTGCTGATTGCCAACGGCATCTGGGATGTGGGCCAGATGGCCAATGTCGAGGAGCTCGACCCGGTGCCGTTCATCGCGCTGATGAACCGCATGGGCCTGGAAACGCGCATCCGCGATGCGCAGGGCGACCGCCTGCTGGACGCCCAGCTGCCCGAGGAGAAGCTGCGCGCCAACGCGCGCTGAACAGGCCCGGCATGCAAAACGCCCTGACCCCTTGAAGGGGGCAGGGCGCTGCAGCCGGAGCAGAGGGCTTACTGGATCTTCGCGCCCGAGTCTTCGACGACCTGCTTGGAGGCCTTGTAGTCGGCCTTGAACATCTTGTCGAAGTTGGCCACGCTCATCGCCTGGGGCTCTGCGCCCTGGGCCAGGATGGCGTCGCGGATTTCCGGCATGGCCAGCAGGTGGTTGACTTCGGCGTTGACCTTGGCAACGATGGCCGCGGGCGTGCCCGCGGGCATGAACAGCCCGTACCAGGTGCTCACGTCAAAGCCCTTGATGCCGGTTTCGGCCAGCGTGGGGACGTCGGGCAGCGAGGTCGAGCGCTTGGCCGAAGTCACGGCCAGCGCGCGCAGCTTGCCGGCCTTGATCTGGGCAATGGCCGAAGGTACGGACGACACCAGCAGATCGACATTGCCGGCCAGCGCATCCATCAGCGCGGGGTTGGAGCCCTTGTAGGGCACGTGGGTCAGCTGCACCGAGGCGGCTTTTTCCAGCAGCACGCCGGCAATGTGGATGCTCGTGCCGTTGCCCGGCGAGCCGTAGGTGATCTTGCCGGGCTGGGCCTTGGCCGCGGCGAGCACATCGGCCACGGTCTTGTAGGGCGAGTTGACGCTGGTGGCGATCACGACAGGCGTGTAGGCCACATGGGCGACGGGCGTGAGGTCGCGCACCGGATCCCAGGGCAGGTTCTTGTAGAGGTAGGGGCCCAGGACCAGATTGTCCTTCTGGCCCATGACCATGTCATAGCCCGTGGGCGCGGACTTGGCGGCATCGCTGATGCCAATGGTGCCGCCGGCTCCGGCCTTGTTCTCGGGAACCACGGTCCACTTGGTGACTTCGGTGAGCTTGTTGGCCACGACGCGGGCCAGGATGTCGGTGCCTCCGCCCGGGGGGAAGGGAATGACCATGCGGATGGGCTTGGTCGGGTATTCGGCGGCAGGTTGGGCAGCGCTGGCAAAGCTCGCCGTGAAGGCGCAGGCCACGGCAGTGGCGGTAATCAGTGGGCGAAACATGGAACAACAAACTCCGTTGACGGATCGAGAAGAACAGCGGGCCGGACGCGCGCGACAGCTGGTGGCCATCGGGCATCGCAGCCGCTAGCTGAAACAAAATGGGCAGATTCGATGATCGGGGAGGGTGTTTCCGCCATCAATGGGTGTTTGTCTCTAGGTCGTAGAGGGACGGCAAGGCGCAAGGCCATTGCCGTCTCACAGCCCGTGCCATGCACAGCGGGGTTGCCGACTGCGCGATCACCGGCAATGCAGCCGATCTGGTGCACTGCCCTGTGTGGCCCACGGGACGCGGGCTGGGAGCAGGAGCTTACTGCATTTTGTTACCCCGGCGCTTGCAGGCGCGGGGTATAGCAGGCCACGTCAACGGGCCTTTGGTGCCTGTCTTTCAGGCCTGGCGCACATCGGCTACGGCTTCGGCGCCGAAGTCGGCGCGCTGCAGCCAGGCCAGCACCTTGGCCGCGGCCTGCTCGGGTGAATCCAGCTGGTCCTGGGACTTGAGCGCGGCAAAGCGCTGCAGATCGGGAAACGCCGCCGGATCGGCATTGCGCAGCTGGACCTGCATGTCGGTGTCGATCACGCCGGGTGCGAGCGAACACAGTTTGGCGCCATGCGGCTTGAGCGCTTCTTCGAGCGCCACGCAGCGCGTGAAATGGTCCATGCCGGCCTTGGCCGCGCAGTAGGCGGCCTGCGAGGCCATGGCGCGCCGGCCCAGGCCCGAGGAGATGTTGAGCACCTTGCGCTCGGCGGGCCAATGCTCCGTTGCGCCCAGGAAGGCCGCGGTGAGCAGCATAGGCGCCTCGAAGCCCACGCGCAGCGCGGGCGACAGTTCGGCCGCAGTGAGCGACGACAGCGGCGCGATCGGCGGCATCACGCCGGCGTTGTTGATCAGCGTGGCCTGCCGGTATCGGCCCGAAGGCTGTTGCTTGAGCCAGTCGGTCAGCCGCGCCGCGGCCTGGGCCGGGTCGCCGAGATCGACCTGCCACTGCGCCAGCGGGGCGCCCGCGGCCGCGGCTGCGGCGGCAAGATCGTCGTTGGTGTTTCGGGCCAGGCAGATGAGCTGGTGGCCGGGATGCAGCAGCTGCCGCGCCATGGCCAGGCCCATGCCGCGCGAGCCGCCGGTGAGGAAAATCAGATGGGATGTCATGGGGTAATGGTAATGGCGTGGGGGGAACGCAGGTGCAGTAGCGTGCGTCGAGAGGGCTGGGCACAAAAGGAGGACGGTTTCCTGAATGCCGGGGCTTCGACAGGCTCAGCCCGAACGGATTCTTCTCGCGCGCCCCCCATTGTCTTTTGCCATTGACAGGCCGTTCATCGTTTGACGGGCGCGCCCGGCCAAGCGCGGCATGAACGGTTTTCGCCGTTCGCCCTGAGCCCGTCGAAGGGCCGGTATTCCAGAGTCAAACAACCAGGCGACCTACGCCCCCAGATACGCCGCTCTTACCGCATCATTGCGCAGCAGATTGGCCCCGGTGTCCTGCAGCACCACGCGCCCGGTCTCCAGCACATAGCCGCGGTCGGCAATCTGCAGCGCGCGGTTGGCGTTCTGCTCGACCAGGAACACCGTGACGCCGGCCGCGCGTATGGTCTGGATGATCTCGAAGATCTGCGCGATGATCAGCGGCGCCAGGCCCAGCGTGGGCTCGTCCATCAGCAGCAGGCGCGGCTTGGACATCAGCGCCCGGCCTATGGC
The DNA here is from genome assembly GCF_036666375.1 of Comamonas sp. Lineage (GTDB taxonomy): Bacteria > Pseudomonadota > Gammaproteobacteria > Burkholderiales > Burkholderiaceae_C > Comamonas. The sequence continues at coordinate 32,694 of NZ_JAVWWA010000035.1, read as the reverse complement.
CAGCATCTGCTGCTCGCCGCCCGACATGGTGGCCGCGCGCTGGCGCGCGCGCTCGCGCAGCCGCGGGAACAGTTGGAAAACATGTTCCATGCCGTCGCCTATCTGCTCCTTGCTCTGGAAGAAGCCGCCCATCATCAGGTTCTCGGCCACCGTGAGATGGGGAAAGACGCGCCGGCCTTCGGGCGAGATCGCAATGCCCTTGCGCATGATCAGGTGCGTGGGCAGTTGCGTGATGTCTTCGCCTTCGTAGACCACGCGGCCGCTGGTCGCGCGCGGCGTGCCGCACAGCGTCATCAGCAGCGAGGTCTTGCCCGCGCCGTTGCAGCCGATCAGCGTCACGATCTCGCCCGGGTGCACTTCCAGGCTCACGTCGTTGACCGCGCAGATCGCGCCGTAGTGGGTGAACACGTTTTCAAGTTGCAGCATTGCCGCCATCAGGCCTCTCCCAGATAGGCCTTGATGACCCGTTCGTCGTGGCGTATGGCCTCGGGCGTGCCCGTGGCGATCGGCTTGCCGTACTCCATGACCAGGATGCGCTCGGAGACGCCCATGACCAGGCCCATGTCGTGCTCTATCAGCAGCACCGCGACATCGTGCTGCTGGCGCAGCTGGTCTATGAGGTGCTGCAGGTCTTTCTTTTCCTGCGGGTTCAGCCCCGCGGCGGGCTCGTCGAGCATCAGCACCTGGGGCTCGGTGATCATGCAGCGCGCGATTTCCAGCCGGCGCTGGTGGCCGTAGGCAAGATTGCCCGCGGGCCGGTTGGCGTAGGTGCGCAAGCCCATGTAATCTAGCCAGTGCAGCGCGTTGTCCAGCGCCTGCTGTTCGGCGCGCCGGTAGCCCGCGGTGTTGAACAGCCCGGCGAGAAACGAGGTGCGCATCTGGCGATGCTGGGCGACCAGCAGGTTCTCGAGCGCGGTCATGGACTTGAACAGCCGCACGTTCTGGAAGGTGCGCACCACGCCGCGGCGCGCGACGTTGTGGCTGCCCAGGCCTGCAATGCTGCGCCCGGCCAGCGCGATGCGGCCCGCGCTGGGCTGGTAGAAGCCGCTGATGCAGTTGAACACCGTGGTCTTGCCCGCGCCGTTGGGGCCGATGATGGCAAACACTTCGCGCGGCTGCAGCGCAAAGCCCACGCTGTCGACGGCCAGCAGGCCGCCAAAGCGCATGCTCAGCGCCTCGACTTCAAGCAGCGGCGCGCTCATGGGCCGACCTCCAGATGGTGGCGCTTCATCGGCAACAGGCCTTGCGGGCGCCAGACCATCATCAGAATCATCACCAGGCCGAAGATCAGCATGCGGTACTCGGAGAACTCGCGCGCCAGCTCGGGCAGCACGGTGAGCAGGATGGCGGCGATGATCACGCCCAGCTGCGAGCCCATGCCGCCGAGCACCACGATGGCCAGAATGAGCGCCGACTCGATGAAGGTGAACGATTCGGGGTTGACTATGCCCTGGCGCGCGGCGAAGAAAGCCCCGCCCAGGCCCGCGAACATCGCGCCCAGCGTGAACGCCGACAGCTTGATCTTCATCGGGTGCAGGCCCAGCGAGCGGCTCGCGATCTCGTCCTCGCGCAGCGCTTCCCAGGCCCGGCCTATGGGCATGCGTATCAGCCGGCTCGAGATCCACAGCGTGACCAGGGCCAGCGTCAGCGCCATCAGGTACAGCGCGATCACCATGTGCAGCGACTGGAACTCGAGGCCGAAGAACTGGTGAAAAGTGGTGCCGCCTTCGGTGCTGGCATTGCGCGTGAGTTCCAGCCCGAACACCGTGGGCTTGGGAATTCCCGAAATGCCGTCGGGCCCGCCCGTGAGCGTGGTCAGGTTGATCAGCAGCAGCCGGATGATTTCGCCAAAGCCCAGCGTCACGATGGCCAGGTAATCGCCGCGCAGCCGCAGCACGGGAAAGCCCAGCACGAAGCCGAACATCGCGGCCATGGCGCCGGCCAGCGGCAGCGCTTCCCAGAAGCTCCAGCCGGCCCAGTGGAACAGCAGTGCGTAGGTGTAGGCACCGACCGCGTAGAAGCCGACGAAACCCAGGTCGAGCAGCCCGGCAAAACCCACCACGATGTTCAGGCCCAGGCCCAGCATCACGTAGATCATTGCCAGCGTCGCGATGTCCACCGCATTGCGGCCGGCGAAGAACGGCCAGGAAACGGCGATCAGCAGCGCGGCCAGCATCAGGCCCTGGCGCTGGCGCTGCGTGGCCGCGGGCAGGGCCGGGCGCTGGATGCGCGGCGCGCGCGCCCAGCCGCGCGCGAGCCAGGGGCGCAGCAGCTGCACCACGAACACCAGCGCGCAGGCCCAGGCGACCGTGGTCCAGTGCGGCACGATCAGCGTGCGCCCGCCCGCGCGCTCCAGGTGCAGGCCGAAGATGGGAATGGTGACCAGCGCCGTGAGCACGGCGGCGATGACTGCGTCGCGCAGGTTGTGCCTAAGCAGGGAAGCCGTCGTCATCAAACTTTCTCCACCTCAGGTTTTCCGAGAAGGCCGGTGGGGCGCACGAGCAGGATCAGCACCAGCAGCGTGAACGCCACGATGTCCTTGTATTCGGAGGAGATGTAGGCCGCGGCCAGCGTCTCGGCCACGCCCAGCAGCACGCCGCCGAGCATGGCGCCGGGAATGCTGCCAATGCCGCCGAGCACGGCCGCCGTGAAGGCCTTGATGCCGGCCAGAAAGCCGATGAACGGGTTGAGCTTGCCCACGGCCAGGGCGATCAGCACGCCGCCCACGGCCGCGAGCACCGCGCCCAGGATGAACGTGAAGGAAATGACGCGGTGGGTGTTGATGCCCAGCAGGTTGGCCATGTGCATGTCCTGAGCGCAGGCGCGCGAGGCCCGGCCCATGCGCGAGTGGCGGATGTAGAGCGTGAGCAGCACCATCAGCACCACGGCGACGACGATGATCATGATGCGCGTATACGGTATGAAGATCTCGAAGCCGCCGCTGCCGCCGCCGAACTGCAGCGCGCCGGGCAGCAGCTGCGGCACAGCCATGTCGCGCGCGCCCTGGCCCAGCGCGACCCAGTTCTGCAGGAAGATCGACATGCCGATGGCGGAGATCAGCGCCACCAGCCGCGGGCTGTTGCGCACCGGTTTGTAGGCCACCTGTTCGACGACGAAGCCGTAGACGCCGGTGATGATGGCCGCAACCACCAGCATCAGGCCTATCACCAGCCATATAGGCACGCCGCCCTGGGTGCCCACGGCTGTCAGCGTGACCAGGCCTACATAGGCGCCGATCATGTAGATGTCGCCGTGGGCAAAGTTGATCATGCCTATGATGCCGTAGACCATCGTGTAGCCGATGGCGATCAGCGCATAGATCGCACCCAGCGACAGCCCGTTGAACAGCTGCTGCAGCAGCTGGGGCAGGAAATCATCCATCGGTCACCACCTTCCGGCAGAAATGACTGTCTGTACCAAGGGCCGCCAGCCCGGCTGCGCGGCCCTTGGTGTGCGTGGCGAAGGCCTTACTTGGCCGCCGCGGTCTTGCTGCCGTCCTTATGCCACTCGAAGACCTGGAAGTCAAAGGCCTTGAGGTCACCCTGCTTGTTCCAGCCCACGGTGCCCAGCGCGGTCTCGAAGTTGGTCTTGTGCAGATGGTCGGCGACCTTGGCGGGGTTGTCGCCCACGGCCTTGATGCTGTCGAGCAGCACCTGCACGGCCGCGTACGAAGTGAGCTGGAACGCGCCCGAAGGGTTGCGCTTCTGGTCCTTGAACGCCTTGACCACGGCCGCGTTCTTGGGATTGGCCGCGAAGTCGGCCGGCAGGGTCACGAGCATGCCTTCGACCGCATTGCCGGCGATGGCGTTGACCTCCGGGTTGCCCACGCCTTCGGGGCCCATCATGCGCACCTTGAGGCCTTGCTCGGCGGCCTGGCGCAGCAGCAGGCCCATTTCGGGGTGGTAGCCGCCGTAGTAGACGAAGTCGACGCCGTTGCTCTTGAGCTTGGTGATCACCGCCGAGTAGTCGCTGTCGCCCGCGTTGATGCCTTCGAACAGCGCGACGTTGATGTTGGCTTTTTTCAGCGCGTCGCGCACCGAGGTCGCAATGCCCTGGCCGTACGACTGCTTGTCGTGCACCACCGCGACTTTCTTGGGCTTGGCCTTCTCGATGATGAACTTGGCCGCCGACGGGCCTTGCTGGTCGTCGCGGCCTATGGTGCGGAAGATGTAGTGGAAGTTCTTGCCGTCGGTCAGCGCGGGCGAGGTCGCCGAAGGCGTCACCACAACCACGCCTTCATTGTTGTAGATGGGCGCGGCGGCAATCGCCGCACCCGAGCACACGGGTCCGACCACATAGCCGATCTTGGCGTTGACCACGCGGTTGGCCGCGACCGGTCCCTGCTTGGGCTCGCAGGCGTCGTCCACCGGAACGAGTTCTATCTTCTTGCCCTGGATGCCGCCCGCGGCATTGATCATTTCGACGGCCGTGGACGCACCTTCCTTGACCATGTCGCCGTACTGGGTCAGCGCGCCCGTGGTCGGAATGACCATGGCAATGCGGATGTTCTGCGCATGGGCCACAGGAAGCAGGCCCGCGGCGACCAGACCCGCAGAGGCGACCAGAACAGACAGGCGAAACGGTTTTTGCATGGCGATCTCCTTGAATGGCGTGTAGGAGTCCCAGCTTATGCGAGCCCGCAAAGCCTGCAATAGGGTATATGCCAGGGGACGAAGCGTGGTGTGTGCGCTTCAGCGTAAATCCGTGCGCCGAGCGCTCGTGTCAGAACGGCGCGGACAGCTCGAATGCGCGCCAGTCGCCCGTTTGCGGGTGGGTCAATCCGAGTTGCTGGGCGTGCAGCAGCAGCCGCGGTGCAGCCGCTGCGATCGGGCCGTCGGCGTAGAGCGCATCGCCCAGGATGGGGTGTCCCAGATGGGCCAGATGCACGCGCAGCTGGTGGGTGCGACCGGTGATGGGTTCGAGCTCGACCCGGGTGCAACCGGGCCAGCCCGGCGGATCGTGGGCCAGCACGCGCCAGCGCGTCTGGCTGGGCTTGCCCGCGGCGTCTATGATGCGCAGCGGCCGGCGCGGCCAGTCGGCCGCAATCGGCGCGTCTATGGTCTGCCATTCGTCGCTGCCGTGGGCAGTCAGGATTCCGTGGACCACGGCCACATAGCGCTTGTGCACCGCGCGCTGCTCGAACGCCAGGCTCAACTGGCGCTGCACCAGCGGCGACAGCGCCATCAGCACCAGGCCCGAGGTCGACATGTCGAGCCGGTGCACGACCAGCGCCTGCGGCCACTGCGCCTGGGCACGCGCGCTCAGGCAGTCCTGCTTGTCCTCGCCGCGTCCGGGCACGCACAGCAGGCCCGAGGGTTTATCGAGCACCAGCAGCGCGTCATCGGCCGCGATGCAGCGCAGTCCTTCGCACATCGCCATCACGTCAATCGCGCAGCGGCTGGTTCATGAGCTGGTCGACGGTGGTGCACAGCTCCTCGACATCGTTGGGCTTGTGGATCAGCGCGCGCGCGCCCGCGGCCAATGCCTCGGCCTCGATTTCGGCCGTGACATAGCCCGAGGCCAGCGCCACCGGCAGGTCGGGGCGGGTGGCGAGCGCGGCGCGCACCAGATCCACACCGCAGAAGCCGGGCATGTTGTAGTCGGTGACCAGCAGGTCGTAATGGGCAGGCGCAGCTTGCAGCGCGGCCATGGCCTCGCGCGGATCGGTGAAGCCGCTGACGTCGTAGCCGCGCCGGCGCAGCAGGCGCTGCACCAGGAACACCAGCGCCTGGTCGTCATCGACATACATCACATGGCGGCGCGGCACGCCGCCGGGCTGCGCGTCGGGCGCGGCAGGCGCGTTGAGTGCCGGGCGGCGCGCTACCGGCGTGGCGATCACCGGCGCCGAACCGCTGGCCACGGGGAAATAGAGCGTAAAGCGGCTGCCTTCGCCGAGAACGCTGGAGACGTCGACCGCGCCGCCATGGGTGCGCATCACGCCATGCACCACGGCCAGGCCCAGGCCCGTGCCCTGGCCCACGGGCTTGGTCGTGAAGAACGGCTCGAAAATGCGCTGCAGCGTGGCGGCGTCGATTCCCGGGCCGTTGTCCTGCACGCTGAGCGCAACATAGTTGGCCAGCGGCAGGCCCAGGCGGTCGCTCAGGCGCTGGTCGGCGAGCGTGAGGCTGGCCGTGACCTGCACCATGCCGCGCGCGTCGCCGATGGCGTGCACGGCATTGGTGGTCAGGTTGAACAGCGCCTGCTCGACCTGGGTCACATCGGCGAGCAGCGGTGGCAACTGGGGCGCGATATGCGAGTGCAGCGCAATTGCCGGCGGCAGCGTGACGCGCAGCAGGCGTTCGGTGTCGCGTATCACTTCGGCGGCCTGTACGGCGCCGCGCTTGGGCGGCTCGTTGCGGCTGAAAGTCAGGATCTGGCGCACCAGATCGCGTGCGCGCCGGCCGGCCTTCTCGATTTCGAGCAGGCTTTCGAGCATCGCGGAATTCTCGGGGCAGTCGGCGCGCGCAAGTTCGACATTGCCCAGGATGGCGCCGACGATGTTGTTGAAGTCGTGGGCAATGCCGCCGGCCATGGTGCCCACGGCCTGCATCTTGTGCGATTCGCGCAGCTGCGCTTCGAGCTCGCTGCGGTGGGCTTCGGCTTTCTTGCGGCTGCTCAGGTCGCGCGCGAACACCGTGGTGGTGGTTTCGCCGCCGCTGTGCTGCACGAAGGCCAGGCTCACCTCGACGGCCAGCTGCTTGCCGCTGGCGGTGCGTGCTTCCATCTCGCCGAGCACGGCCTGGGTGGTCAGCGCGGCGAATTCAAGCGCGCTCGCGGCATCGGGCAGAAAGCGCTCTAGCGGGCTGCCCAGCGCATCCTCGGCGGCGCAGGTGAACAAGGCCGCGGCCGTGGGGTTGAACACCGTGATGCGCTGCGCGCTGTCGACGCACAGGATGGCGTCCAGACTCGAGTTGATCACCGACTCGAGCCGGCGTTCGCTGGCGAACAGCTGGTTGTTGCGCTCCTGCAGCGCCAGGCGCTCGGCCAGCAGCGGACCCTGGTCGACGACGGCGCAGAGGAACTGGGCAATCGGCGGCCCTTTTTTCTGCGGAATCTCTATGCAGGCGATATGCAGGTCGCCGCAGAGGTTGATTTCCGAATTGATGGAGAAGACCACCTCGTGAACTTCGCTGCCGCCGCGTTCGCGCGCTTCCATGAAAGCTTCGCAGACGCGGTCGGCGTGCTTTTCGCTGACCAGCGGCATGAACGACACCAGGATGCGGTCGCGCTCCGTGGGCTGGAAGGCGTTGTGCGCCATGGCATTGGCCTGGATCACCATGTCGTGCTCGTCGAGCACCAGCAGCGGCAGCGGAATGCTCGCGAACAGCGCTTCGAAGCGCTCGGACGCGCTTTCGGCCACAGCCTGGCTGTAGTCGAGCACCTTGTTCTGGATCTCCAGCTCGTGCTGGTAGTTGCGCAGCTCGGCGACGAGCGCGGCCAGCGGCTCCTCGGCAATGGGCTCAAGCACTTCCTCGGTCCACGGCAGAGGCGTCAGATCCTGGGCATCCGGCCCCATGAGGGCGTGCAGACCCAGGGGATCGTCTTTGCGCAGGAGAAAGGACAGGTCGGGACGGCTCATGTGAGGTGGTGCAGTGGCCGTACGCCAGAGGTTGCGCAGACGCCGCGAGTTTAAGCGCGCGCCCGCGGCCTCACAAGCCTGGGGCCAAGTGGGCGGACAATCAGCTCAGGTAAGACTCCAATGGTATGCAACTGCAGTGCAGGTTGCGGTCGCCATGCACGTTGTCTATGCGTGCCACGGGCGGCCAGTACTTGGCGTGGCGCAGCGCGGGCTGCGCAAAGGCCGCCTGTTCGCGGCTGTACGCATGCGGCCATTCGGTGGCCAGCAGTGCGGCGGCGGTATGCGGCGCGTTCTTCAGAACGTTGTCGGTACGCGACACTTCGCCCGATTCTATCGCCCGGATTTCCGCGCGTATGGCAATCATGGCGGCGATGAAGCGCTCGATTTCCTCCAGCGGCTCGCTTTCCGTGGGCTCGACCATCAGCGTGTTGGGCACGGGAAACGACAGCGTGGGCGCATGCAGGCCGTAATCGATCAGCCGCTTGGCCACGTCCTCGGCCGTGACGCCGCTGGTGGCCTTGAAGCCGCGCAGATCGAGAATGCATTCGTGGCCCACGCGTGCGCGCCGGCCTTGCGTCCCGACGTTCATGCTGGGGCTGGCGTACAGCGTGGGGTAGTGCTCCTGCAGGCGACAGCTGATGTAGTTGGCGCTCAGGATGGCGATCTCGCTCGCATGCTTGAGGCCTTGCGCGCCCATCATGCGCATGTACATCCAGCTGATGGGCAGCACCGCGGCATTGCCCAGCGGCGCGGCGCTGACCGCGCCCACGCCCGAATGCAGTCCCGTGCTCGCATGGCCGGGCAGGAAAGGCACGAGGTCTTCGACCACGCAGACCGGGCCCACGCCCGGGCCGCCGCCGCCATGCGGAATGCAGAACGTCTTGTGCAGGTTCAGATGGCTCACGTCGCCGCCGAACGCGCCGGGCGCGGCAATGCCCACCAGTGCGTTCATGTTCGCGCCGTCGACATAGACGCGCCCGCCGTGGCGGTGCACCAGCGCACACAGCTCCTCGACGCGGGCCTCGAACACGCCGTGCGTGCTGGGGTAGGTGATCATCACGCACGACAGCCGCTCGCTGTACTTCTCGCATTTGTCGGCCAGGTCGGCCAGGTCCACATTCCCCTGGGCATCGCAGGCCGTGACCACGACTTCGAGTCCGGCCATCTGCGCGCTCGCGGGGTTGGTGCCGTGGGCGCTCGAAGGAATCAGGCAGATGTCGCGCTGGCCCTGGCCGTTTGCCGCGTGGTAGGCGTGGATGGCCAGCAGGCCCGCGTATTCGCCTTGCGAGCCGGCATTGGGCTGCAGGCTGACGCCTGCATAGCCCGTGGCTTCGCAGAGCCAGGCGCGCAGCTCGGTGTCCAGCTGCCGGTAGCCCGCGAGCTGGTCGGCGGGCGCGAACGGGTGGATCTGCGCGAACGCGGGCCAGGTGATGGGAATCATCTCGCTGGTGGCATTGAGCTTCATGGTGCATGAGCCCAGCGGAATCATCGTGCGGTCCAGCGCCAGGTCCTTGTCCGACAGCGCGCGGATGTAGCGCAGCATCGCGGTTTCGGCGTGGTGGCGCTGGAACACCGGGTGCGTGAGAAAGCGGCTGGTGCGGCGCAGCGCCGCGGGAATGCGCAGCGCCGTGCCGGCTTCGAGCGCCGCGACGTCGGGCAGCGCCTGACCGGGCGCGGCAAATATCTGCCACAGCAGCGCGAGGTCGGCGCGCGTCGTGGTCTCGTCGAGCGCGATGCACAGCGCTTCGGGCGAATAGCGGCGCAGGTTCGCGCCCAGGCCCACGGCGCGCTGCGCCAGCGTCTCGGTGGCCGCACCGGAGTGCACCAGCAAGGTGTCGAAGCTGCCGTGCTCGGCCACTGTGCGGCCCAGCTGCTTGAGACCCTGGGCGAGGATGGCGCAGTAGCGCGCGATGCGCAGCGCGATGCGCGTGAGGCCTTCGGGGCCGTGGTAGACCGCGTACATGCTCGCCACGACCGCGGGCAGCACCTGGGCGGTGCAGATATTGCTGGTCGCCTTCTCGCGCCGGATGTGCTGCTCGCGCGTCTGCAGCGCGAGCCGGTACGCGGGCTGGCCCTGGGTGTCGCGGCTCACGCCCACGATGCGTCCGGGCAGTGCGCGTTTGTAGGCATCGCGGCAGGCCATGAAGGCCGCGTGCGGCCCGCCCGCGCCCATGGGCATTCCCAGGCGCTGGCTGCTGCCGACCACGATGTCGGCGCCCCATTCGCCGGGCGGCGTGAGCAGCGTCAGCGCCAGCAGATCGGTGGCGACGATGAACGCCGCCTGGCGCGCATGGACCTGCGTGGCGTCGGCGCCCAGATACGCGATCCGGCCGTCGGTTGCCGGGTACTGCGTCAGCGCCGCGAAATAATCGCCTTCGAGTGCGCGCTGCCAGGCCGCAGGCGAGTCGGGCACCAGCACTTCTATGCCCAGCGGCTGCGCGCGAGTACGTATGACTTCAATCGTCTGCGGGTGGGTGCCGGCCGAAACGACGAAGCGCCGGCTGGCCGATGCAGTCATGCGCAGCGCCAGCGTCATGGCTTCGGCCGCGGCCGTGGCCTCGTCGAGCAGCGATGCATTGGCGATGGGCAGGGCCGTGAGGTCGCAGACCATGGTCTGGAAGTTGATCAGCGCTTCCATGCGCCCCTGAGAAATTTCCGCCTGGTAAGGCGTGTACGCGGTGTACCAGGCCGGGTTCTCGAGCACGTTGCGCAGGATCACGCCCGGCGTGTGCGTGCCGTAATAGCCCTGGCCGATGAAGCTCTTGAGCTGCTGGTTGCGCGCGGCCAGTTGCTGCAGTTCGGCCAGCGCCTGGGCTTCGCCCACGGCCGGCGGCAGCTGCATGGGCGTGTGCCGCGCGATGCCGGGCGGAACGATTTCGGCGATCAGCGCGGCGCGCGAGGCGGCGCCAACCACCGACAGCATCAACGCTTCGTCAGCCTCGCCGGGCCCGATGTGGCGGGCAATGAATTCGTCGGGGTTTTCGAGGGAATGCAGCGCGGGAACATGGGGCATCGTCATGGCAGGACCTGTGGAAAAGGCTGAAGCAATGGGATTGCCGGGCCACGAAAGCCCGGTCGCGCGGCGCAGTTCCCGCGTTTACGCGCTCTGCGCGAAAGCCGTGTAGGCGGCTTCGTCGAGCAGGCCGTCCAGCTGCGCGGGGTCGCTGAGCTTGATCTTGAAGAACCAGCCGCCGGCCAGCGGGTCGGAATTGGCCAGCGAAGGGTCGTCGCGCAGCGCCTCGTTGACTTCGACGATCTCGCCGCTCACCGGCATGTAGATGTCGGCCGCGGCCTTGACGGACTCGACCACGCCGGCGACATCACCCTGGGCGAAGGTCTTGCCGACTTCAGGCAGGTCGACAAACACCACGTCGCCCAGCGCGTCCTGCGCGTGCACGGTGATGCCCACCACGGCAGCGGCCGGGTCGGCGGCGTTGATCCACTCGTGGTCTTTGGAAAATTGAACGCTCATGAGAACTCCAGGAAAAACAAAAAAGAAAAGCGCAAGGCCGTAGTTCGCACTGTATCCCGTCGGCGGCCTCCCGGGCGTCAGATGACGGACTTCATCCGCGGTAATAGCGGCTGGGAACAAATGGCATGGCCGTGACTTCCATGGGCACGGGCTTGCCGCGCACCAGCGCCTGCAGCCTTGTGCCGGGCGCGGCACTGGCGGATTCCACATAGGCCTGGGCAATGGGCTGGTTGAGCGTGGGCGACAGCAGGCCGCTCGTGACCTGGCCCACCTGCCGGCCGCCGGCATCGAGCAGGGCCGCGGGCTCGCGCACCGGAATGCGCTCGAGCGCGCGCAGTCCCACGCGCTGGCGCGGGCGCAGCGCGGGCTCGGCAATCTGCGCCAGCAGGCGCTCGGCGCCGGGAAAGCCGCCGGCGCGCGCCCCGCCGGTGCGCCGCACTTTCTGCACCGCCCACAGCAGGCCGGCCTCGGCGGGCGTGGTCGTGGTGTCGAGTTCATTGCCATAAAGGCACAGCCCGGCTTCCAGGCGCAGCGAATTGCGCGCGCCCAGGCCCGCGGCAGCGACTTCCGGGTGGTGCAGCAGCGCGCGCGCAAAGGCTTCGGCCATGGGCCCGGGCAGCGAAATCTCAAAGCCGTCCTCGCCCGTATAGCCGCTGCGCGTGATGTACAGCTCGCTGCCTTCCCAGACAAAGGCCGCGCCGTCCATGAACAGCAGCTGCTCGACGCCGGGCACCAGCCGCTGCAGCGCATCCACCGCCAGCGGCCCCTGCAGCGCGAGCAGCGCCTGTTCGCTCAGCGGCGTGATCTCGCAGCGCGCGCCGATATGCGCCTGCAGGTGGGCGAGGTCGGCGTGCTTGCAGGCGCCGTTGACGACCAGCAGGAAATCGTTGCCGCGCTGGATCAGCATCAAGTCGTCGAGCACGCCGGCCTGGTCATTGAGCAGCAGGCCGTAACGCTGGCGGTGCAGCGCCAGGTCCAGCAGGTCCATGGGCATCACGCTTTCCAGTGCGGCCGCGGTGTCGGCGCCGACCAGGCGCAGCTGGCCCATGTGCGAGACATCGAACAGGCTGGCGGCCGCGCGCGTGTGCTGGTGCTCGGCGATCAGGCCCTGGGGAAACTGCACGGGCAGGTGGTAGCCCGCGAAATCGACCATGCGCGCACCAAGTTCGAGGTGCAGCGAATGCAGCGGCGTGGGCAGCAGTTCGCCGGCAGCGGCCTGGGGGAAATGGGGCGTGGGAGGGCTGGTCACGGTGGTCATGGCGTTCTCCGGTCAGGCAGGCGCTGGGCCAGGCCGCAGCGCCATATGCAAATTTCCATTGGCGATAAGCCCAAGCCTACACTGGCCCGCAAGATTCGTGAATTCCCGGAGATTTTCAATGCAACTCACCCTGGGCGATACCCTGTCCTGGCCCGCGCGCTACCTGCCCCACAAGGAGGCGCTGGTCGCCTGGGAGGGCGGCGAGCGCCGCGCCTGGACCTATGCGCAGCTCGACGCCGAAGTCAACCGCCATGCCCATGGCCTGCTGGCGCTGGGCATCGCGCGCGGCGATGTGGTCGCAGCCTTTCTCTACAACACGCCGGCCTTTGTGTTCACGCTGCTGGCCGCGGCGCGCATAGGCGCGGTGTTCAATCCGATCAACTACCGGCTTGCGCCGCAGGAGCTGGCCTTCATCCTGCAGGACGGCAACGCGCGTGCGCTGGTCTTCGAGCGCGAAGTCGCCGAGGTCGTGGCGCGCACCCAGGCCCTGCTGGGCGACGACAGCGCGCGTCCGGCGCACTGGATCTATGCCGATGAAGGTGCGGCCGACGCCACGCCCGAAGGCGCGGGCACGCGCCTGAGCGCGCTGGCCGCGGGGCACGCGAGCGACGCGCCGCAGGTGAGCGTCGACGAGACCGACCCCTGCATCCTGATGTACACCAGCGGCACCACAGGCCGGCCCAAGGGCGTGCTGCACAGCCACCGCAGCAAGCTCGCGCACAACGCGCTGATGCACCAGGTGATGCAGCTGCGCCGCGAGGATGTGGGTTTGTCGGTCGCTCCGCTCAACCATACGGCCGAGCTGCACACCAGCTTCCTGCCGCGGCTGCAGGTGGGCGCGACGCTGGTGCTGCAGCGGCGCTTCGACGCCGCCGAAGCCTGGCGCCTGGTCGAGGCCGAAAGAGTCACGTTCTTCTTCGCCGCGCCGACCATGGTCTCCATGCTGCTGCACGAGCCCACGCTGGCCGCGCGCGACACGCAAAGCCTGCGCCTGGTCGAATACGGCGGCGCGTCGATGGCGCCGCACCTGATACGCGAATGGACGCGCCAGGTAGGCTCGGGCCTGGTGCAGGTGTTCGGCACGACCGAGATGGGGCCTTGCATGTCGGTGCTCTACCCGCACGAGCAGCTGTCGCACGCGGGCTCGGCCGGCCTGCCGGCGCTGAGCCATGACCTGGTCGTGGCGCGCATTCCCGCCGACGGCAGCCCCACCGATCCCGCCCTGCGCTGCGCCGTCGGCGAAGTCGGCGAGATCCTGGTGCGCGGGCCCTGCATGATGGCCGGCTATCTGCACCGGCCCGACGCCAACGCGCGCGCCCTGGCCCATGGCTGGTACCACACGGGCGACATGGGTCATCTGGACGCGGACGGCTATCTGTGGATTCGCGACCGCATGGACTACATGATCAATTCGGGCGCCGAGAACGTCTATCCGCGCGAAGTCGAGGATGCGCTGGTCGAGCACCCTGGCGTGCTCGAAGTGGCCGTGGTCGGCGAGGCCGATGAACGCTGGGGCCAGGTGGTCGTGGCGCATGTGGTGCGCAAGGCCGCCGCCGCTGCCGCTGCCGCCGACGCGGCCGGCCTAGACGCTTTCCTGGTGCATGGCGACCGCCTTGCGGCCTACAAGCGCCCGCGCCGCTATCACTTTGTCGAGTCGCTGCCCAAGACCACCAGCGGCAAGATCCAGAAACATCTGCTGCGCCAGCCGCGTTGAGGTTCGCAGGCTGCAATACCCGGATCAAGGGCTCCTGCATTGGCTGCAGGGGCCTTTTTTTCGGTGTAATGACAGCAGATCAGGGAGGAAGTCATGCCGCTGCCCGCACGCATCTTTGATTTGCACACGCATCTGTTCAACGCGCGCTACCTGCCGCTGGCCAGCGTCATCGCCCATGCGATGGGCCGCGACGCGAGCCCGCTCGCGCGCCAGGTCGCGCGCCTGCTGCAGGCCCTGACGGGCTCGGCGTATGCGGTCGTTCCCGTCGAAGCCGTGTTTTCGCAGGCCACCGACGACACGCTGGAAATCGAGTGCCTGGAGCATATCTGGCGCATGGTCGAGTACGAGCTGCTGCTGGGCACGGGCTCGCTCGCCGCCGTGGAGCAGGGCGTGCTGCCGCAGCTCGAGCAGTCGCTCGAGGCGCCGGTGTTCGATCGCCTGCGTGCCTCGCAATTCATGGACATCCTGCTGACGCTGGACCAGATCGATTACGCGGCCGAAGGCTGGCCCGGGCCGCGTGCGCCCGAAGCCGAGGAGGTCGCAGTGCAGCAGATCCCCGAAATGAACGCCCGCTTCTCGGACTTCCTGCAATGGGCCGAGCGCGTGGTGCGCAAGGCGCTGTGGGTCGTGACGCGGCTCATGGACCCCATGGCCTGGGGTGAAGTCGTCAACTATCCCGCTTTCTTCCTGACCCTGCTGCATTCGGAAGAGCAGCTGCTGCAGAAGCTCTTTGCGAGCTATGGCGCGGGCCTGCCGCCGCTGCAGGCCGCGCACTACCTGATCGACATGCAGATGGCCTATCCCGGACAGGAGGCGCCGTTCTATCCGCTGCAGCCCGTGCAGGAAGACCGCATGCAGGCGCTGCAGCGCGCGCACCCGGCGCGCGTCTTCGGTTTCGCCGCATTCGATCCGCGGCGCGAAGATTGGCATGCGCGCGCGCTGCATTCGCTGGGCAAGGGTTTTGCGGGCTTCAAGTTCTATCCGGCCATGGGCTTCAAGCCCACGGGCAACGACGCGCCGATCCAGGCGCGCGTCGATGCGTTCTTCGACTTCTGCATTGCGCGCGATCTGCCGGTGTTCGCGCACTGCACGCCCGTGGGCTTCCAGACGCGGCTGCGGCTGGGCGCCAACGCCCATCCACGCCACTGGCAGGCGCTGCTGGAGCAGCCGCGCTGGCAGAGACTGCGGCTGTGCCTGGGCCATGCGGGCGGCGGCAACCTGCGCAACGGCGCGCTGCATTCAGCGGGCTGGTTCGCGGTTTCGGACGAGGCCTGGCAGCATGCAGACAATTTTGCGCGCATCGTGAGCGAGCTGTGCACGCGCTATCCGAATGTCTATTGCGAAGTCGGCTACCTGACCGAGTTGCTGGCGGATGACGGTCCCGCGCGCCTGGAGTCCAACCTGCAGCGCGCGCGCGCGGCGCAGCAGCCATTCGAGCTGCTCGACAAGATGGCCTACGGCTCCGACTGGCATATGCCCGAAGTCGTCACGCGCACGCGGCAGTATCTCGAACAATGGCTGGCCCTCATGGAAAAGCCCGCGTATGCGGGCTTTCGCGAGCCGTTCTTCTGGAAGAACGCCTACCGGTATCTGCGCCTGCCTTTGTGAGCTCAGTACGGTTCGGCCTTGACGCGCATTTCGCTGTAGGGAACGATGCGCGAGCCCTTGACCAGCCGATAGCCCCACCAGATCAGCAGGAACAGCGGCAGGCCGATATAGGTCGCGACCACGCCGCCCCAGTCGATGCGGTCCTGGATGAAAGCCTGGTAGTTCTGGCCCAGCGTGATGATCAGGCACAGCACGAAAGCGAAGATCGGCCCGAACGGGAATGCGGCCGCTCGGTAGGGCAGGGCCGCCAGGCTCAGGCCCTGGGCTTCGTAGCCCTTGCGAAAGCGGTAGTGGCTGATGGCGATTCCCAGCCAGGCAATGAAGCCGGTCATGCCCGACAGGTTCAGCAGCCAGATGTAGACCGCCTGGGGGCTGAAGATGTTGGTCAGAAAGCACAGCGCGGCAATCGCCGTCGTGGCCAGCAGCGCCATCAAGGGCACGCCGTTGCGGTTGACGCGCGCGAAGATGCGCGGCGCCATGCGCTGGCAGGCCAGCGTGTAGAGCATGCGCGTGGAGGCATACATGCCCGAGTTGCCGGCCGACAGCACCGAGGTCAGCACCACGGCATTCATCACGGCCGCGGCAGACAGCAGGCCGGCGCGCTCGAACACCAGCGTGAACGGGCTCACGCTGATGTCGCTCACATCGTTGCGCAGCAGCTGCGGGTCGTTGTAGGGCAGCAGCAGGCTGATGATCAGGATGGCAAACACATAGAACAGCAGAATGCGCCAGAACACCTTGCGCACCGCGCGCGGCACGTTGCGCGCCGGATCTTCCGATTCGCCGGCCGCGATGCCGATCAGCTCCGTGCCCTGGAACGAGAAGCCGACGATCATCGCCACGCCGATCAATGCCGCGAAGCCGCCGGCGAACGGCGCGTCGCCCACGGTCCAGTTGGCCAGATTGCCCCAGATGCCTTCGGGCGCGCCGCCTTGCATGATGCCCAGCACCATCAGCAGGCCCAGACCGATGAAGACGATCACCGTCACCACCTTGATCGCGGCAAACCAGTATTCGGCTTCGCCAAAGCCTTTGACCGAAATCGCGTTGAGGCCGAACATCAGCGCCAGGAACAGCGCGCTCCAGACCATGCCGTTGACATCCGGTATCCAGTAGGCCATGACCAGCTGCGCCGCGACCAGGTCGACCGCAATCGTCACCGCCCAGTTGTACCAGTAGTTCCAGCCGAGCGCGAAGCCGAAGCCTTCATCCACATAGCGCGCGCCGTAGGTCGCAAACGAGCCCGAGACCGGCAGGTGGGCAGCCATTTCGCCCAGGCTGGTCATGAGGAAATAGACCATCAGGCCGACAACCATATAGGCGAGCAGCGCGCCGCCCGGGCCGGCCTGGGAAATGGTCGCGCCCGAGGCCACGAACAGGCCGGTGCCGATGGAGCCGCCGATGGCAATCATCGACAGGTGACGCGCCTTGAGGCTGCGGCGCAGGCCGGGCTCGGCCTGCGCGGAAGAGGGAGAAGCGTGGTCGCTCATTGCTTGGTTTCCTGTGCTCCGCTGCGCTGTGCACATGGCAGCAACGCAAAAGGCCGCACTGGCGCGGCCCGGAAAGACGGCATTGTGCGCGATTTGCCCGGCGCAGGCCGCGCCGTTGCAAAAAAACCTAAGCACGATTCAGCGAAACGCAGGCCCCGATGGATTGCCGCTCAGAAGGAGTCATGCAGCGGCGCCGTCAGTCCCGTAGTGTCCGTCGGCGCCATGGGCTCGGCGTATTCATTGATGTCGGTGCCCGTGGCTGTTTCGCTTTCCCAGGTAACGTTCATCAGTTGTAACGAGCTTTCATCGATATCGTCCATGCATTCTTTCCATGCAGTCGCTCTGAGCGCTTCGTTGAGGGTGTGCTGCACTGCGCTCCTGCGCTGTGGATCAAGGCATAGACAGGCATAGTCCATAGCGGTTCGCCCCGCAATGTCCGGGATATACAGGTTCGCCCCCGCGTGCACCAGAACGTCGATTGTGCGGGAATTGCCGGCTGCGGCTGCAATCATCAGCGGGGTCGTGCCGTCGCTGTACGCGCGGGTATTGGGGTTGGCGCCGGGGTAGCCATTGTGCGTCTCCAGCAACGCATTGACGACTTCCGGTGAGCGTACCTCGCAGGCCCGCATCAGCAAGGTGTGACCCCTGCCGTCGTCGGCGTCGCCGCCGTATCCGGCGTCGCGCAGAATTCCTATGATGTCCACCGTGCCCACTTCCACGGCAAGCGTCATGGGGTTGTAGGCTTGGTCCTCGGAGCCGTCGGCCTGCGGGGCTGAATGCTCAGGGATCCATTGCGCCGCGGCCTGCCCAATGCCCAACCTGAAAGCTTCCACCAGCGCACGCCAGCCTTCAGGCTCCGCCAAATCCGGGCACGCACCCGCTTTCAGCATTGCTTCCAGCACCCCAGTATCGGGCGCATCGAGTGCAGGCTCGAGCGCCTGGCGGTTGGCGCCCTCGTTGGGGTCGGCGTTCGCGGCAATCAGGCTGCGTACCAGACGCGCATCTCCCTGCTCGGCCGCATGGGTCAATACGGCCTTGCCGTTGTCATCGACGGCATTGGGATCGGCGCGCGCGGAAAGCAGCAGTTGCGCGGTGTCGGTCAGCTGGTAGACGACGGCCACCACCAAGGCGTCCCGATTCGCGGGATGAGTGAGATCTGCCTTGGCGTCTAGCAGGCTGCGCACCATGCCCGTGTCACGCGATGCGAGCGCCAGCGCGGATTGCCCCAACGCATTGGTGCGGTGCACATCCGCACCAAGTTCTATCAACTTGTCGACCGTGGGCTGGTCGCGGATTTTCACAGCCGTAGTCAATAGATTGTGGCCATTGCCGTATGTGGTGTTGAGGTCCGCTCCGGACGCCACCAGCAATTGGATGATATCGGGGCGCTGGTTAAGCACGGCATACGACAGCGGCGTAAGGCGATGCCCGTCGGGAAGATCGACGCGGGCTCCCAGGTCGATCAGTGTCCTGACCGCTTGGGGTTGATTGCAAACGGTGGCTGCGACCAGGGCGGTGGTGCTTTCCTCGAGGGCGTTGATGTCTGCGCCAGCGTCCAGCAAGCCCTTGAATTCACCTGTGCGGCCTTCGCATGCGGCGTTGATGAGCTTCCGGTTCAAAACGGTGTTGTTGCGGCTCTTTGGCATGATGTTTACAAATTAACTATTGATTTATTATATCAATAGTTAAAAGCTATTACAACAGGCGAAAGACGGCATTTCGCATTGCCGGCGGACCGCAATGCTGTTGCGCGGGAGCAGGGCGGGACGCGCGTGGTCCGCCCTGCGGGCTGGGCCTCAGCCCAGCAGCAAGGCGTCGTCGGCGAGCTTTTCGCCGCGCACCTTCTCGAACATCTTGAGCAGGTCGGGCACGTCGAGGCGCTTGCGCTCCTCGCCGCTGACGTCGAGCACCACCTGGCCCTGGTGCAGCATGACCGTGCGGTCGCCCACGTCAAGTGCCTGGCGCATGCTGTGCGTGACCATCATGGTCGTGAGCTTGGCCTCGGCCACGATACGCGCCGTGAGCTGCAGCACGAAGTCGGCGGTGCGCGGGTCGAGCGCGGCCGTGTGCTCGTCGAGCAGCAGGATGCGCGATGGCTGCAGCGCTGCCATCAGCAGGCTCACGGCCTGGCGCTGGCCGCCCGAAAGCAGGCCAATGCGATCCGACAGGCGCTTTTCGAGGCCCAGACCCAGCGTTGCCAGGCGGTCCTGGAAGACTTCGCGCATTTCGGCACGCACTGCGCGCGTGAGCCGGCGCGACGCGCCGCGGCGCTGGGCCAGCGCCATGTTTTCCTCTATGGTCAGGTCTTCGCAGGTGCCGGCCATCGGATCCTGGAAGACCCGGGCCACGCGCTCGGCGCGCGCCCAGACGGGCAGTGCGGTGACGTCCTGGCCGTGGATCACGATGGAGCCGCCGTCGACGCGCTGGTCGCCCGACACGGCGTTCAGGAAAGTGGACTTGCCCGCGCCGTTGGAGCCGATGACGGTCACGAACTGTCCGGCCGGAATCTCCAGCGACAGTCCGCGCAGCGCGCGGGTTTCGATCGGCGTGCCGGGGTTGAAGGTGAGAACGATGTCTTTTGCACTCAGCATGGGATCTCCGACCGACTTAACGCGGCTTGCGCTTGGACAGCTTCTGCTTGAGCTGCGGGATGACGAGGGCCACGGTCACGAGCACGGCCGTGACCAGGTTCAGGTCCTGCGCCTTGAGGCCGATGAAGTCGCTGTTGAGCGCGGCGGCAATGAAGAAACGGTAGACGATGGCGCCGATCACCACGGCCAGCGTCGCATAGATGATGCGCCGCGAAGGCAGCAGGCTTTCACCGACGATCACGGCCGCCAGGCCGATGACGATGGTGCCAATGCCCATCGAGATGTCGGAGCCGCCCTGGGTCTGCACGAACAGCGCGCCGCCCAGGCCCACCAGGCCGTTGGAGACCGCCATGCCCAGCAGGATCATGCCGCCGGTGTTCACGCCCTGGGCGCGCGCCATGCGCGCGTTCGAACCGGTGGCGCGGATCGCCAGGCCGCGTTCGGTGGAGAAGAACCAGTCCATCGCGAGCTTGGCGATCAGCACGATCGCCGCCAGGATCAGCGGGCGCGCGACGTAGTCGGGCATGCCTTCGGGCTGCAGCAGGGTGAACAGCGTGGCGTCGTTGATCAGCGGCACATTGGGGCCGCCCATGATGCGCAGGTTGACCGAGTACAGCGCGATCATCATCAGAATGGACGCGAGCAGGTCCATGATCTTGAGCTTGACGTTGAGCCAGCCCGTGACCATGCCCGCGGCAGCGCCCGCGGCCGTCGCGGCCAGCGTCGCGAGCCAGGGGTTGGTGCCCGTGGAAATCAGGATGGCGCAGACCGCGCCGCCCAGCGGAAAGCTGCCGTCCACGGTGAGGTCGGGAAAGCGCAGCAGCCGAAACGAGATGAAGACGCCCAGCGCCACCAGGCTGAAGATCAGGCCGATCTCGATGGCGCCAAGAAATGAGAAAAATGACATGGGGAGTGCGGTTGCGCCCGCAGGCTGGGTAAAAACAATGGCAGGTCCGTGCATCGTACGGTACCTGCCATATGGAAGCCCCCACCGGGCTATATACCCGGGTGGTCTTTTATTGAATCACTTGCGCGGCCGACTTGACCAGCGCATCCGACAGCTTCACGCCTTGCTTCTCGGCGGCACCGGGGTTCACGAAAAGCTCCATCTTGGTGCTCACCTCGGGCTTGATGTCGCCGGGCTTCTCGCCCTTGAGGATGCGCGCCACCATGCGGCCGGTCTGCTCACCCAGGTCACGGTAGTTGATGCCGTATGCCGCAACCGCGCCGCGCTTGACGGAGTCGGTGTCGGAAGCAACCAGCGGGATTTTCGCATCCTGCCCGACCTTGACCAAAGCTTCGTAGGCCGAAACCACGTTGTTGTCGGTGTTGGTATAGATTACATCGACCTTGCCGACCAGGCTGCGCGCGGCGCTGCTGACGTCGACCGAGCGCGGCGCGGCGGCTTCTACCAGCGTCAGGCCCAGGGTAGGCAGGAGTTTCTGCATTTCCTTGACCACGACCATGGAGTTCGCTTCGCCCGGGTTGTAGACGATGCCCACGCGCTTGGCGTTGGGCACGACCTGCTTGACCAGCTGCATCTGCTTGTCGAGCGCGAGCAGATCGGACACGCCGGTCACGTTGCCCTTGCTCGGCTCCCAGCTGGGCAGCAGCTTGGCGGCCACGGGGTCGGTCACGGCCGAGAACACCACGGGCACGGCCTTGGTCGCGGCAACCACTGCCTGGGCCGAGGGCGTGGCGATGGCGACGATGGCGTCGGGCTTGTCACCGATGAACTTGCGCGCGATCTGCGCGGCCGTGCCGGTATTGCCCTGGGCGCTCTGGTATTGCCACTTGAGATTCTTGCCGGTTTCAAAGCCCGCATCCTTGAGCGCGGCCTGCACGCCGTCGCGCACCGCGTCGAGCGCGGGGTGTTCGACGATGGCGGTCACGGCCACCGATTTCTGCTGGGCATGCACCGAAGTCATCGATGCCAGGGCCAGGGCCACCGCGCCCAGTGGCGCCAAGGACAGGAATTTCATTTGTATCTCCACCGCTGAATGAATGTTGTGCTCCGAACGAAGCCTCGATTCGAAGTCTACTGCAGCCCAGGCCGCTTGCGAACGAGTCCGACCCCCGAGGTTTCCACGGGACGCGCGCGGCCTGCGATGAAAAAAGGCCTGCAGTGCAGGCCCTTCGTTTACATGCCCGAATAGTTCGGGCCGCCACCGCCTTCGGGCGTGACCCAGACGATGTTCTGCGTCGGGTCCTTGATGTCGCAGGTCTTGCAGTGCACGCAGTTCTGTGCGTTGATCTGCAGGCGCTGGCTGTCGCCGCCCTTGCTTTCGTCGGGCACGAATTCGTAGACGCCGGCCGGGCAGTAGCGGCTCTCGGGCCCTGCATAGCGCGCGAGGTTGATGTCCACGGGCACGCTCGCGTCCTTGAGCGTCAGGTGGGCCGGCTGGTTCTCGGCGTGGTTGGTGTTGCTGATGAACACGCTCGACAGGCGGTCGAAGGTCAGCTTGCCATCGGGCTTGGGGTAGACGATGGGCTGGCACTCGGCCGCGGGCTTGAGGTAGGCGTGATCGGGCTTGTCGCGGTGCAGCGTCCAGGGGATGTTGCCCTTGAGCACGAATTGCTCCAGGCCGTTCATCAGGGTCGCGGTGGTCAGACCCTTCTTGAACCAGGCCTTGAAGTTGCGGCTCTTGTTGAGTTCGGTGTAGAGCCAGCTGTTCTCGAACGCCGTGATGTAGCTGCTCAGTTCGTCGCCCTGGCGGCCGGCCTGGATGGCCTCGAACGCGGCTTCGGCGGCCAGCATGCCGGTCTTGATCGCGGCGTGGCTGCCCTTGATGCGGCTGACGTTGAGAAAGCCCGCGTCGCAGCCGACCAGCGCGCCGCCGGGGAACACGAACTTGGGCAGCGACAGCAGGCCGCCGGCGGTGATCGCGCGCGCGCCGTAGCCTATGCGCTTGGCGGGCTTGATGCCCTTGGCTTCGTCGCCTTCGAGGTAGTAGCGGATGTTGGGATGGGTCTTCCAGCGCTGCATTTCCTCGAACGGGCTCAGATACGGATTCGAGTAGTCGAGGCCCGTGATGAAGCCCAGCGTGACCTTGTTGTCTTCCATGTGATACAGGAAGGCGCCGCCGTAGGTGTCGGCCTTCATGGGCCAGCCCGCGGTGTGCAGCACGAAGCCCGGCTGGTGGCGCGCCGGGTCGATTTCCCAGAGCTCCTTGACGCCCAGGCCGTAGGTCTGCGGATCGCGCCCTTCGTCGAGCTTGTAGCGCGCGATCAGCTGGCGGCCCAGATGGCCGCGCGCGCCTTCGGCGAAGATCGTGTACTTGCCGTGCAGTTCCATGCCCAGCTGGAAGTCGCCCGTGGGTTCGCCATCCTTGCCCACGCCCATGTTGCCCGTGGCCACGCCCTTGACCGAGCCGTCCTCGTTGTAGAGCACTTCGGCCGCGGGAAAGCCGGGGAAGATTTCCACGCCCAGGCCTTCGGCCTGTTCGGCCAGCCAGCGCACGACATTGCCCAGGCTCACGATGTAGTTGCCGTGGTTCTGGAAGCAGGCCGGCAGCAGGAAGTTGGGCGTGCGCAGCGACGACTTCTCGCCCAGGAACACCATGGCGTCGTCGGTCACGGGCTGGTTCAGCGGCGCGCCGAGTTCCTTCCAGTTGGGAATCAGCTCGGTCAGCGCCTTGGGGTCCATGATCGCGCCGGACAGGATGTGGGCACCGGGTTCCGAGCCTTTTTCGAGCACCACGACCGACAGTTCCTGGCCTTTTTCGGCGGCCAGCTGCTTCAGGCGAATCGCGGTGGACAGGCCGCCTGGGCCGCCGCCGACCACGACCACGTCGTATTCCATGGCCTCGCGGGGGCCGTACTGGGCCAGGATTTCATCATTTGTCATCGGGCGTCTCTTTTTGATTCAGATGGGTAGGCGTAACGCGGCGCACCTCGGCCGGGCGCGCTCCAGCAGCGGCTGATTCTATGCGCAGCGCGTGCGCGTTCATGTCACCTCGGATTTTTTCTGCGGCCGCTGTCGCCTCGGAGGCGGTCATTCAGCGCCATCCCTGCGATGCTGGTGGGCATGCCGAATAACCAGGATATCCGATGAAAATTGAAATTCCGCAGAACAAGAAACGGGTCCACGAGCTGCGCTTTCCAGTGCGCTGGGGCGACATGGACGCCATGGGCCATGTCAACAACAGCCAGTATTTTCGCTATATGGAGACGGCGCGCATCGAGTGGATGTGCGCCATCGGCTGTCAGCCGGCGCCGCAAGGCCAGGGGCCGGTGATCGTCAATGCGTTCTGCAATTTCTACCAGCAGCTGGCCCATCCCGACCAGCTGCTGCTGACCACCTATGTCAGCGACCCGGGTCGCTGCACGTTCGAGAGCTGGTGCACGATAGAGCGCGAAAGCCAGCCGGGTTTGATTTGCGCGGCCGGTGGCGCGACCGTCATCTGGGTCGATGCGGCGCTGCAAAAAGCCAGCCCGCTGCCGGATTGGATGCGCGCGCTGGTGAGCGAATGAGCGTCAAGGACCGGCTTTTTTCCTGCCGCGCGGCCTGGGCGCTGGTGCCGGCGGGGTTTCCCGGTCTTCGTCGGGCGCCGTCTTGCCGCTGGGAAAGGCGTTGG
This sequence comes from Comamonas sp., assembly GCF_036666375.1. GTDB lineage: Bacteria > Pseudomonadota > Gammaproteobacteria > Burkholderiales > Burkholderiaceae_C > Comamonas. The sequence continues at coordinate 8,405 of NZ_JAVWWA010000035.1, read as the reverse complement.
TCTGAAAATCGAGCCAGGGGGGATTTTGCGTATACATCAGCGCGATCAGCTCCTTGATCGCGGGGATGTACCAGGAGTCGTCGTTGAGGCGGTGGCTCAGGATGATGGGCGAGGTCGCCTGCTCGTCCTCGATCAGGCGGTAGACCAGGTCGGAGCGCAGCCGGGCCGCGGCCGGCACGATGCACACGCCGATTTCGCAGGCCACCAGCCCGAGCGCGGCCTGCAGCTCGCGCACTTCATGCACCTGGGCCAGCGGCACTGCCTGCTCGTGCAGCAGGCCCAGCACGTGGTCGGCGTAGCTGGGCCGGGGCTCCTTGGGAAACACGATCAGGTGCTGGTTCGCGATCTCGCTCAGCCGCACCGGGCCGCTGCTGGCGGCCAGCGGTGAACTCGGCGCCAGCGCCAGCACCAGCCTTTCCTCGCGCAGCACCGAGCGCGCCACCGAGGTGTCACGCGTCCTGATGCGGCCGAATCCCAGGTCGATGCGGCCCGACTTGAGCTCGGTGATCTGCTGCACAGAACTCAGGTCGACCAGGTGCACGTCGGTGTCCGGATACTTCTGGCGGAACATCCGCACCAGCATCGGCAGGCCGCCGTACAGCGTGGAGCCCACATAGCCTATGGAGATCGACTGGCGCAGGTTGCGACCCGCCTGGCGCATGCCGGTCTTCATCTGATCGACGCGCTGCAGCACCTGCAGCGACTGCTCGTAGAACAGCCTGCCGGCTTCGGTCAGTGCCACGGGCCGGCTGTTGCGCAGTACCAGCTGCACGCCCAGCTCCTCTTCGAGCAGCTGGATCTGGCGGCTCAGCGGGGGCTGGGCGATGTGCATCTGTTCCGCGGCACGCGTGAAATTGCGCGTATTGGCGACGGCGACGAAGTAGCGCAGCTGGCGTAGATCCATAAGGGAAAACGATATGGTTGATGATTTTTAAGCCGTAAGTCATTGTTTTGCAATGCGTGTTCTGTGAATTATATGGAAAAGGTATCGAATTAGATTGATTTGGTGTTGGCGTGCTGTGCGGGGCCAGGATTCCAATGGAGGCATGCAACATTCATCCCGCTTCTCGCAGCCCGGCGCTGTCGCTGCCGCGCCCGTGATCATCGAAAAGGTCGAGACCATGCTGGTCGACCTGCCGACGATTCGTCCCCACAAGCTCTCCATGGCCGTGATGAGCGGCCAGACCCTGATGCTGGTGCGCATCCACTGCGCGGACGGCACGGTCGGGGTGGGCGAAGGCACGACGATTGGCGGCCTGGCCTACGGCGGCGAGTCGCCCGAAGGCATGAAGCTGGCTATCGATACCTATTTCACGCCCCAGTTGCTGGGCGCCAACGCCAACCGCGTGGCGGCCGTGATGGCCGGGCTCGACCGGGGCATACGCGAGAACCGCTTTGCCAAGTGCGCCGTCGAAACGGCGCTGTTCGACGCGCTGGGCCAGCGCGTGGGCCTGCCGGTGTCCGAGCTGCTGGGCGGGCGCCTGCGCGACCAGCTGCCCGTCGCCTGGACGCTGGCGTCCGGCGACACGGCCAAGGACATCGACGAGGCGCAGCGCATGCTGGACCAGCGCCGCCACCGCATCTTCAAGCTCAAGATCGGCCGCAAGCCGGTGCGCGAGGACATCGCCCACGTGGCGGCAATCAAGCAGGCGCTGGGCGAGCAGGCCGTGGTGCGCGTCGATGTGAACATGGCCTGGACCGAGCTGCAGGCCCAGTACGGCCTGGCCGGCCTGGTCGACGCCGGCTGCGAGCTGGCCGAGCAACCCGTGGCCAGCGCCGAGGCCCTGGCCCGTCTCAAGGGCAGGTTCCCGATCGCGCTCATGGCCGATGAATCGCTGATGGGCCCGGCGACGGCTTTTTCCCTGGCGCGCAACGCCGCGGCCGATGTGTTTGCCATCAAGACCGAGCAGTCGGGCGGACTGCAGGCCGCGCAGCAGGTGGCGGCCATCGCCGATGCGGCGCAGATCGAGCTGTACGGCGGCACCATGCTCGAAGGCGCGTTCGGCACCATTGCCTCGGCCCAGGTGTTCTCCACCTTCCGCGCGCTGCAGTGGGGCACCGAGCTGTTCGGTCCGCTGCTGCTGACCGAGGAAATCCTGACCCAGCCGCTGGAATACAAGGATTTCCACCTCACGCTTCCCGCCGGCCCGGGGCTGGGAATCGCGCTGGACGAAGACCGCGTGCGCCACTTCCGCCGCGACCGCACGCGCGTCAGCGTCCCGACCTTTGCCTGACGCCGCCGGCACAGCCAAGCCTTTCAGATCACAACAAACCCCCCGTTCAGGAGACCACGATGAGCACGCAAATCTTTCACACCCCCGAAGTCCAGGACTTTCTGCGACTGGCCAGCGGCCTCGACCAGGCAGGCGGCAATGCCCGCACCAAGGCCATCATCCACCGCATCCTCAGCGACCTGTTCAAGACCATCGAAGACCTGGACATCACGTCCGACGAGTACTGGGCCGGTGTCGCCTACCTGAACCAGCTGGGCGCGCGCGGTGAAGCCGGCCTGTTGTCGCCCGGCCTGGGCCTGGACCGCTACTTCGACATGCGCATGGATGCCGAAGACGCGGCGCTGGGCGTGGCCAACGGCACGCCGCGCACCATCGAAGGCCCGCTGTATGTCGCCGGCGCGCCGGTGGAGCAGGGCTTCGCGCGCCTGGACGACGGCAGCGACGCCAACGGCCACACGCTGATCATGCACGGCACCGTGCACGGCGCCGACGGCCGGCCGCTGCCCGGCGCGACGGTGGAAGTCTGGCACGCGAACACCAAGGGCTTTTATTCGCACTTCGACCCCACGGGCGAACAAAAGCCGTTCAACATGCGCCGCACCATCGTCACCGATGCGCAGGGCCGCTATCGCTTCCAGAGCATCGTTCCCGTGGGCTATGGCTGCCCGCCCGACGGCCCGACGCAGGCGCTGCTCAACCAGCTCGGCCGCCATGGCAACCGCCCCGCGCACATCCACTTCTTCGTCAGCGCCGAAGGTCACCGCAAGCTGACCACGCAGATCAACATCGATGGCGATCCGCTGGTGTATGACGACTTCGCCTATGCCACGCGCGAAGGCCTGGTGCCGCCGCTGGTCGAGCGCAGCGATGCGGACAGCATCGAGCGCAACGGCCTGAGCGGCCCGTTTGCAGAGATCGCGTTCGACATCACGCTCAGCGCGCTGGTCGACGGCGTCGACAACCAGATCGTCGAGCGCGCGCGTCTGGCGGCCTGAAGCCATTGCCCCCAGCCCCATGCGGGGCCTGTCTGCAGCTACCGACCGCGATGGGCATCGCGGCGGATGAACCCACCCCAAGGAAATTCCCATGAACACCACCGCATCAACGGATCGCTACGGTGAAGTCGAAAAACTGCTGGACTCGGCCCTGCAGGACGACAAGGACAGCGGTGTCTTTCGCTGCCGTCGCGACATCTTCACCGACCCCGCGCTTTTCGAGCTGGAGATGAAGCACATCTTCGAAGGCAACTGGGTCTATCTCGCGCACGAGAGCCAGATTCCCGCGGTCAACGACTACTTCACCACCACCATAGGCCGCCAGCCGGTGGTCATCACGCGCGGCAAGGACGGCCAGCTCAACGCCGTGATCAACGCCTGCGCCCACCGCGGCGCGATGCTGTGCCGCAAGAAGCACGGCAACAAGGGCAGCTTCACCTGTCCCTTCCACGGCTGGACGTTCAGCAACACCGGCAAGCTGCTCAAGGTCAAGGACGAGAAGACCACCGAGTACCCGGTGCAGTTCAACACGCAAGGCTCGCACGATCTCAAGAAGGTGGCGCGCTTCGAAAGCTACAAGGGCTTTCTGTTCGGCAGCCTCAACGCCGACGTGCTGCCGCTGGCCGACTACCTGGGCGAGACCCGGGTCATCATCGACCAGATCGTCGACCAGGCGCCCGAGGGCCTGGAAGTGCTGCGCGGCAATTCCAGCTACACCTATGACGGCAACTGGAAGCTGCAGATGGAAAACGGCAGCGACGGCTACCACGTCAGCTCCGTGCACTGGAACTACGCCGCGACCATGGGCCGGCGCAAGGACGGCGGCACCAAGGCGGTCGACGCCAACGGCTGGAGCAAGAGCGTGGGCGGCGTCTACGGCTTCGAGCATGGCCATATCCTGCTGTGGACCCAGACCATGAACCCCGAGGTGCGCCCGGTCTACCACCGCCGCGAGGAGCTTGCCCAGCGCCTGGGCGAGGACACGGCCAACTTCATCGTCGGCCAGACGCGCAACCTGTGTCTCTATCCCAATGTCTACCTGATGGACCAGTTCTCCACGCAGATCCGGGTCACGCGCCCGATCAGCGTCGACAAGACCGAAATCACCATCTACTGCTTTGCGCCCAAGGGCGAAAGCGCCGAGGACCGCGCGCTGCGCATCCGCCAGTACGAGGATTTCTTCAACGTCTCGGGCATGGGCACGGCCGACGACCTGGAGGAGTTCCGCTCCTGCCAGACCGGCTACGCAGGCAAGGCCGCGCCGTGGAACGACCTGAGCCGCGGCGCGCCGCTGTGGGTCGAGGGCGCCGACGAGAACGCGCAGCGCATGGGAATGAAGCCGCTGATCAGCGGCGGGCGCAGCGAGGACGAGGGGCTGTTCGTGTGCCAGCACGACTACTGGGCCGAATCCATGCGCCGCGCGGTGAAGTCCGAGCGCGAAGGAGACCTGTCATGAGCGCGGAACACGCCAGCATCTGCGCCTTCCTCTACCGGGAAGCGCGCCACCTCGACGATCGCGAATGGGAGCCCTGGCTGGCGCTGTATGCGCCCGAAGCCGAATACTGGATGCCCGCCTGGGACGACGACGACAAGTTGACCGAGGACCCGCACCGCGAGATCTCGCTGATCTATTACCCCAACCGCAACGGCCTGGAAGACCGGGTGTTCCGCATCCAGACCGAGCGCTCGAGCGCGTCCATGCCCGAGCCGCGCACCTGCCACATGCTGAGCAATGTGGAAGTGCTTGACGAGCGCGGCGATCAGGTGGACGTGCGCTACAACTTCCACACGCTGAGCCACCGCTACAAGGCGACCGACCAGTTCTTCGGCACCATCTTCGTGACCTTGCAGAAGGACGCGGACGGCAGCTATCTGATCCTGCGCAAGAAGATCGTCCTCAAGGACGACTACATCCGCCAGGTCATCGACATCTATCACATCTGACACGGGGGGATTGACGATGACCAGCTATCGCATCGCGCTGAATTTCGAGGACGGCGTCACGCGCTTCATCGACTGCGGCGCCAACGAAAAAGTGCTTGATTCGGCGTTTCGCAATCGCATCAACCTGCCCATGGACTGCTCGGACGGGGTCTGCGGCACCTGCAAGTGCCGCGCCGAGGCCGGCAGCTATGACCTGGGCGACGAGTACATCGACGAGGCGCTGACCGAGGAGGAGGCCGGCGCCGGCCTGGTGCTGACCTGCCAGATGGTGCCGCGCTCCGACTGCGTGATCTCGGTGCCCATGTCGTCCACGGCCTGCAAGACCGCCACCGCGCAGTTCGCGGCCTCGGTGGCGCAGGTGGCGCGCCTGGGTGATGCGGCCTACGAGCTGGTGCTGGACGCGCCGGACGCGGCGCCGGTGTTCCTGCCCGGGCAGTACGTCAACATCGGCGTGCCCGGCAGCGGCCAGCACCGTTCCTATTCGTTCAGCTCGCTGCCGGGCGCGGGCCGCATGGGCTTTCTGGTCAAGCAGGTGCCCGGCGGGCTGATGAGCTCCTGGCTGCAGGCCGCCCAGGCCGGGCAGGCGCTGGAGATGACCGGTCCGCTGGGCAGCTTCTACCTGCGCGCCGTGACCCGGCCGCTGCTGCTGCTCGCCGGCGGCACCGGGCTGGCGCCGTTTCTCTCCATGCTCGAAGTGCTGGCGCTGAAGGGCACGGACCAGCCCGTACACCTGATCTACGGCGTCACGCGCGACCAGGATCTGGTGCTGGTCGACAGGCTTGTCGAGTACGCCCAGCGCATTCCCGGCTTCACATTCAGCACCTGCGTGGCCGATGCCGCGACCACGCACGAGCGCCAGGGCTATGTGACCCAGCACATGCCGGCCGCGGTGCTGCACGGCGGCGATGTCGATGTCTATCTGTGCGGCCCGCCGCCCATGGTGGACGCGGTGCAGCAGCACTTCAAGTCCGCGGGCATCACGCCGGCCAATTTCCATTACGAAAAATTCACCCCGACCCAGCCGGTCGCGGCCTGAACGGAGACAGTTCCATGAAGACATTCGAAGGCAAGGTGATGCTGATCACCGGCGCGGCCCAGGGCATAGGCGAGCGCGTGGCCGAACTGGCCGCGGCGCAGGGCGCGCGGCTGGCGCTGGTCGACCGCTCGCCGCTGGTGCAGGACCTGCGCGCGCGGCTCGAGGCCCTGACCGACGTGCTGGCGCTGGAGCTGGACCTGGAGCAGTTCGATGGCGCCCAGCAGGCCGCGCAGCGCACCCACGAAAGGTTCGGCCGCATCGACATCCTGGTCAACAACGTGGGCGGCACGATCTGGGCCAAGCCCTACGAGGAATACGCGCCGCAGGAAATCGAGGCCGAGGTGCGGCGCTCGCTGTTTCCCACGCTGTGGGGCTGCCGGGCGGTGCTGCCGTACATGCTCGCGCAGCAGCAGGGCGCCATCGTCAATGTCTCGTCGATCGCCACGCGCAGCGTCAACCGCGTGCCCTACGGCGCGGCCAAGGGCGGCGTGAATGCGCTGACCGCCTGCCTGGCCTTCGAGAACGGCGAGCGCGGCATTCGCATCAATGCGGTCGCGCCCGGGGGCACCGAGGCGCCGCCGCGGCGCATTCCGCGCAACGCGGCCGAGCAGAGCCCGGCCGAAAAGGCCTGGTACCAGCAGATCGTCGACCAGACCGTCTCCAGCAGCCTGATGAAGCGCTACGGCTCGCTGGACGAGCAGGCCGCGGCGATTCTCTTTCTCGCGTCCGACCAGGCTTCCTACATCACGGGCACGGTGCTGCCCGTCGGTGGCGGCGACCAGGGCTGACGCCGCAGCGCTGACAACGACAACAAACAAGCACAACAGGAGACAACATGAAGACATTGGATGTGAACGAGGTGATCGACAACGCGCGTTTCACGCGCTTTCACTGGACGGTGATGTGGCTGTGCGCCACGCTGCTGATCTTCGACGGCTACGACCTGTTCATCTATGGCGCGGTGCTGCCCACGCTGATGCAGCATTGGCAGCTCACGCCGGTGCAGGCGGGTGCACTGGGCAGCTATGCGCTGTTCGGCATGATGTTCGGCGCGTTCATCTTCGGTCCGCTGGCCGACCGCATAGGCCGCAAGAAAGGCATTGCGATCAGCTTTGTGCTGTTCAGCCTGGCGACGTTCTGCAGCGGTTTCGCGGCCACGCCCACCGAGTTCGGCATCTTCCGCTTCATTGCCGGTCTGGGCTGCGGCGGCCTGATGCCCAATGCGGTGGCGCTGATGAACGAGTACGCGCCCAAACGCTCGCGAAGCACACTGGTGGCCATCATGTTCAGCGGCTACTCGCTGGGCGGCGTGCTGTGCGCCGGCCTGGGCATCTACATGCTGCCGCGGTTCGGCTGGCAGTCGATGTTCTTTGCCGCCGCCGCGCCGCTGGCCATCCTGCCCATCGTGCTGTGGAAGCTGCCCGAATCGGTGGGCTTCATGCTGCGCCAGGGCCAGCATGAGAAAGCCCGCGCCACGCTGCTGAAGATGGCGCCGCATCTGGATCTTGCGGACACGCAACTGGTGCAGTCGGGCACCAAGGGCGCGGGCGCGCCCATGCTGGACCTGTTCAAGGACGGACGCAGTCTTGGCACGTTCATGATCTGGCTGTCGTTCTTTTGCTGCCTGCTGATGGTGTACGCGCTGGGCTCGTGGCTGCCCAAGCTGATGGCCAGCGCCGGCTACAGCCTGGGCTCCAGCCTGTCCTTCCTGCTGGCGCTCAATTTCGGCGGCGTGATCGGCGCGATTGCGGGCGGCTGGCTCGGTGACCGTTTCAGCCTGCCCAAGGTGATGGTCGGCTATTTCGCGCTGGGCACGGCATCGATTGCGCTGCTGGGCTTCAACAGCCCCATGCCCATGCTCTATCTGCTGATCGTGATCGCGGGCGCCACCACCATAGGCACGCAGATCCTGCTGTATGCCAACACCGCGCAGTTCTATCCGCTGGCAATCCGTTCGACCGGCATTGGCTGGGCTTCGGGCGTGGGCCGCATAGGCGCGATTGTCGGGCCGCTGCTGGGCGGCTCGCTGATGGCCGCGGCGCTGCCGCTGAAGATGAACTTCCTGGTGTTCGCCGTTCCCGGCCTGGTGGCGGCGCTGGCCATAGGCGTCTTCATGCTGGTCTATCGCGCGCGCGCCGCTGCGCCCACGCTTGCCGCCCAGCCACCCGCGGTCGGTGCGCGCAAGCTGGCCTGAAG
>NZ_JAVWWA010000034.1:6120-42030 GCF_036666375.1 Comamonas sp. | reverse complement strand
CCCAGCGTCGCCAGCACCGAGGCGGTGGCAATGCTTTCATGTATGCCCACGCCGAAGCGGCTGCCGGCCACATCGGGATGGGCCACTTCCACGATGCTCATTGCGCGCGCCTGGGCGCCGCCCTCCAGGCTGCGCTGCTCGTAGCTGTCCACGCGCAGCGCCGGGTCCAGCGCCGCGACCGTGGCCGCAATCGGGCCGTTGCCGCGGCCGCTGCGCTCGATCCCGCCGGCTCGCGCCATGTCGTCCAGCCGCAGTTTCAGCGTGTCGCCTTCGGCGCCTTCATGCAGGGTGTGGCCGAGGTAGCGGCAGCTGCCGCGCTGCAGCGCATCCAGATAGGTCTGCTGGAACAGCTGCCAGATCTGCGCGCTGGCGATCTCGGTTTCGCTGGCATCGGCGTGCTTTTGCACGATGGCGCTGAACTCGATCTGCATGCGCCGCGGCATCACCACGCCATGGTCGCGCTCGAGCAGGTAGGCAATGCCGCCCTTGCCGGACTGGCTGTTGACGCGCACGATACTGTCGTAGGTGCGGCCCAGGTCCTTGGGATCTATGGGCAGGTAGGGCACGCGCCAGGGGCCGTCGGGCTGCTGCGCGGCAAAGCCCTTGGCAATCGCGTCCTGGTGCGAGCCCGAGAACGCGGTGAACACCAGATCGCCGACATAGGGGTGGCGCGGATGGATGGGCAGCGCCGTGCATTCCTCGACGATGCGCGCCACGCCCGCGATGTCGGAGAAGTCCAGGCCGGGCGAAATGCCCTGCGTGTAGAGGTTCAGCGCCAGCGTCACCAGATCCAGGTTGCCGCTGCGCTCGCCATTGCCGAACAGGCAGCCTTCGACGCGCTGCGCGCCGGCCAGCAGCGCCTGCTCGGCGCAGGCCACGCCGGTGCCGCGGTCGTTGTGCGGGTGCACCGACAGCACGATGTGTTCGCGCCGCTGCAGCCGCCGGTGCATCCACTCGATCTGGTCGGCAAAGACGTTGGCGGTCGACACCTCGACCGTGGTCGGCAGGTTGACGATCATGGGGCGGGCCGGGCCCGCGTCCCAGGCCGCAATGGCCGCGTTGCAGACCGCGAGCGAGACCTCGAGCTCGGCCATGCAGAAGGTCTCGGGCGAATATTGCAGCACCCATTGGGTTTCGGGCGCGGCGTCGGTGAGCTCGCGCAGCAGGCGCACATGCTGCTCCACCATGGCGATGATCTGCGCCACGCTCAGGCCGAAGACCAGCTCGCGCCAGGCCGGCGCGATGGCGTTGTACAGGTGAACTATGACCCGGCGCGCGCCGCGCACGCTGCGCACCGTCTCGCGTATCAGGTCCTCGCGCAGCTGCGTCATGACCATGGGCGTCACGTCGTCGGGAATCAGCTGCTGGTCGACCAGCGTGCGCACGATGTCGAAGTCTGTTTTGGAAGCGGCCGGAAAGCCCAGCTCGATTTCCTTGAAACCCAGCCGTACGAGTTCGTTGAACAGCTTGAGCTTGCGCGCTCCGCTCATGGGCTCGAACAGCGCCTGGTTGCCGTCACGCAGGTCGGTGGACAGCCAGATCGGCGCCGCGGTGATGGTGCGCGCCGGCCAGCTGCGCTCGGGCAGATCGACGGGCGGCTGGGGACGGTACTTCTGTTGGGGATGGGAAAGCATGGGGAAACCTCGTCAGGACATGAAGGACATGCCTGATTTCCCCTGCTGGCATACGCAGCTGGCTGGAGTCGGGGTCAGGGGAAATCAGGACAGGTCATGGCGCAGGCGTCTGCGCACTGACCCCGACAAGGGGTCAGCAGCGTTAGTCGCAGGGGGCGTTGCAGGTTCATGACGTGGATTTCAAGGAAGAAGCCCAGATTAATCGCCGGCCGCAAGGCGGGCTCCATACAATTGGACGATCCCTATATGCAAATGGACATTCGATCACAGGAGCGCGTTTGCCTTCCCATCCATTGACCGAGGCCGACCCCCACGACCATTCGGCGTATTCCTCGTGGATGACGGGCGTGGCCGCCGACTACCCGGCCGGCTTTGCCGTCGATTTCCATCGCCATGCGCGCGGCCAGCTGCTGTGCGCGCTGGACGGCGTGATGGTGGTCGAGGCCACGACCGGCCGCTGGATCGTGCCGCCGACCACCGCGGTCTGGCTGCGGCCCCATGTCGGCCACCGCATACTGATGCGCAGCGCGGCGCGCATCTGCAGCGTGCTGGTGCTGCCCGATGCCGCGCGCGCCCTGCCGGACACCGACTGCGTGGTCCATGTGTCGCCGCTGCTGCGCGAGCTGATTTGCGCGGCGGTGGCCCTGGGCACGCAGGTCTGCGAGACGCCGCGCGGCGAGCTGCTGGCGTCCCTGCTGCTGCAGGAGCTGCGCGAGCCCGCGGCCCTGCCTTTCCATCTGCCCTGGCCCGACGACGCGCGCATGGCGGCCGTGTGCCGCGCGATCACCGACCACCCGGCCCAGGGGCGTTTGGCGCAGGACTGGGCGCAGTCGCTGGCGATGAGCGCCAAGACCTTCCACCGGCATTTCAGCAAGAGCACGGGAATGAACTTCGGCCAGTGGCAGCTGCAGGCGCGGCTGCTCGGTGCCATGGCGGCCATCGTCTGCGGCCAGCCCTTGATGCGCGTGGCGCTGGACTGCGGCTATGAAAGCCACAGCGCGTTCACGCAGGCGTTCAAGCGCCAGTTCGGCCTCACGCCGTCGAAGTTTCTGCCCGCACCGCCGCCGCCACGCGCCTGACGCCCGGGGAGGGGGCTGCTCAAAGGCGTGCGCGATATGCCGCCGGCGTCTCGCCAAAGCTGCGCCGGAACAAGCCGATGAAGGCGCTTGCGGTCGAATAGCCCAGGTCCAGGGCGATGGCCGTCACGGGCATGCCCGCGGCAAGCATTTCCAGCGAGCGCATCAGGCGGGCGCGCTGCCGCCAGGCGGTGAAATTGAAGCCGGTCTCGAGCACGAATCGCCGGCTCAGCGTGCGCGAGCTGACGCCCGCCCAGTCCGCCCAGCGCTGCAGATCCCGGTCGTCGGCGGGGTCGGCGATCAGCGCCTGCGCGATGCGCTGCAGCCGTGGGTCACGCGGCAGCGGCAGGCCGAAGGGCTCGACGGGCAGGCTGCGGATCTCCTCGAGTATCAAGGCCGCAACATGCGAGCGCGCCGTCCCCAATGGTTCCAGAGAGTCCGGGGCCCAGGAGCAGGCCCGCAGCACGGCCTCGCGCAGCAGGCCGGAGATGCGAATGGTGCAGGCCTGCTGCGGCAGGTCGGCGCAGGCGGCTTCGGCGACATAGACGCTCCAGCCGTTATACGGGCCGTGCGATCGGCCCGAATGGAGGGTGTGTGGCGGCAGCCACACGGCATGGATTGCGGGCACTATCCACATGCCGTTTTCCAGTCCCACCGACAGCAGTCCGCGCAGCGAACCGAACAGCTGACCGCGCGCGTGCCGGTGCGGGCCGGACGCCAGCTCCTCCTCCAGGCTTGCGCCGGCCGCAAGCACGATGGGGCCGGCCGGCATGTCGACGAAGTCGCGCAATTGCAGTATCGGATCGGACATGGTGAACATGGCGGCTGGGAGCTATTGAATGGCCGATGAAGTTTACAGCCGCCACGGGGTTTGTCCTTAGGCTGGAGGCCACATATTCAGGAGAGCCGCCCATGCGCGCACAGGACATCCTTCCAGACGACGTCAACGAAGTTCACATCAACGGCACGACCATACGCAAGGGCACGGTCGGCGCATTTCTCGCCAACGCCGCGGCCCTGGACGATCCCGCCCTCATGGGCCAGGACCGCCTTGCCGTGCTGAGCGCCATCGAAGCGGCGCTTCCCGCGCTGCGCGCGCTGGGGCTGTTCAACGTGCTGGAGATCAGGAATCCGCAGCTGCGCGCCTTTGTGGAGGCGCGGCCATGACAGACCAGCCGGACCTGGACCAGCTCTATGCGCCGCCTTCCGAGATGATCCAGAAGGCGGTGCTCGACCGGCTGGTCGATTTCCACATGGAATACCTCAAGGTCGCGACCTTCTTCTGCCTGGCCACGGGCAGCGAGCGCGGCCTGGACGCCTCGCCGCGCGGCGGCCCTGCCGGCTTCGTGCATGTGCTGGATCCCCACACGGTGGCCTTTGCCGACTGGCCCGGCAACAACCGCATCGAGTCGCTGCGCAACCTCGAGCGCGACGAGCGCATCGCCATGCTGTTCCTGTTTCCCGGACTGGAGATCTTCCTGCGCATCAACGGCCGCGGCCGCGTGTCGACAGCCGTGGAACTGCTGGACGAGCTGCGGGAGAATGAGCGCCGCCCCAAGACCGCGACCGTGGTGCGCATCGATGAGGTACTGCTGCACTGCGGCAAGGCCATCAACCGCGCGGGTCTGTGGAGCGAAGGCGCGAGGAGCGAGCGCGGCGCGCTGCCGACGGTGGGGCGCATGATGGCGGCGCTTGCCCGAATGGGAGACGCCCCGACCGAGATCGGTGAGGCGCAGGTCGAGGAGATCAACGCGCATTACGACCATGCTGTCCGGCATGACCTGTACTGACACCGGCGCCGCCTCTGCCGACGACGGCGCGCGTCTTCAGCCCGCCTTCAGCCGGCCTTCAGCCCAGACCCAGATTCCGTCGCTACCGTGACTCACGGCCTGCCCGGCCTCACCTTTCTGATGTCAGAGCGCGCGGCGTCGATCTCCGGCTGCGAACATCTGAACGACGGCGGCACCGTGCCCACCGCCTGATGCCCGCGGCGCCTCAGAGCGTGAAGTCGTAATCCACCGTGATCGGTGCGTGGTCCGAGAACTTCACATCCTTGTAGATGTGCTCGGCGCGCGCCAGCGCGGCCGTGGCCGGCGTCGCCAGGTGGTAGTCCAGGCGCCATCCCACGTTGTTGGCATAGGCCTGGCCGCGGTTGCTCCACCAGGTGTAGCAGGCGTCGGTGGTGTCGGGGCAAAGGTGACGGTAAACGTCAATCAGGCCACCTGTAGGCTCGCTTGTGTGCAACAAAGTTGTCATCCAGCTGCGTTCCTCGGGCGTGAAGCCGCTGTTTTTCTGGTTGCTGCGCCAGTTTTTCAAGTCAATGTTCTGGTGGGCGATGTTGATGTCGCCGCACAGGATGAACTCGCGCTCGCCTTTCATGCGCATCAGATGCGTGTGCATTTCGGCGAGGAAGCGGAACTTCGCGCTCTGGCGCAGTTCGCCCGACGAGCCGCTGGGAAAGTACGCGCTGATGATCGACAGCTTGCGCGTGGGCGTGTCGAAGCGCGCCTCGACATAGCGGCCCTCGGCGTCGAACTCGTGCGAGCCGAAGCCTATGACCACGTCGCTGGGTTCGTGGCGGCTGTAGATGCCCACGCCCGAATAGCCCTTTTTCTCGGCAAAATGGAAGTGCCCGCGCAACTCGGCGAGCACTTCGAAGCGCCCGGCTATATCAGCGGCCTGGGCCTTGACTTCCTGCACGCAAATACAATCCGGCGCAGTGGCCGCGATCCAGGACTCGACGCCTTTGGTCGTGGCGGAGCGGATACCGTTGAGGTTGAGGCTGGTTAATTTGAACAAGGATGGATCCAATGGTGATAGGTGACGCGCGTCAGGACGACAAGAATCTTTTGGCGCTGGAATTTGTGCGGTTTGCGGTGGACGCAGGCGTGCTGCGCTTTGGCGAATTCAAGACCAAGGCCGGGCGCATGAGCCCGTATTTCTTCAATGCGGGCCTGTTCGACGACGGCGCGAAAATGGGTCGGCTGGCAGAATTCTATGCAAAAGCCATCATTGCCAGCGGCGTCGAGTTCGACATGGTCTTTGGTCCTGCCTACAAGGGCATTCCCTTGGCCGCGACCGTGGCCGTGGAACTCGCGCGCCAGGGCCGCAACGTGCCGTTCGCCTATAACCGCAAGGAAGCCAAGGACCATGGCGAAGGCGGCAGCCTGGTCGGCGCGCCGCTCCAGGGCCGGGTGCTGATCATCGACGACGTGATGTCGGCGGGCACGGCCGCGCGCGAATCGATCGCGCTGATCAAGGCCGCGGGTGCGATTCCCCATGGCGTGGCGATTGCGCTGGACCGCCAGGAGATGGCCACCGAGAATGGCCAGGACGTGGCGCACAGCGCGGTGCAGTATGTGCGCCACCAACTGGGCATGCAGGTCTGCACCATTGCCAACCTGGCCGACTTATTGCTTTATCTGGACCAGGGCAGTGGTGATGCAGGACAATCCATGCAGGAACACCATGCGCGCGTGCTGGCCTACCGCCAGCGCTATGGAGTCAACGACAAGGGGTAATCCGGTTCATGCATTTGGTGTCCATCATCGCGAGAGTCTGGGGGGCGGCCTTGGCCGCGGCGGCCGCCGTCGTGGCTGCTCCGGCGATGGCGCTGAATGCGCCCGAGGTGGGCATCTACAGCTGCACCGATGCCCAGGGCCGGCGGCTGACCGCCGACCGCCCGATCGCCGCCTGCGTGGACCGAGAACAGCGCCTGCTGGGGCCCTCGGGCGTGGAGCGCACGCGCATAGGCCCGACGCTCACCGAAGCCGAGCGCGAGGCCCAGGCCGCACAGCGCCGCCAGCAACTGCAGGCCGAGCAGCGCGCCAGGGACGAAATCCGGCGCCAGCGCGCGCTGGCCTACCGCTATCCCGACAAGGCCGCGCACGATGCCGAGCGCGCGGCGGCCCTGGCCCAGATCGACGATGTCGCGGCGCTGGCGCAGCGGCGTGTGGACGACCTGCGCACGGAGCGCCGCAGGCTCGATACCGAAATGGAGTTCTACGCCAAGGACCCGGCGCGCGCGCCCGTGGCCTTGCGCCGCCAGATCGCGCAAAGCGACGAGGGGCTGGCCGAGCAGGCGCGCTATCTCGCGACCCAGGAGCAGGAAAAGCGCCGGCTGCAGCAGCGTTTCGACGCCGAGCTCACCCAGCTGCGCCAGCTGTGGGCTTCGCCCCCCTGAGGCGTTTTCAGCGCTGGCGCTTGCCGCCGCGCTGCTGCTCGGTCCTGAGCAGGCGCAGCACCAGCTGCAGCATGAACGCCGCGCCCCAGGCAATCGCGCCTATGAACAGCGCCAGCGATACCAGCGTGTCGGTGCTCATCAACTGTGCCAGCGCCGCGTCGGTCAGAAAGCGTCCATAGCCGGAATAGGCGGCGTAGCCCCACCAGACCAGCGCGCCCACCGCGTAGGCCCAGGCAAGGCGCCGCGCCGTGCGCCCCTGGGGCGAAGCCGCGAGCACGGCCGAGGCCGCGCGCTGCACGCGCCAGACCGCGGCCAATGTGATGAACAGCGCGGCCAGCACCGAGGCATAGAGGCGGGCAAAAGGGTAATCAGACCAATCCATGGGGCCAGAGCATAAACGCTGGCCCCGACCCCGCAAGAGACCGGGCGTCAGGCGGTGGCTTGTGCGTCCTGCTGCGTGCTCAGCCAGCGCTCGAACGCCTGGCGCATGTCGGCGCCCAGCAGGTGCTGGAAGCTGCGCTTGTCGCTGAGGTACATGCAGTGGCGTATGACTTCATAGGGACTCATGGCGTCGGTAGGATGCAGCAGCTCGAAATGCTTCTTGTAGTCCTTGACGGTGCTGATGTGCGTGCGCATGCTCTGGTTGAAGCCGGTGCGCGTGAGTCCGGGGCGGAAACTGTTGATTTCCTGGGTGAAGCTGTCGACCTTGTGCGGTGCGAACTCGAAACCGTTGAAGAAATGGTTGGCGATGCGCAGAAAGCCGAAGGCATCGAGCTGCTGGCCGCGCGTGGCGGACGGCGCGCTCGCGAGTGCCGGGGTCGAGCCGTCTTCGTCGTGCGAAGTCTCGCTCGAGCGCGGCGCCGGAATGCTGGGCTGCTCCTCGGCTTCGAGTTCCTCGTAGGCGTTGGGGCTTTCGGCCTCGGCCAGTTCCTGGGCCGTGGCATCGCGGATTTCGCGGAACTCGCGGTCGGCGAGCTCGAACAGCGCGGCCAGCGTGTTGATGCGGCGCTTGAGGCTGCCGGGAATCGACTTCTTGTACTTGATCTGGTGATCGAGCACGCTCCAGGAGTCCTGGATGATGGTGCGGATCTGCACTTCGACGCGCGAGTCGGCATAGGACGCGTACTCGGGCAGGTTGCGCCGGGCCGCGCCCAGGCGCAGGTCCAGATGCAGGCCCTTGTAGCCGAACTCGCCTTCGGTGCTTTCGAGCGAGGCCGACTTGTCGGTGGTATCTATGACTTCGAAATGCTCGGACAGCACTTTCTTGACGCGGTGCACTTCGTCTTCGTAGAGACACACGATGCGCAGGCCTATCAGGTCGGTCACATGCTCCTGGATCGTATAAGGCTGCTGCGTGGCTTCAAGCGCCAGCAGGTATTTGCTCTGGAACTTGTGGATGCACTCTTCCCTGTCCTTGACGCGGGCTTCGATCTTCGACAGCTGCAAGCCCGGAACCTGCTTGAGCAGCGAGCGAGCCAGCGCCGCGAAAGTCTCCTTGGCCTCTTCCAGCGAATCGAGGTGCTGGTCGTAGAACTGGCGAAAGAGCTTTTTCTCAAGCTTGAAATCCAAAGAGGGCATAGAAACGGGAAATCCTGGGAAAGAAAGGAGACAGGTCGCGGCGACGGGCGGCGACCTGCGGTGGCGCGGGGGCTGGCGCGGCCTGGGGTGTCAGACGGTGCGCCACACGGTGGCGCCGCTGCCTTGCGCGGGCAGCGCGTGTATGCCCAGCACCGGGGCATGGCGCTGCAGCTGTTCCTCGATCAGCGCAATCTCCTCGTCGGAGGCCGCGCCCTGGCTGTATTCGCTGGCAATGCCCGCGGCCGTGAACGAGGACGCATCGAACTTCTGCACGATGTGGCGGAGCTTGTCGAGATCGAGCTGGGCAATGGTGGTACTCATGGCTGTGTCCCTTTCTGTCATCGCAATCAAACCCGTTGCGACCGAGCCCATGCCGGTCGTTTCACCAGCATAGTGTAGGTCAGAGCGGGCATGACAGGGAGGCCTGGCGCTGCAGACGCGGCATGCGCTTACGCAGCGCAGAATGGGCAATGGTCCCGAAGGCCGCAACCGGATCGAGGTTATCGGCGTGCCGCAATCCTGCGGCAATTATTCCGTCCTGGCCAGTTCCTCCATCAGCGCCTCGC
Source organism: Comamonas sp. (assembly GCF_036666375.1). Taxonomy (GTDB): domain Bacteria; phylum Pseudomonadota; class Gammaproteobacteria; order Burkholderiales; family Burkholderiaceae_C; genus Comamonas. The sequence continues at coordinate 32,993 of NZ_JAVWWA010000034.1, read as the reverse complement.
GGATCAGCGACGCAATGCGCGTCGCCAGATCGCCGCTGACCTGCCAGTGGCGCTGGTTGACCGACACCACAAAGCCATGCGCCATGTCGGGCACATGGCGGCTCAGCGCGTAGCAGATCGCCTGCTCGCGCACGCTTGCCAGACGGGCTTCTGGCACGGAGGCCGGACCTTCGAGGTCTTCCGAGTCCAGGCCGGAAGACCACATGCTCTGTTGGTGGAGATGAGCGGGCGCGAGGAGTGCGGACATACAGATGCTCCTGATATCTGAGCGTGAAAGGGGGCACGACGGTGTTTCTGCATGCAATGCCGCAACATCCGTGCCATCCGCTTCAGCCGCACCAGCCCTTCCGGGAGAACTCCCAAGTATTTGATTTCATTGGGTTTTATCGGGCGCCGCAAGCATGTCGCGTGACGGCGTTACGTCGCTTGTCACGTTACCTGGGACGTAACGCCGGGGCGCACGGGCCAACCCATGTGTCGCCGGGCGGACCCTAGCGCAGCTGGAGCAGCGCGCGAATCACGTCGCTGCGAGTGATCAGGCCCGCGAGCTGGTGGCCGCGCAGCACGGGAATGAAAGCCACGGTGTGCTGGGCCAACGTGCCCAGCAGCTCGCCCAGCGGCGTGGCCTCCTGCACGCAGATTTCCGGCGCGCGCATCAGCTTGCGCACGGTCGCGGCCGGCGTGCGCGCCTGCAGCAACTGCCGCCAGCGGCTGCGCCGGTGGCCTTCCCAGAGCCAGTCAAACAGGTCGGAGCGCAGCAGCAGGCCCAGCAGTTCGCCTTGCGCGCCGACCACGGGCAGGCTCTTGACCAGATGGCGGTGGAACAGGTCGGCGACGGTTTCCAGCGAGTCCGTGGGGGCGACGGTCAGCAGCTTGGCCGACATGACTTCGCCGCAGGTCACGGCCGCAAATCGCCGCTGTATCGCCTGCTCTTCGGCCGCGGCCAGCAGTTCGCCCAGGTCGTCGGGGCTCAGGTTGTACGACTGGTCGAAGCGCGTGAGCAGGGCCGCGAGCTCATCGTTGCTCAGCGCCAGCCGGCCCGCGGCCGGCGTGCGCGCCTGTGCGGGCGGCTTGTGGCGCAGCGGATAGATGCGGCGCGTCGCGCGGTGGTAGAAAACGCCGGCCAGCACCAGCGCCAGCGTCAGCAGAAAGACGGTGGCAATCAGATGCCAGCCCAGCGGCACCAGCTTTGCCGCGGCCAGCACGACCAGCAAGGCCATCGCGCCGCCCGGCGGATGCAGCGCGCGGCACATCAGCATCACTGCAATCGCCCCGCCGACGGCAATGGCTTCGGGCCAGGGGCTGGGCAGGTGGGGCAGGGCGGCAAGCAGCAGCAGGGCCCAGAGCGCCGACAGCGTATTGCCCATGATTGCCGGCCAGGGCTGGGCCAGCGGGCTGTTGGGCACGGCAAACACCAGCACGGCGCTGGCGCCCAGCGGCGCGAACAGGAACAGCAGGCCGTGGGCCGCGCCTATCCAGACCAGCAGGCCCGACAGCGCCAGGCCCAGGGCCGCGCCCAGCGAGCTGTGCAGCAGTTCGCTGCTGGACGGGCGCTGGGCCAGCGGGCCCCAGCTGCCCAGGATGCGCGTGAGAGATTGCATGACGACGGGGCAACGCCGCAAGGCGCAGCCCGGAAAAGCGGCGCCCGCGGCTGCCCAGGCAGTCTGCGGGCGCTGGAACTCAGGCGAGTTTGGCCTTGAGTAGATCGTTGACCTGGCCAGGATTGGCCTTGCCCTTGGAGGCCTTCATCACCTGGCCGACCAGCGCGTTGAACGCCTTGTCCTTGCCGGCGCGGTATTGCTCGACGTTGCCGGGGTTGGCGGCGATGACTTCGTCAATGATGGCTTCGAGCGCACCGCTGTCGTTCATCTGCTTGAGGCCCTTGGCTTCGATGACGGCGTCGACGTTGTCGGCCTCACCTGCCCAGAGGGCTTCGAACACCTGGCGCGCGGCGTTGTTGCTGATCGTGCCGTCGGAGATGCGGGCGATGAGCTGGGCCAGCTGGGCGCTGCCCACCTTGGCGTCGGCAATGCCGATTTCCTCGGTGTTCAGGCGGCGCGAGATCTCGCCCATGATCCAGTTCGACGCCAGCTTGGCCTGGCCGCAGGCCTGGGCCACGGCCTCGAAATAGCTGGCCATGTCCTGGCTCTGGGTCAGCGTGGTCGCGTCGTACTCGGGCAGGCCGTAGTCGGCGACAAAGCGCGCGGCGCGCTGGCGCGGCAGCTCGGGCATGCCGGCGCGCACTTCGTCGACCCAGCTTTGCGCGACCACCAGCGGCGGCAGGTCGGGATCGGGGAAGTAGCGGTAGTCGGCCGCGTCTTCCTTGGTGCGCATGGCGCGCGTCTCGCCCGTGTCGGGGTTGAACAGCACCGTGGCCTGCTGGATGCTGCGGCCGTCCTCGATCTCCTCGATCTGCCAGCGGATCTCGTAGTCGATCGCCTGCTGCATGTTCTTGAAGCTGTTGAGGTTCTTGATTTCACGGCGCGTGCCCAGCGGTCCGCCGGGCTTGCGCACGGAGACGTTGGCGTCGCAGCGGAAACTGCCTTCCTGCATGTTGCCGTCGCAGATGCCTATCCAGGTCACGACCTTGTGCAGCTCGCGCGCATAGGCCACGGCTTCCTCGGTCGAGCGCATGTCGGGCTGGGTCACGATTTCGAGCAGCGGCGTGCCGGCGCGGTTCAGGTCAATGCCCGACTGGCCGATGAAGTCCTCGTGCAGCGACTTGCCCGCGTCCTCTTCGAGGTGGGCGCGTTCCAGGCGCACAGTCTTCTTTTCCTCGCCAAGGAAGAACGACACTTCGCCGCCCTGCACCACGGGAATTTCAAACTGGCTGATCTGGTAGCCCTTGGGCAGATCGGGGTAGAAGTAGTTCTTGCGCGCGAAGATGCTGCGCGGCGCAATCTTCGAGCCCAGCGCCAGGCCGAGCTTGATCGCGCATTCGACGGCCTTCTTGTTCATCACCGGCAGCGTGCCGGGCAGGGCCATGTCGACCGCGCAGGCCTGGGTGTTGGGCTCGGCGCCGAAGGCCGTGGCCGCACGGCTGAAGATCTTCGATTGGGTCGCGAGCTGGGCATGGGTCTCGAAGCCGATGACGACTTCGTAACCGTGAATGAGTTTGGCAGTCATGGGTAAGTGGTTCTCCCGGCGTGATTACAGGGCCAGGCCCGCGGGTTGGCGCAGGTGGAAATCGGTGGCTTGCTGGAAGCGGTGGGCTGCATTGAGCAGCTGGCCTTCGCGGAAGTAGTTGCCAATGAGCTGCAGGCCCACGGGCATGCCGCCGGCGCCGAAGCCCGCGGGCAGGCTCAGTCCGGGCAGGCCGGCCAGCGAGGCCGGCAGCGTGTAGATGTCGGCCAGGTAGTTGGCCAGCGGGTCGCTCTTGGCGCCCAGCTGCCAGGCGACCGTGGGCGCGGCCGGGCCGGCAATCACGTCGCAGTGCTGGAACGCGGCCTGGAAGTCGTCGGCGATCATGCGGCGGATCTTCTGCGCCTGCAGGTAGTAGGCGTCGTAGTAGCCTTCGCTGAGCACATAGGCGCCGATCATGATGCGGCGCTTGACTTCGTCGCCGAAGCCTTCGGCACGCGTCTTCTTGTACATGTCGACCAGGTCCGTGTAGCCCTTGGCGCGGTGGCCGAACTTCACGCCGTCGAAGCGCGACAGGTTGGACGAGGCTTCGGCCGGGGCCAGGATGTAATAGACGGGAATCGACAGCTCGGTGCGCGGCAGCTCGATGGGCACCAGCTTGGCGCCCAGTTTCACGTACTCCTGCAGCGCGGCATCGACGGCCGCGCGCACGTCGGCCGACAGGCCGTCGCCGAAGAACTCGGCGGGCACGCCTATGCGCAGGCCGGCGATGTCGTTGTTCAGCGTGGCGCCGAAGTTCTCGACCGGGCGGTCCAGCGACGTGGAGTCACGGTCCAGATCGGGCCCGCACATGGCGCTGAGCAGCAGCGCGCAGTCTTCGGCGCTGCGCGCCATAGGGCCGGCCTGGTCGAGGCTGGAGGCAAACGCGATCATGCCGTAGCGCGAAGCGCGGCCGTAGGTGGGCTTGATGCCCGTGATGCCGCAGAACGAGGCCGGCTGGCGGATAGAGCCGCCGGTGTCGGTGCCGGTCACGGCCGGCGCCAGGCGCGCGGCCACGGCCACGGCCGAGCCGCCCGACGAGCCGCCGGGAACGCGCGACAGGTCCCAGGGGTTGCGCACCGGCGCGGGCGCGTCGAAGCCAATGGGCGCGACGGCCGAGTTCTCGTTGGCCGAGCCCATGGCGAATTCGTCGCAGTTGAGCTTGCCCAGCGTCACGGCGCCGGCCTCGGCCAGGCGCGTGACCACGGTCGCGTCAAACGGCGAGCGGTAGCCGGCGAGCATCTTCGAGCCCGCGGTGGTGGGGAAGTCGCGCGTGACGAAGATGTCCTTGTGCGCGATGGGCACGCCGGTCAGCGTGCCCGCATTGCCCGTGGCCAGCTGCGCATCGGCGGCGCGCGCCTGGGCCAGTGTGGCTTCTTCATTGAGCGCCACATAGGCGCCCAGCGTATGCTGCGCCTTGGCGCGGTCAAGAAAGTGCTGGGCGGTCTCGACGGCGGAAACCTGGCGGGTGCGCAGCTGTTCGGCGAGCGCGGTGACGCTCAGATCGTGCAGATCGGTGGAATGCGAAGTCATGCGGGGAAAGCCTTACTCGATCACTTTGGGAACCAGGAACAGGCCGCGCTCGACGGCCGGGGCGTTCAGTTGGTTGGCTTCGCGGTTGTTGGGCTCGCTCGCAATGTCCTCACGCAGGCGCAATTGCACGTCTTCAATGGCCGCCACGGGGTGGGACAGCGGCGCGATGCCCGAAGTATCCACAGCCTGCATCTTCTCGACGATGCCGAAAAAGCCGTTGAGCTGGGAGAGCATGCGCTCACTCTCGGCGGAGGATAGTTCAAGCCGTGCCAGATTGGCGATGCGCTCGATGTCTTGAGAGGTCAGTGCCATAGGGTTTTAGAAAGAGGAAACCAGAAGTAAAGCTGTGATCCGGGTCAAGTCGGCAGGGGTTATTCACAGGGGATACGGTATTATCTCGGCTTTGCCGCATTACCATCTTTTAGGCGGTATTTGCAGCATTGAACCCAATTGCACTCCCACCCCCCCTGATACCTGGCGATGGCCGGCCGACGCGCCGACCGTGCCTGAGAGGACTTTTGAATGTTCGGAGCTTTTCGTCGGTATTTCTCCACCGACCTGGCCATTGATCTTGGCACAGCAAATACGCTTATTTTCGCCCGTGACAAAGGCATTGTCCTGGACGAACCCTCGGTAGTCGCGATCCGCCACGAAGGCGGCCCGCACGGCAAGAAGGTGATCCAGGCCGTGGGCCGCGAGGCCAAGGCCATGCTCGGCAAGGTGCCCGGCAACATCGAAGCCATACGCCCGATGAAGGACGGCGTCATTGCCGACTTCGTGATCACCGAGCAGATGATCAAGCAGTTTATCAAGATGGTGCACCCGCGGAACATTTTTGCTCCCAGCCCGCGCATCGTCATCTGCGTGCCCTGCGGTTCGACCCAGGTCGAGCGCCGCGCGATCAAGGACGCGGCCGAAGCCGCGGGCGCGCGCACCGTGCGCCTGATCGAGGAACCCATGGCCGCGGGCATTGGCGCCGGCCTGCCGGTGTTCGACGCCTCGGGCTCGATGGTGGTCGACATCGGCGGCGGCACGACCGAAGTCGGCGTGATCTCGCTGGGCGGCATGGTCTACAAGGGCTCGGTGCGTGTCGGCGGCGACAAGTTCGACGAAAGCATCATCAGCTACATCCGCCGCAACTACGGCATGCTGATCGGCGAGCCCACGGCGGAACTCATCAAGAAGCAGATCGGCTCGGCCTTCCCCGGCTCCGAAGTGCGCGAGATCGAAGTCAAGGGCCGCAACCTTTCCGAAGGCGTGCCGCGCAGCTTCACGATCTCCAGCAACGAAGTGCTGGAAGCCCTGACCGAGCCGCTCAACCAGATCGTCTCGGCCGTGAAGAACGCGCTCGAGCAGACGCCGCCCGAACTGGGCGCCGACATCGCCGAGCGCGGCATGATGCTGACCGGCGGCGGCGCACTGCTGCGCGACCTCGACCGCCTGCTGGCCGAGGAAACCGGCCTGCCGGTGCTGGTCGCCGAAGAACCGCTGACCTGCGTGGTGCGCGGCTGCGGCATGTCGCTCGATGAGCTTGACCGCTACGGAAGCATCTTCGTCAGCGAGTGAACCCGACGGCATTGCGGTAGAGGGCGAGAAGTGAATGACATGCAGGCGCACCATTTTTCACTGCATGCGGCGCATGCAGCGCAGGGGCACGCCTGATGCCTATCGGAACCGTTGACCGGCGCGCGCCCTCGCTGTTTCGCCAGGGCCCTTCGCTGCTGTCGCAAGTGGCGTTCTACAGCGCGCTGGCGCTGTTCCTGATGGTCGCCGACGCGCGCTTCAAGCTGACCGAGCCGGTGCGCCAGGTCGTCGCCAGCGTGCTCTACCCCGTGCAGTGGCTGGTGGTCCAGCCCGTGGCCCTGTTTCAGCAGGGCGCTGACTACATGCAGTCGATGGAACAGGCCCAGGCCCAGGCCCGCGCTGCCGACCAGCGGCTGGTGCAGGTCGCGCAGAGCGCGCACCTGGCCGAGCAGCTGCTCGACGAGAACCTGCATCTGCGCGCCTTGCTGGCGCTGCGCGAGCATCTGGTCAGCCCCGGCCAGGCCGCCGAAGTGGTGCACGACACTCCCGATCCCTATACCCGCCGCGTGGTCATAGACCGCGGCCAGACCTCGGGCATCGCGCTGGGCTCGCCCGTGCTCGACGCCAACGGCGTGCTGGGCCAGGTCACGCGGGTCTATGCGCTGCGCAGCGAAGTCACGCTGCTGATCGACCGTGACCAGGCGATTCCCGTCTTCAACCCGCGCACCGGCGCGCGCAGCGTCGCCTATGGCGACCCTGCACCCGGCGGCGGCGGCAATATCGAACTGCGCTTCGTGCCCAGCAATGCCGATGTGGTCGAGGGCGACCTGCTGACCACCAGCGGCGTCGACGGCGTCTACCCTGCGGGAATTCCCGTGGCGCGCGTGCTGCGCGTGGAGCACCGCGCCGACTCCGCGTTTTCGCGCATCTATTGCGAGCCCATGGCGCGCGTCCAGCAGGCGCGCCATGTGCTGGTGCTGCCGCCCGTGCTGGCCGTCGACGACGCGCCCACAGCGCAGGCGCCCGTGGCGCCTGCCGCGGCGGCCAAGCCCGCAGCACCCGCTGCCAAGGCCGCCGCGCCTGCGGCCAAGCCCGCAGCCCCGGCACGCGCAGTTCCCCCCAAAACCGGCGAGAAAACCGCCACGCCCGCGCCCGCCCCAGCGACAGCGCGCGCACGCCAGGAGACTGCGCGATGATCATGCCGCGCGGTCAACCCTTGCTGCTGCCGGTCAACCCGGTGTTCATGGGCGCGAGCCTGGTCGCGGCGCTGGCCGTCAACATGCTGCCCCTGGGCCGCGTCGCCTGGATGCCCGATCTGCTGATGATGCTGATCGCGTTCTGGAGCGTGCACCAGCCGCAGCGCGTGGGCATGGGGCTGGCCTTCATGTTCGGCCTGTGCATGGATGTGCAGCACAGCGCCTTGCTGGGCCAGCACGCGCTGGTCTATTGCCTGCTGGTGTTTGGCGCGGTGAGCATGCGCCGCCGCCTGCTGTGGTTCAGCCTGCCGGTGCAGGCGCTGCAGATGCTGCCGCTGTTCTTCATGGCGCATGCCGTGGCGCTGGTCGTGCGCATGATCAGCGGCGGGGTCTTTCCCGGCTGGAGCATGGTGATCGCGCCGTTGGTCGAAGCCCTGCTCTGGCCGCTGATCAGCATGGTGCTGCTCGCACCGCAGCGGCGCGCGCCCGACGCCGACGAAAACCGGCCGCTCTGATCATGCTGCGGATGAAGCCCTGGCCTGCCCGCTGCGCGAGGTGCGCCGCATGATGGAAGTCATAGACTCCGAAGCCGAACAGTCGCGTTTCCGACTGCGGATCTGGGTGGTCGCGGCCGTGGTGCTGCTGGCGTTCTGCCTGCTTGTCTGGCGGCTGCTGGTGCTGCAGGTGGTGCGCCACGAAGACCTGGCCGAACGCGCCGAAAGCAATCGCACGGCGGTCGTGCCCATCGTGCCCAACCGCGGCCAGATCCTCGATCGCAATGGTGTGGTGCTCGCGACCAATTACGCCGCCTACACGCTGGAGATCACGCGCTCCAAGGTCAAGGACCTCGAAGCGACGATAGATGAACTCGCGACCCTGGTCGAAATCACGCCGCGCGACCGGCGCAAGTTCAAGCGCCTGGTCGATGACTCGAAGAACTTCGAGTCGCTGCCCATACGCACCCGCCTGAGCGACGAGGAAGTCGCACATTTTGCCGCCCAGCGCTATCGCTTTCCCGGCGTAGACATCAAGGCCCGGCTGTTTCGCTCCTACCCGCTCGAAGAGACGGCCAGCCATGTGATCGGCTACATAGGCCGCATCAACCAGCGCGAGAAGGAAGCGATAGAGGACTCCGAGGACGCGGCCAATTACCGCGGCACCGAAGTCATAGGCAAGCTGGGCATAGAGCAAAGCTATGAGAAGGACCTGCATGGCCTGACCGGCTGGGAGCAGCTCGAGACTTCGGCCGGCGGCTATGCGGTGCGCAAGCTCGGCAGCCGCGCCGCGACGCCCGGCGACAGCCTGGTGCTGTCGCTCGACATCCGCCTGCAGCGCATGATCGAGCAGCTCTACGGCAACCGCCGCGGTGCGCTGGTCGCGATCGACCCGCGCAACGGCGAAGTGCTGGCCATGGTCAGCCGCCCGGCGTTCGACCTGAACCTGTTTGTCGACGGCATAGACCAGGAAAGCTGGACCCAGCTCAACGAGTCCATAGACCGTCCCATGCTCAACCGCGCGCTGCGCGGCACCTACCCGCCGGGCTCGACCTACAAGCCTTTCATGGCGCTGGGCGCGCTCGAGCGCGGCGCGCGCCGCACCGACAGCATCACGCAGGACAACGGCAGCTGGACTTTCGGCGGCCACACATTCCGCAGCGGCCACCCCAACGGCCCCGTCGACCTGCACCGCGCCATCGTCAAGTCGAGCAACGTGTATTTCTACCAGCTGGCCAACGACATGGGTGTCGATGCCATGCACGATTTCATGAAGCCGCTGGGCTTTGGCCAGATCACCGGCCTGGACGTGCGCGGCGAAGCGCGCGGCGTGCTGCCCAGCCAGGAGTGGAAGCGCAACACCTACAAGCGCCCCGAGCAGAAGAAATGGTATGCGGGTGAAACCATTTCGCTGGGCATTGGCCAGGGCTACAACAATTTCACGCTGCTGCAGCTCGCGCATGCGACGGCCACGCTGGCCAACAGCGGCGTCAAGCACCAGCCGCATCTGGGCCTGGGCAAGATCGACGCACTGACCCGGCGCTACCAGCAGCTGGCCCAGCCCGCGGGCATAGACCTGGGCTACAAGCCGCAGAACGTCGAAGCCGTGCGCCGCGCGGTCGCGGCCGTGACCGTCGACGGCACGGCGCGCGGCATCTTCGCGGGAGCGCCCTATACCTCGGCCGGCAAGACCGGCACGGCCCAGGCCGTGGGCGTGGGGCAGAAGGACAAATACAACGCGGCCAAGCTCAGCGAATACCAGCGCGACCACTCGCTCTACATGGCCTATGCGCCGGCCGACAAGCCCACCATTGCGCTGGCGCTGATTGTCGAGAACGCGGGCTTTGGCGCCGCGGCTGCAGGGCCGATCGCGCGCCGCGTGTTCGACTACTGGCTGCTGGGCCAGTATCCGAGCGAGGAAGACATCGCTTCGGTGCGCTCGGGCCAGGCGCGCCTGCCCATGGGCCAGCCGCGCCGCGCCAACGACATCGCCGTGCCCGCCGACAGCGTGGCCGTCGAAGGCCTGCCGCGCAAGCCGCTGCCCGATCCTTTCCCTGCAGCCGCGCCCGCCGATGCGGCTGCGCGTCCTGCGGCAGCGGCGCAAAAGCCGCTGATTCCGGCCGCAGCCGCGGTCGGCTGGGTGCCCGAAGACTGACAGCGCCCGGCGCTAGCCGCCCATGCGGCCGATGAAGGCGCGGATGCGCTCGTTGGCCGGCTGACCGAAGAATTCGGCCGGCGGGGCTTCATGCGCAATGCGCCCCTGGTCGAAGAACAGCACGCGGTCGGCGACTTCGCGCGCAAAGCCCATCTCGTGCGTCACGACGATCATGGTCATGCCCGCGCGCGCGAGCTCGCGCATCACGTCCAGCACTTCCTGCACCATCTCCGGGTCCAGCGCCGAAGTCGGCTCGTCGAACAGCATCACCTTGGGGTTCATCGCCAGCGCGCGCGCAATCGCCACGCGCTGCTGCTGCCCGCCCGACAGCTGCCAGGGGTACTTGGCGCTGTGCTCCTGCAGGCCCACGCGGCGCAGCAGGGCCATGGCCTGGGCATTCGCCTGGGCGCGCGGCGTGCGGTGGATGCGCCGCGGCGCGAGCGTCAGGTTGTCGAGCACCGTCATGTGACCGAACAGGTTGAACTGCTGGAACACCATGCCCACGTCGGTGCGCTGCTGCTGCAGCGTGGCTTCATTCGGCCCCACGGCAACGCCCGCAATGGTGATGGTGCCGCTGTCGTGCGGCGCGAGCCGGTTGATGGCGCGCAGCAGCGTGGACTTGCCCGAGCCCGAGGCGCCGATGATCACGCTGACTTCGCCCGTGCGGAACTGCGTCGACACGTCGCGCAGCACGGGCTGGCCGCCAAAGGATTTGCAGACCCGGTCGATGACGATGTAGGGCGTGCCACTCATTGCGCTCGGCCTTCGATGTCGAAGCGGTATTCGATCGCCTGGGTCGCCTGGGTCACGAGCGTGGTCAGCACCAGATAGGTCAGCGCCACCGTGCTGAGCGTGGCGATGGGCTGGAAAGTCGTCGACTGCAGGCGGTTGCCGACATTGGTCAGCTCGACCACCCCTATCGCATAGGCCAGCGACGAATCCTTGAGCAGCGCGACGAAGTTGCTGACCAGCGGCGGCAGCGCCATCTTGAACGCCTGGGGCATGACCACGTCGAGAAACACATGGCGCCGGCCCAGGCCCAGCGCGCGTGCGGCCTCGGTCTGGCCCTGGGGCACGGCCAGCAGGCCGGCGCGAATCGCTTCGCTGTTGTAGGCGCCCGCATTGAGCCCCAGCGCCAACACCGCCGCCGCGAACTCGGGCAGGCGCAGTCCGGGGATGAGCAGCGGCAGCGCAAAATAGACGAACAGGATCTGCACCAGCAGCGGCGTGCCGCGTATCACCCAGAGGTAGAAGCGCGCACCCCAGCGCAGCAGCGTCCAGCGTGACGTGCGCGCCAGCGCCGTCGCCGTGCCCAGCAGCAGCCCCAGGCCGCCGCTGACCAGCGTGAGCCACAGCGTGGTGCGCGCGCCGTCGGCAAATATCTGCGCGCTCGAGCCTATGGGTTCGGGCAGCCAGGAAAACAGCCAGCCCAGCGCGGCCACGACCAGCACCAGCAGCATCAGCGCCGTGACCAGCGTCGCGTTGCTGCGCTGCAGGCGCGTCCAGTGTGCGGGCCAGAAGGCAATGGGCATGGCAGGCCTTGAGCGCGTACCCCGGTCAGCGGGCTGCGGGGCAGCGTATGTCTTCCTGGAAGTACTTCTGCGACACCTTGGCATAGCTGCCGTCGGCCATTACGGCCTGCAGCGCCTGCGACCAGGCGTCGGCCAGGCCGGTGTTGCCCAGCGCCATGGCCGCCGCAATGCGCTCGACGGTGACCATCTCGCCCAGATGAAAGCCCGCTGCGGGAGACTTGCGCAGCAGCTCCTTGGCGACAAAGCGGTCGGTGACCATGGCATCGACGCGCTTGGAAACCAGCGCGCTGCGCGCATCGGCATCGGTGGGGAAGTTCTTCACCGCCTGCACGCCCGGCAGGCGCTGGACTTCGGCCGCATAGGTTGTGCCGGTCTGCACCGCGATGAGCTTGCCCTTGAGATCGCTGGCGCTGCGCAGCCTGGGCGTCAGCGAGACGATGGTGCCGCCCGAGCAATAGTGCGGCGCGGCAAAGGTCACGGCCTTGGCGCGCTCCGGCGTGATCGCATGCGAGGCAATGACCACGTCCCAGCGGTCCTGCTGCAGTCCCGTGAGCAGCGCATCGAAGCCCAGCGCCTTCCATTGCGGCTGTAGCCCCATCTTGTGCGCCACGAGTTCGGCGATTTCGACCTCGAAACCGGTGAGCTGCTTGCCCTGGAAGAAATTGAACGGCGCGTAGTGGCCCTCGGTCGCGATGCGCAGCGTGCCCTCCTTGCGCACCGATTCCAGCGGCCGCGCCTGCGCGGCGGTGGCGGCCACGCACAGCGCGGCCAAAAGCGTGACGGCGGGCAGAATTCTCATGCGCATCTCCTGGAGGACAGGGCTTGACCCCTGCCGCCATGATCGCGCCTGCCACCGGCCCCGCGCAACCCGGAAAAGTTCGCATCGCCTTGCCTTATGCGGCCTACATGGCTTGCAAGTGCTTGCTGACTTGGAGTGCGCTCAGCGCAGAAAGGCGTCGTAGCCGGTCTTGAGGATCAGCACGCTGACCACGAGAATGAAGATGCTGCGCACGAAGCCCGTGCCATGGCGCAAGGCCATGTAGGTGCCGAGCATGCTGCCCATGACGTTCGCCAGCGCCAGAGGAAGCGCGAAATGCCACCAGACATGGCCCTTGAGGCTGAACAGCACGATGGCCGCGACATTGGTCGCGATGTTGAGCAGCTTGGCCGAGACCGAGGCGTTGAGGAAGTCGTAGCCCAGCAGGCGCACGAACAGGAACACGAAGAAGCTGCCCGTGCCCGGGCCGAAGAAGCCGTCGTAGAAGCCAATCACCAGGCCTATGGTGCAGGCCATCAGCGTTTCGGCGCGGCCCGTGAAGCGCGGCGCGTGGTTGCGGCCCATGTCCTTCTTGAGCAGCGTGTAGATCAGCACCAGCACCAGCACCACCGGCAGCAGCTTGCGCAGAAAGTCCGATGAGATGACGGTCACCGCCCAGGCGCCGGCAAACGAGCCCGCGAAGCTCACCAGGATGGCCGGGGTCAGCGGGCCCCAGGGAATGCGCACGCGCCGGCCGTATTGCCAGGCCGACATGGTCGTGCCCCAAACCGATGCACTTTTGCCCGTGCCCAGCAGCGTGGCCGGGGGCGCATGGGGAAACGCCGCGAAAATCGCCGGCACGAGGATCAAACCACCCCCGCCAACGATGGCATCGACAAACCCGGCCAGCATAGACGCCAGCGAAACAAAGAGCCATTCCATAGGGCCGAGATTGTCGCACCGTCAGGGTGCATGCCGGCCCGGGGAACGCCCAATAAAAAAGCGCCGGACTGGGCCGGCGCTCTGTAAAGGCATCTCGCTGTATGCTTTTTGAATATTGGTCTATTTCTATGTCGAGTAGTGTCTCCTCGGCCCCTCTTCGTCGCACCGAGGTGCACTTGAGTGGTTGGACTGTACTGCTTGCACTCGCTTGGTGCATTGGGAGTTTCCCGGAGTGAACAGGTATCCAGGGGAGGCTCAATATGTATCTAGTGTGACTGTTTGCAAATAAAAGCGCGTATTTGTAGCGGTTTTGGCACGTCCTGTGCTTGCCTGCCTGTCAGCAACCACTCTTTCCCGGAGGCATGGCATGGACATGACAGGCAGGCAAGGCTTATCCAGGCGCGGCCGCGCAGCGCGGGCCGCTGGCGGGCTCACGGGGGGCGCGGCGTTCGCCAGCTGGGTGCTGCCCGCCAGCGCCGCAGGCGAGAGCGCCGCGGCCAGCGCTCCGCTGACGGCCCCGGCCATGGTTCCGATGGGCGCGCTCAACGGCGCCGACACCGGCTGGCTCATGGTCTGCACAGCCTTGGTGCTGCTGATGACGCTGCCCGGCGTGGCGCTGTTCTATGCGGGCATGGTGCGGCGCAAGAACGTGCTCAACACGCTGGCCAGCGTGCTGCTCGTGGCCTGCGTGGTCAGCGTGCTGTGGTTCGCGGCCGGTTATTCGCTGGCGTTCACACCCGGCGACGGCATTCTTGGCGGCTTGTCGCGCCTGGGTTTCGCCGGCCTGGACCCCGACTGGGCAGGCCAGCGGGTCAGCGTGAGCCATATGGCGCCCAACGTGCCCGAAGCGGCGTTCGCGATGTTCCAGCTGTCGTTCGCGGTGATCACGGCGGCGCTGCTGGTGGGCGCGCTGGTCGAGCGCATGCGGTTCACGGCGCTGCTGGTGTTCATCGCTTTGTGGACCTTGGCTGTCTACGTGCCGGTCGCGCACTGGGTCTGGGAGCCCGGAGGCTGGCTCGCGCGCCTGGGCGCGCTGGATTTCGCCGGCGGCACGGTGGTGCATGTCAATGCGGGCGCGGCGGGCTTGGCCTGCGCCTGGTATCTGGGCCCGCGCCAGGGCTATGGCCGCGAAGCCTTCGAGCCCTACAACCTGGGCTGGACCATGCTGGGCGCGAGCCTGCTGCTCATTGGCTGGTTCGGCTTCAACGCCGGCTCGGCGCTGGCTGCCGACAGTCGCGCGGCGCTGGCGTTGGCCGTGACGCATCTGGCGGCCGCGGGCGGCGCGCTCGGCTGGCTGATTGCCGAATGGCTGCTGCGCCGGCGCGCTTCGCTGCTGGGCCTGTGTTCGGGACTGGTCGCGGGGCTGGTGGCGATCACGCCCGCGGCCGGCTATGTGGGCCTGGGCCCGGCGCTGCTGATCGGCCTGATCGCGGGCGCGGTCTGCTACTGGGGCGCGACCGGGCTCAAGCGCGCGCTGGGCGCCGACGATGCGCTCGACGTGTTCGGCGTGCATGGCGTGGGCGGCATTGTCGGCTCGCTGCTCACGGGCGTTTTTGCCAGCCGTACCATCGCCGGCGTGCAGGGGCAGATCGGCACGCAGATGCTGACGGTGCTCGTGGTCGCGGTGTTCAGCTTTGTCGCCACCGGCGTGCTGCTGTGGCTGACCGACCGTATCGTGGGGCTGCGCGTGTCCGATGCCAGCGAGCAGACCGGGCTCGATCTGTCGCTGCACCGCGAGCGCCTGGGCTGAGAGCAGGTACCCGTGCGGCGACGCGCGGGCGTTGAATCCAGAAGCAGGAGTTTGCGATGCTTGACAGTGAAAGACTGGCCGTGGCCGCCCATGTGCACGTGCTGCTGCGGCGCAAGACCGGGCGCGTGACCGACACCGAATGGATGGCCTGCAATGCCGATTACGCGCGCGAAGTGGTGCGCTTTTGCCGCCTGCGCGCCCAGCAGGACGCGCTGCCCGAACTCGGCGAATGGGCGGACAAGCTCGAGCGCGCGATGCAGCTCGCGCCGGCCGCGTTGCCCGCGGGCTTTGCAGCCGCTCCCGCGCTGAGCCGCACGCCGCCCGCGGGCGGCGTCGAGCGCTATGTGGGCGGCATACGCTAGTTCAGGCCACCACGGGAATGCGTGCCTCGGGCGCGGGTTCCTGCACGGCGCTGACGGCCGGCTGACCCTTGCGTATCCATTCGGCGACCTTCTCGGCCATCATCAGCGTGGGCGAGTTGGTGTTGCCGCTGGTGATGGTGGGCATCGCGCCCGCGTCGACCACGCGCAGCGCGGCAATGCCGCGCACGCGCAGCTGGCTGTCGAGCACGGCCATGGGATCGTCGTCACGCCCCATCTTGGTCGTTCCCACGGGGTGGAAGATGGTCGTGGCGATATCGCCCGCCAGGCGCGCGAGCTCCTCGTCGGTCTGGAACTGCACGCCGGGCTTGTACTCCTCGGGCGCGAAGCGCGCCAGCGCGGGCTGGGCGACGATGCGCCGCGTGAGGCGCAGGCTGTCGGCCGCGACCTGGCGGTCTTCGTCGGTGCTGAGGTAGTTGGGCGCGATCGCCGGCGCCTGGCGGTAGTCGGCGCTGCGGATCTGCACCGTGCCGCGGCTGGTCGGGTTCAGGTTGCAGACGCTGGCGGTGAACGCCGGGAACGCATGCAGGGGCTCGCCAAACGCGTCCAGCGACAGCGGCTGCACGTGGTATTCGAGGTTGGGGTGGGGCAGGTCAGGGCGGCTGCGCGTGAATGCGCCGAGCTGCGACGGTGCCATGCTCATAGGCCCGCTGCGCTTGAACGCGTACTCCATGCCTATCCTTGCCTTGCCCAGCAGGCTGGACGCAAGCACATTGAGCGTGGGCGCGCCCTGCACCTTGAACACCGTGCGGATCTGCAGATGGTCCTGCAGGTTGGCGCCCACGCCGGGCAGGTCCTTGACCACGGGAATGCCATGCTTTTGCAGCAGCGCCGCCGGGCCTATGCCCGACAGCTGCAGCAGCTGCGGCGAATTGATCGCGCCCGCGCAGACCAGCACTTCGCAGGTCGCGTGCACGGTCTCGAGGCCGTCGCCGGTCGCGACTTCGACGCCGGTGCAGCGCTGGCTGCCGTCGGCCTGGGTCTCGACGATCAGCCGCGTCGCCTGGGCCATGGTCCACATCTCGAAATTCGCGCGGCCGTAGCAGGCGGGGCGCAGAAAGGCCTTGGCCGTGTTCCAGCGCCAGCCGGCCTTCTGGTTGACTTCGAAATAGCCCACGCCTTCGTTGTCGCCACCGTTGAAGTCGTCGCTGGCCGGAATGCCGCTTTGCTGCGCGGCCTGCGAAAACGCGTCGAGGATGTCCCAGCGCAGGCGCTGCTTCTCCACGCGCCACTCGCCCGTGCTGCCGTTGGTCTTGTTGCCGTGCAGGCCCTTGAAGCGCGCGTCGGCAGGAGCATCGGTTTTTGCGTCCGCGTCCAGCCGCCAATGGTCTTCGTGGCGCATGAAATGCGGCAGGCTGTTTTCCCAGCGCCAGGCGTCGTCGCCCGTGAGTTGGGCCCACTGGTCATAGTCGCGCGCCTGGCCGCGCATGTAGATCATGCCGTTGATGCTGCTGCAGCCGCCCAGCGTCTTGCCGCGCGGATAGCGCAGGCTGCGGCCGTTGAGTCCGGGCTCGGCTTCGGTCTGGTAGAGCCAGTCGGTGCGCGGATTGCCTATGCAGTAGAGATAGCCCACGGGGATGTGGATCCAGTGGTAGTCGTCCTTGCGCCCGGCCTCGATCAGCAGCACGCGCTTGCTGCGGTCGGCGCTCAGGCGGTTGCACAGCAGGGCGCCGGCCGTGCCGCCCCCGATGATGATGTAGTCGAAAGTGGTGTCGCTCATGGGTCCGGGTTGCTAGGCGCTGGGTTGGAGAGGCTCAGACCCATTGTCCGTATAGACAGCCCCCTGTCGATAGGGAAAGCGCGCGGAGCGCTCGAGCACGCAGGCCTTTTTGCTTCCACGGCCCAGCCGCTTGCGCTAGAGTGCACAACGAGGTCGCGTCCTGCGCGCCGGGGCTTGCGTAATGTGCAAAACTGGATGCCGCCGGTTGCCGACCGGCCCGGTTTCCATTTCGCCGCCACTGACTCTTGATGCCGCCTTCGCTTGCCCCTTCTGTTGCGCTCGATTCCTCCGCCTCGGGCCGCGCCCTGACAACGGGCGACTGGACAGCCGCGAGCTTTGCCGACCGCGCGCAATGGCGCCGACTGCAGCGCGAGCTGCAGGCCGTGTCCGGCGCCTCCGTCTGGGATCTGACCGGCATGGCGCGTCTCGACTATGTGGGCGCGCAGATCCTCTGGCGCCATTGGGGCGGAAAGTGGCCGGCGCAGTGCGAGATCAGCGACGCCCAGCGCGAAATCCTCGCGCATGTCGAAAAGTACAGCCAGTGCGAAAAGCCGCCCGCGCCCGCCTGGCACCCTCTGCAGCAGATCGATCAGCTGGGCGTGCTGGTGCTTTCGGGCTGCAGCCACCTCAAGGAACTGGTCGAGCTGATAGGCCAGTTGCTGCTTGACTTCATTCGCATGCTGCGCCGTCCGCAACGCGCACCCTGGCGCGATGTGTCGGGCCATCTCTACAGCATGGGCACGACCGCGCTGCCTATCACAGCGCTCGTGGGCTTTCTGATCGGCGTGGTGCTGGCCTATCTGATGGCCTTGCAGCTGCGCCAGTTCGGCGCCGAATCGTTCATCGTCAACATCCTGGGCATTTCGCTGATACGCGAACTCGGCCCCATGCTGGCCGCAATCCTCGTCGCCGGCCGTTCGGGCTCGGCGATCACCGCGCAGATCGGCGTGATGCGCGTCAACGAGGAACTCGACGCGATGCAGGTCATGGGCATTCCCCATGGCTTCCGGCTGGTGCTGCCGCGCGCGCTGGCGCTGGCGCTGGCCATGCCGCTGATCGCGGTCTGGACCACGCTGGCGGCGCTGGCCGGCGGCATGCTGGCCGCAGATATCACCATGGGCATCACGCCCGCCTATTTCGCCCAGGCGCTGCCCGCGGCCGTGGACGCGGCCAATCTGTGGCTTGCCATGGGCAAGTCCATGGTGTTCGGCGTGCTGATCGCGCTGATCGGCTGCCATTGGGGCTTGCGCGTCGAGCCCAACACCCAGAGCCTGGGCCGGGGCACGACGGCGTCGGTGGTGTCGGCGATCACCATGGTGATCATCGTCGACGCGCTGTTCGCCATTCTTTTCAAAGACGTGGGCATCTGACGCGATGACAAGCACCGAAACGACCCGCGCGCAACACGCGCCCGACGCCCCGGCGCCCGACGCCCCGGCTTCCGCACCCGTGGTGCGCATCGAAGGGCTGTGGAGCGTTTTCGGCCAGGGCGACAAGGCGTTTGCCGTGCACCAGGACCTGGACCTGGTGGTCGAGCGCGGCGAGATGCTGTCCATCGTCGGTGGCTCGGGCACGGGCAAGACCGTGCTGCTGCGCCAGATGCTGGGACTGCTGGCGCCGACCAAGGGCACGGTCGAAGTGCTGGGCCGGCCGGCGTCCGAAATGGGGCGCGAGGGCGCGGCCAGCCGTGTGGGCATGCTGTTTCAGCACGGCGCGTTGTTCTCGGCGTTCAGCGTGCTCGACAACATCGCCTTTGCGCTGCGCGAGCAGGGCAGCCTGCCCGACGACCTGATCCGCGACGCGGCGCTGGTCAAGCTGCAGATGGTCGGGCTCAAGCCCGAGCACGCGACGCGCATGCCGTCCGACCTCTCGGGCGGCATGATCAAGCGTGTGGCGCTGGCGCGCGCGCTGATCATGGATCCGCCGCTGCTGCTGCTCGACGAACCCACGGCCGGGCTCGATCCCACGAGCGCCGACGAGTTCTGCGCGCTGCTGCGCGAGCTGCACGCGGCGCTGGGGCTGACGCTGGTCATGGTGACCCATGACCTCGACACCTTGTTCGCACTGTCCTCGCGCGTGGCCGTTCTGGCCGAGAAGAAAGTGCTGGTCACGGGGCCGCCGCGCGAAGTCGCGGACTATGACCATCCCTTTATCGAAACCTTTTTCCGGGGAGAGCGGGGCCGGCGTGCCATGGCGCCCCTGAGCAGCGACCACGCGGTCGCAGGAGAAACCTGATGGAAAACAAGTCGCATGCCATGGCGGCCGGGCTGTTCGTGGTGCTGGTGGCGGCATTGCTCGCCGGCCTCTCGATGTGGCTGACCCGGGACCGCAGCCAGTACAACCAGTACGAACTGACCACCAAGGACGGCATTGGCGGCCTGCAGCCCCAGGCCGCCGTGCGCTACAAGGGCGTGCCCGTGGGCAAGGTGGTGCACATCGGCTTCGATCCCCAGGCCGCGGGCAATGTGCTGATACGCATTGCCGTGGGCACGGAAACGCCGATTTCGCCCACCACCTTTGCCGTTCTCGGCTACCAGGGCGTCACCGGCCTGGCCCATGTGCAGCTCGACGACGCGGCCGAACCCCAGCCGCAGCTGCCGCCGGGCGCCAGCGGCCTGCCGCGCCTGTGGCTCAAATCCTCGCCGCTGAGCATGCTCGCCGACCAGGGTCCGGCGCTGCTGGGCCGCGTCGATGAAGTCACGCGCCGGCTCAACGACATGCTGGGCGACGAAAACCAGCAGCGCTTCAGCAGCGCGCTGGAGAACATTGCCGGCGCCGCTGCCGGCGTGCGCGATCTCACGGCCGGCGTGCAGCAGACGCTCAGCAGCAGGCTCGATCCGGCGCTGGCCGATATTCCCGCGCTCACGGCCGACGCGCGCAAGGCCCTGCAGTCGCTGGACCAGGCCGGCAAGAGCACGGCCGCGGTCGCCAATGATCTGGGCCAGACCGTGCAGCGCATCAATGCGCCCGATGGGCCGCTGGAACAGATCGCCACCGGCACGCAGGCGCTGGTGCGCGCCGCCGACGGCCTGGGCCGCACCACCTTGCCCCATGTGAGCCGCGCCGCCGACGACGTGTCGCGCGCCGCGCGCCAGCTCGGCGCCGCCGCGGGCGGCTTCAGCGACAACCCGCAATCGGTGATCTACGGCAGCGGCAACGCCGTCCCCGGCCCCGGCGAACCCGGTTTTGCGGCCCCCACCCCCACGCCTTAGGAATCCGCCATGTCCGTTTCTTCGTTCGCGACTGCGCGCACCAACGCCCTGCGGCTTGCCGTTTCCGTCGCCTGCCTGTGGCTTGCAGGCTGCTCGGTGCTGCCCAAGCCGCCCGCCCAGCCCGTGCGCTACGACTTCGGCCCCGAGCCTGTCGCCGCTGCGCCCGCGTCCCAGGCCCAGCGCCCGGCGATCGCGCTGGCCGAAGTCGAAGCGCCTGGCCTGCGCGACTCCGAAACTTCCGTGCTCTACCGTCTGGCCTATGCCGATGCCCAGGTGGTGCGCCCTTATCAGCTCGCGCGCTGGACGCGGCCGCCCGTGCAACTGGTGCAGCAGCGCCTGAGCAGCGGCCTGGGCCGCGACCGCGCCGTGCTGCTGGGCGGCGACGGCACGGCCCAGCCCAAGGTGCAGGGCCAGTCGCCCGCGGTGCTCAAGGTCGAGCTGGAGGAATTCAGCCATGTGTTCCTGTCGGCGCAGGAGAGCGTGGGCTGGGTGCGGCTGCGCGCTTCGCTCGTCGACCGGCAGCCGCAGGGCGATGTGCTGCTGGGGCAGACGACCTTCATCGCGCAGCAGCCCGCGGCCGGCGCCGACGCGGCCAGCGGCGTGCGCGCGCTGACCCAGGCGACCGACAAGGTCGTGGCCGACATGCAGGCCTGGCTGCAGCAACTGGGGCGTTGAATCCGGCCCTGTGCCCGTTTGGCGTAGGCAGTTGCTGACGGCGCTTGCCTGTTCTCTCCCTACGCGGCCTGGGCTGCGCTTCTTCTAAAGTCCTCCCAGCCTTTGCGCATGCTATTGATCAATCCTGGTCGATTGCGATAATTTATTGCCTGGACCCATCCGCATTCGCGCATGACCATGCGCGCGCAGGTGAGAAAAAGGAGTGAACTATGCAATCCCTGCGCAAGGTGCGTGTGCTTTTGAGCGTGTGCGTTTTTACCTCGCTGGCGGCCCTGGGCAGCGCCGCCCTCGGTTCGGCGGCGTCGGAGCAGATGGCCGCGAAGCGGCGGATTTCCCTGCAGTTCAGAGAGGACATGCAGGACTGTGAAAGCCGCCATGGCGATGCCGCCGAGCTTTGTGAGCGCTGGGCCCACGGCTGGGCCGAAGTCGCCAAGGCGGATCTGGAAACCCGGCGCCAGCGCCTGGCCCAGGGCCGGCCGGCCCGCGCGGCCCATGCCGACAAGGTCGCCCAGGCTCGCTGCAATGCCCTGTCGGGCCGGGGCAGGGAGCGCTGCACGGGCAGTGCCGCGCGCACCTCCGGCTAGCGCATCGCCAGCACCGGAAACATCTTGGTCAGCCCGCCGGCCATGACCTCGACCGCCAGCGCGGCCAGTATCAGTCCCATCAGCCGGGTCATGACGTTGATGCCGGTGCGACCCAGCACGCGCGCAATCGGCTGCGCCAGCGAAAAGCAGATGGCGGTCGCCAGCGCCACCACCACGCCGTAGCCTATCAGCGCCAGGTGTTGCCAGATGTCCTTGGCCTGATCGGCGTAGATCACCACCGTCGACATCGCGGCCGGCCCGGTCAGCAGCGGAATGGTCAGCGGCACGACCGCAATGCTGTTGCCCATGGCGGCCTTTTCGACGCCCGCCTCCAGCGTCGCTGCGCTGGGCCGGTCTTCGGCCGGGCGCGCGTTGAGCATGTTCATTGCGCTGATCAGCAGCAGCAGGCCGCCGCCGACCTGAAAGCTCTGCAGCGAGATGTTGAAGAAGTCGAGCACCTGCAGTCCGAGCAGCGCGCAGGCCGAGATCACGCAGAACGCGCTGAAGGACGCGGTGCGTATGGTGTCGCGCCGCTGGGCGTCGCTGAAGCCCTGGGTGTAGTGGATGAAGAACGGAATGATGGCCAGCGGATTGACGATGGCCACCAGCGTGATCAGCGGTTTGAGGTCCATCAGTGCGGGCCTCCGCGGAACTCGATGGGGCCGGTCTGAACTGGCGTCTGGTGCGGCATGCGGTCTCCTGTGAAAATGCACGTTGATCGCGCATTGCTGCGCCATTACAGCACCTGCCGCCCATCGGCGGCGTGTCAATCCAACATCGAACGGAGCACAGCATGGGAAGTTTTGTCAATCTGACCTCGACCGACGGTTTCAGCGCCCCCGCGTGGGTGGCGGTGCCTGAAGGTCCGGTGCGTGGCGCCATCGTGGTGCTGCAGGAGATCTTCGGCGTCAACAGTCATATCCAGGCCGTGACCGAGCGCTTCGCGGCGCGCGGCTATGTGGCCGTGGCGCCGTCGCTGTTCGCGCGCGTGCAGCCCGATGTCGACCTGGGCTATGCGCCGGCCGACATGGAGCGCGGCATGGCGCTCAAGGCCGCGACCGAAGCCCTGCCCGCGCCGGGCGCGATGGCAGAAGTGCAGGCGGCGATCGCGCATGCCGCGGCGATCAGCGGCGGCAAGGTCGGCATCGTGGGCTTCTGCTGGGGCGGCCTGATGACCTGGCGCGCGGCCTGCACGCTGCCCGGCCTGGCCGCGGCCGTCGCCTATTACGGCGGTGGCATGACCACGCCGGCCGAAGTGGCGCGGGCGCCGCAATGCCCGGTGCTCGCGCATTTCGCGCGCCAGGACCATTGGATCTCGGTGGATTCTGTCCAGGCCTTCGGCCGGGCCCACCCTGAAGTTGAAATCCATCTGTACGACGCCGACCACGGCTTCAACTGCGACCAGCGCGGAGCCTATGACGAAAGCAGTGCGCTGGTGGCGCGCGATCGCACGCTGGCCTTCTTCGACCGGCATCTGGCCTGAGGATTTCTACGGCGCGCGTTCCAGCCGGTCCAGATAGCGCTTGCGCCAGAAGTAGGAAATCAGCACCAGCGACACCACGCCCATGCCCGCCATGGCCCACCAGAAGCCGTCCTGCTTGTGCACCAGCGGAATGAACTCGAAGTTCATGCCGAACACTGCGGCAATCAGGTTCAGCGGCAGGAACACCGCGGTGATCGTGGTCAGCGTGCGCATGATGTCGTTGGCGCGGTTGCTCTGCAGCGAGAAATGCATCTGCACCGCAGTCTCGGCGCTTTGCTCGAGGCGGCGCACATGGTGGACCACGCGCTCGATATGCTCGAGCACGTCGCGCGAGCGCACCTTGAGCAGTTCGCGTTCGCGCTGCAGGGTGGGCATGGACTCGGCGGGCCAGGCGTCGAGCGCCTCTATCCATTCCTGGATCGCGGCGCGCTGGTCCTCGCAGATCTCGTCAAGCTGGTGCAGCGCCAGGCGCGCGTCGAGAATGGCGCTCCAGTTCGAGATCCGCGCCTTGGGCTCGAGCAGTGCCGACTGCCAGTGATCGAGCTGGCGCGTGAGGTCGCGCCGCAGCTCCAGATAGCCATCGACCATGTGGTTGACCAGACGCAGCATCAGGTCGGCCGGGCTGTTGGTGCGCTTGGCCGGGCCGCCGCGCGCGTCTATGGGCTGCTCCGACAGCAGCCGCAGCAGGAAATAGGCGTGCACCGGGCAGTCGTCGGGGTGAACGGTCAGCAGCAGCTGGTCGAACACCACCATGCCCACGGGCCGCGTGACGATGCGCGTGAGCACCGGCGGGCCGTGCAGCGCCCTGGCATCGGCGGGCGCGGCGTCGCCGCTTTCGGCCGAGGCCAGCCGCTGGAACACCAGCAGGTCGTACTGCGAGGTCGCGTCGTAGTTCGACGGCAGCTGGGCGTTGAGCAGATCGGAGACATGCAGGTCGACCAGCGGTACGCGGCACAGCCGCAGCAGCATCGACTGCAGCGCAGGCAACTGGGCCGCGAACTCGGAGCGCGTGCACGAGACCCAGTAGAAGCCCGTGGCCGCCGGCGGGGCCAGCGGCAGCTCCTCGCCCAGGTCCTGGGCCGGACCGGTGGCGGCGATGTGGAGGGTGCGCATGGCCCGGAATTCGCTCAGCGCTGCTGCAGCTTTTTCGCAGCGTCGATAGCGAAGTACGTGAGCACGCCATCGGCGCCCGCGCGCTTGAAGGCCAGCAGGCTTTCGAGCATCACCGCGTCGTGGTCCAGCCAGCCATTGGCCGCGGCCGCCTTGATCATCGCGTACTCGCCCGAGACCTGGTAGGCGAAGGTCGGCACCTTGAACTCGTCCTTGACGCGGCGCACGATGTCCAGATACGGCATGCCGGGCTTGACCATCACCATGTCGGCGCCTTCGGCCAGGTCGAGCGCGACTTCGCGCAGCGCTTCATCGCTGTTGCCCGGGTCCATCTGGTAGACGTTCTTGTCGGCCTTGCCGAGCGCGCCGCGCGTGCCCACGGCATCGCGAAACGGCCCGTAGAACGCGCTTGCGTACTTGGCGCTGTAGGCCATGATGCGGGTGTGGATGTGGCCGTGGTTTTCCAGCGCTTCGCGCACCGCGCCAATGCGCCCGTCCATCATGTCGCTGGGCGCGACGATGTCCACGCCGGCTTCGGCATGGGTCAGCGCCTGGCCGACGAGGATTTCGACGGTCTCGTCATTGATGATGTAGCCCGTGGCGTCGAGCACGCCGTCCTGGCCGTGGCTGGTGTAGGGGTCCAGCGCCACATCGGTCATCACGCCCAGGTCGGGAAACTCCTTCTTGAGCGCACGTACCACGCGCGGAATCAGGCCGTCGGGGTTGAGCGCCTCCTTGCCGTCGGGCGTCTTGAGCGCGGCGTCGATGGCCGGAAACAGCGCCAGCACCGGGATGCCCAGTTGCACGCATTCCTCGGCCACGGGCAGCAGCAGGTCCAGGCTCAGGCGGTCCACACCGGGCATGGACGTGACGGCTTCGCGCCGCTGCGTTCCTTCGTGCACGAACACCGGATAGATCAGGTCGTGGGCCGTCACCAGGTTCTCTCGCACCAGATTGCGCGTGAACGGATCGCGGCGCAGACGACGCGGGCGGTTGATGGGAAACGGGGTAGGGCTGGAAAGATGCATGGGGAAAATTGTGCCCCATTCAGCATGCCGCAGGGGCAGGGTCCGCCAAAACCTGCGACAGCGGGGCTGGCAACTTGGCAGCGCGCAAGCATTGGCGTACGGTTTTGCGCCCGCGCGGGCCGGCGGGGCGGGCCGCGCCCGTACACTGGGCATATGCTATGGGTCAAAGCTTTTCATATCGTGTTCGTTGCGAGCTGGTTCGCGGGACTGTTCTATCTGCCGCGTATCTTCGTGAATCTGGCCATGGTCACTCCGGGTTCGGTCGCCGAGCGCGAGCGGCTGATCCTGATGGCGCGCAAGCTGATGCGCTTCACCACGCTGCTTGCGGTGCCGGCGCTGCTGCTGGGCCTTTGGCTGTGGCAGGGCTATGGCATAGGCCGCGGCCCGGGCAACGGCTGGATGCATGCCAAGCTGTTCGTCGTGCTGCTGGCGCTGGGCTACCACCATGCGTGCGGCCGGCTGCTGCGCAAGTTCATCGATGACGTGAACCAGCGCAGCCACCGCTGGTACCGCTGGTTCAATGAAGTGCCGGTGCTGCTGCTGGTCGCCGCAGTCGTGCTGGTGGTCGTCAAGCCCTTTTGAGCGAAGCTCGGAGCCGCCGCGCAGTGCACAAGACTTCTGCCTGGCCACTGGCGCTCGTTTACTCGGCGCTGATTTTTTTCGCGAGCCTGTTTCCTTTCACGGGCTGGCGGGCCCAGGGCATCAATCCCTGGGTGTTTTTCACGGCCACCATTCCTCCGCCCTACTGGACCTGGTTCGACGTCAACATGAACGTCGTCGGCTACGCTCCGCTGGGCTTTCTGCTGGCGCTGGCCTTGCAGCGCTCGGGCATGCCGCGCGCGGCCGTGCCCGTGGCGGCGCTGGCCGGAACGCTGCTGTCGGCATCGATGGAGTTCCTGCAGATCTATCTGCCGCGGCGCGTGCCGTCGAACATGGACCTGGTGCTCAACGCCAGCGGAACACTGATAGGCGGGCTGCTCGCGCTGGCGCTCGAACGCCTGGGTGCGCTCGAGCGCTGGAGCGTGTTTCGCGCGCGCTGGTTCAGCGCGCAGGCGCGCGGCGCCATCGTGCTGCTGGTGCTGTGGCCCATGGCGCTGCTGGTGCCCGCAGCCGTGCCGTTCAGCCTGGGCCAGGTTTTTGAACGCCTCGAGTCGGCATTGACCGAGCTGCTCGAAGACACGCCTTTCCTTGAATGGCTGCCGCTGCGTGAGGCTTCGCTGGTGCCGCTGTCGCCGGCCGGCGAGCTGCTGTGCGAGCTGCTCGGTCTGCTTGCACCCTGCCTGCTGGCCTACTGCGTGGTGCCGCATATCGGCCGGCGCGCGGTGCTGGCCGTGCTGGGCGTGGGGCTGGGCATTGCGGCCACGGCGCTGTCATGGGCGCTGAGCTACGGCCCGGCCCATGCCTGGGAGTGGCTTGGCGTGCCGGCCCAGCTCGCGATCTGGTTCGCGCTGGCGCTGGCCGCGGCGCTGATCGCGCTGCCCGGGCGCGCCTGCGCGGCCGTGCTGCTGCTGGTGCTGATGTGGCAGCTGAGCCTGCTCAACCAGGCGCCGACCAGCGCCTATTTTGCGCAGACGCTGCAGACCTGGGAGCAGGGCCGCTTCATCCGCTTCTACGGGCTGGGACAATGGCTGGGCTGGATCTGGCCCTATGCGACGCTGGGCTATGTGCTGCTCCAGGT
>NZ_JAVWWA010000034.1:0-6020 GCF_036666375.1 Comamonas sp. | reverse complement strand
GAGGACTGCTGCGCGCTGCACGGCGCCAAGGCCGGATTCGACCGTTGCAAGTCCCAGGTCAAGGCCGCGGGCCTGTCCGGCCCCGGCAAGGTGCGCGTCAACAAGGCCGGTTGCCTGGACCGCTGCGCGGGTGGCCCGGTCGCCGTGGTCTATCCCGAAGGCACCTGGTACACCTTCATCGACGACAGCGACATTGATGAAATCGTCGAATCGCATCTGAAGAACGGGCAGATTGTCGAGCGTTTGCTCACACCGCCGGAACTTGGCCGCTGAAACCCACTCCATCCGAGCAACCCTTGTTTTTTCAGGCGCGCGTCTGCCCGGGCACGCGCCGCTTCCACGGAATCCGAACTTGAACGCCCAGACTGAACGCTTGACCCTGACGGGCGCCGCCGGCGCCATCGAGGCGCTGCGCGACGCCGCTGTACTGAACGCGGGCCAGCCACTGCGCGGTGTGGCCGTCATCGCCCACCCCCATCCGCTGTTTGGCGGCACCATGGACAACAAGGTCGTGCAGACCCTGGCGCGTGCCTTCGTGCAAAGCGGCTTCACCGCCGTGCGCTTCAACTTCCGTGGTGTGGGCGCGAGCGCCGGCACGCACGACGCAGGCCAGGGCGAGCTCCAGGATCTGCTGGAAGTCGTGCGCCAGGTCGCGCCCGAAGGCCCGATCGCGCTGGCCGGCTTCTCGTTCGGCGCGTTCGTGACCAGCCACGCGCTGGCCCGGCTCTGGCCCGAAGGCCGGGTCGAGCGCGCGGTGCTGGTCGGCACGGCCACCAGCCGCTTCAGCGTCGCGCCCGTGCCCGCCGAGGCGCAGCAGCGCACGCTGGTGGTGCATGGCGAAGCCGATGACACCGTGGAGCTGGCGTCGGTCATGGACTGGGCGCGCCCGCAGATACTCCCTGTCACAGTTGTCCCCGGAGGCGGTCATTTCTTTCACGGACAATTGCCGCTGCTCAAGAGCCTGGTGGTCCGCCACCTGCTGCCGGGTCTGTGACGCCTTCAGGTTGGCGGCCGCAGCCGCCAGCCACGCTTCGTCGCTCGCTGCATTGGCGGGCGTTTTTTCAGCTATTCCCCCGAGCTTTACATGACCCCGATTTTCAACACCTTGCGTGTTATTGCCGTTACCGTGGCAATGGCGCCCGCGTTGGCGCCCACATTTGCGCTGGCCCAGATCAGCCAGCCCCAGCCTCCCGAAATCGCCGCGCGCAACTACCTGCTGATCGACGTCACCGCCAACCAGGTCCTGGGCGCCAAGGACATCGATGTGCCCATCGAGCAGGCCTCGCTGACCAAGCTGATGACCGGCTATCTGGTGTTCGACGCACTGCGCGCCAAGAAAATCACGCTCGAGCAGCGCTTCCCGGTCAGCGAACGCGCCTGGAAAATGCCCGGTTCGCGCATGTTCATCGACCCCAAGATGCAGGTGCCCGTCGATGACCTGATCAAGGGCATGATCGTCCAGTCGGGCAACGACGCCACCATGGCGCTGGCCGAAGGCGTGGGCGGTTCGCAGGAAAACTTCGTGCGCCTGATGAATGAACAGGCCAAGGCCCTGGGCATGAAGGGCACGAACTACAAGAACCCCGAAGGCCTGACCGAGCCCGGCCACCTGACCACGGCGCGCGACCTGTCCATCCTGGCCCAGCGCCTGATGCAGGAGTTCCCCGAGTACATGCACTACTACGCGACCAAGCAGTACCACTACGAAGGCACGCCCGCGTCCAACGGCACCAACCGCAACACGCTGCTGTTCCGCGACCCCACGGTCGACGGCCTCAAGACCGGCCACACCGCGGCCGCCGGCTACTGCCTGGTGTCGACCGCCAAGCGCACCATGCCCCAGGTGGGCGAGCGCCGCCTGTTGTCGATCGTGCTCGGTGCTGCGAGCGCGAATGCGCGCGCCACCGAAAGCCAGAAGCTGCTGAACTGGGGCTATACCGCGTTCGACTCGGTCAAGCTGTTCGACGCCGGCCAGCCCGTGGCCACGCCGGAAGTGTGGAAGGGCCAGGCCGGCACCATCCAGATCGGCCAGCCGCACGCCATCGTCGTGACCGTGCCTGCGGGCTCGGCCGGCAAGCTCAAGACCGAAGTCGTGCGCCAGGATCCGCTGATCGCGCCGTTCACCAAGGGCCAGTCCATGGGCACGCTCAAGGTCACGCTGGACGGCCAGGCTGTGGCCGAAGTGCCACTGGTGGCGCTGGAAGCCGTCGAGCAGGCCGGCTTCTTCGGCCGCCTCTGGGACGCCATCCGCCTCTGGATAAAGTAAGCATTCGATGCAGCTGTCCAGCAGCCCAGTACATGCAATGCATTCAGGGCTGCTGGCAGACCGGCTTGCTTTGATGCGCCCAAGCTGCTACAGTCGAATGCTTTTCGGAAATTCCGAAGGGATTCACGTTTTCGTTTTTTACGTTTAGGGACGTATACATGCCAACCATTAACCAGCTCGTTCGTCAGGGGCGCTCGGTCGAAACGATCAAGTCCAAGAGCCCTGCGATGGAAAACTCTCCACAGCGCCGCGGCGTGTGCACACGTGTGTACACCACGACGCCTAAGAAGCCTAACTCCGCTCTGCGTAAGGTCGCCAAGGTGCGCCTGACCAACGGTTTCGAGGTCATTTCGTACATCGGCGGTGAAGGCCACAACCTGCAGGAACACAGCGTCGTGCTGGTTCGCGGCGGTCGTGTCAAGGATTTGCCAGGTGTTCGCTACCACATCGTCCGTGGTTCGCTCGACTTGCAAGGCGTCAAGGATCGCAAGCAATCGCGCTCCAAGTACGGTGCCAAGCGTCCCAAGAAGGCCTAAGCCTTTTTGTAGACAGATTTTCGGTGTTTGTCCTGCCGGGCAGGTAGTTCAAACGTAGTGACCCCAAGCGCAAGTGTTTTGCGTGGGTCGAGTAAGTGGGAGTCCTGTTGACCCCCGCGGTGTCTGAAAAGATGCCAACTGAAGCAAAGATAGAGGTAAAAAATGCCACGTCGTCGCGAAGTCCCCAAACGTGAAATTCTGCCGGATCCAAAGTTCGGCAATGTAGAGCTGTCCAAATTCATGAACGTGATCATGGAAGGCGGCAAGAAGGCAGTTGCAGAGCGCATCATTTATGGCGCCCTGGAACTGATCCACAAGAAGCACCCCGATAAGGATCCTCTGGAAGCCTTCGTGGTTGCTATCAACAACGTGAAGCCCATGGTGGAAGTCAAGTCCCGCCGCGTGGGTGGTGCAAACTACCAAGTGCCTGTTGAAGTGCGCCCTGTCCGTCGCCTGGCTCTGTCCATGCGCTGGCTCAAGGAAGCCGCTCGCAAGCGCGGTGAAAAGTCCATGGCTCAACGCCTGGCCAACGAGCTGCTGGAAGCGACCGAAGGTCGTGGCGGCGCGATGAAGAAGCGTGACGAAGTGCACCGTATGGCCGAAGCCAACAAGGCTTTCAGCCACTTCCGCTTCTAAACGGCGTTAGCGCTTTCTTGACACGGGGCCGCTCGCAAATATTTGCCTGCGGCCTTGTCTCGATTCAGAGCGCCCCCAAATTAACTGTTGCCCACTTTGTTGGAGTGGCAGTGATTCTCCAGATGATCAATTAAGGATCCACCATGGCTCGCAAGACCCCCATTGAGCGCTACCGCAACATCGGTATTTCCGCTCACATCGACGCAGGTAAGACAACCACCACCGAGCGTATCCTGTTCTATACCGGCGTGAACCACAAGCTGGGCGAAGTGCACGATGGCGCTGCCACCATGGACTGGATGGAGCAAGAGCAAGAGCGCGGCATCACGATCACTTCCGCTGCCACGACCTGCTTCTGGTCGGGCATGGACCACTCGTTCCCCGAGCACCGCTTCAACATCATCGACACCCCCGGCCACGTTGACTTCACGATTGAAGTCGAGCGCTCGATGCGCGTGCTGGACGGCGCCTGCATGGTGTACTGCGCCGTGGGCGGCGTGCAGCCTCAGTCGGAAACCGTGTGGCGCCAAGCCAACAAGTACAAGGTTCCTCGCCTGGCCTTCGTGAACAAGATGGACCGTACCGGTGCCAACTTCTTCAAGGTCGTCGAGCAGATGAAGCTGCGCCTGAAGGCTTCGCCCGTGCCAATCGTCGTGCCAATCGGCGCCGAAGACAACTTCGAAGGCGTGGTCGATCTGGTCAAGATGAAGGCCATCTACTGGGACGAAAAGTCGCAGGGCATGAAGTTCGAATACCGCGAAATCCCCGCCGACCTGATCGACGTGGCGAACGAGTGGCGCGAAAAGATGGTCGAAGCCGCGGCTGAAGCCAGCGAAGAGCTGATGAACAAGTACTTGGAAGAGGGCACGCTCTCCGAAGAGGAAATCATGAGCGGCCTGCGCACGCGTACCCTGGCTGTTGAAATCCAGCCCATGCTGTGCGGCTCGGCCTTCAAGAACAAGGGCGTGCAGCGCATGCTCGACGCCGTGATCCAGTTCCTGCCCGCTCCCGTGGAAGTGCCTGCTATCGAAGGTACCGATCCCGAGAACGAAGAAAAGAAGCTGACCCGCAAGGCCGACGACAGCGAGAAGTTCGCTGCGCTGGCGTTCAAGCTGATGACCGACCCGTTCGTGGGCCAGTTGACCTTCGTGCGCGTTTACTCGGGCGTCTTGACCAAGGGCGACACCGTCCTGAACGCGGTCAAGGGCAAGAAGGAACGTATCGGCCGTATCGTGCAGATGCATGCCAACGAACGCCTGGAAGTCGAAGAAATTCGCGCCGGCGACATCGCTGCCTGCGTGGGCCTGAAGGACGTGACGACCGGCGAAACGCTGGCCGACATCAACGACCCCATCATCCTGGAACGCATGGTCTTCCCCGAGCCCGTGATTGCCCAGGCTGTGGAACCCAAGACCAAGGCCGACCAGGAAAAGATGGGCATCGCCCTGTCGCGCCTGGCCGCTGAAGATCCGTCGTTCCGCGTGCGTTCCGACGAAGAATCGGGTCAGACCATCATCGCCGGTATGGGCGAGCTGCACCTGGAAATCATTGTCGACCGCATGAAGCGCGAATTCGGCGTTGAAGCCAACGTCGGCAAGCCACAAGTGGCTTACCGCGAAACCATCCGCAAGACCGTCGAAGATGCCGAAGGCAAGTTCGTGCGTCAGTCGGGCGGTAAGGGTCAGTACGGTCACGTGGTGCTGAAGATCGAACCCAACGAAGCCGGCAAGGGCATCGAGTTCGTCGACGCGATCAAGGGTGGTGTGGTTCCGCGCGAATTCATCCCAGCGGTCGAAAAGGGTATCAACGAAGCTGTCACGCAAGGCGTGCTGGCCGGCTACCCCGTGGTCGACGTCAAGGTCACGCTGCACTTCGGTTCGTACCACGATGTGGACTCGAACGAACTCGCGTTCAAGATGGCTGCCATCTTCGGTTTCAAGGAAGGTTGCCGCAAGGCCAACCCCGTGATCCTGGAACCCATGATGTCCGTGGAAGTGGAAACTCCCGAAGATTACGCCGGTACCGTGATGGGCGATCTGTCCTCGCGTCGCGGCATGGTCCAGGGCATGGACGACATGGTCGGTGGCGGCAAGGCCATCAAGGCCGAAGTCCCACTGTCGGAAATGTTCGGTTACGCCACCTCGCTGCGCTCGGCAACGCAAGGTCGCGCTACCTACACGATGGAGTTCAAGCACTACGCTGAAGCTCCCCGTAACGTTTCGGAAGCCATCATGGCTGCTCGTACGAAGTAAAATAGGTTTTTGCCCGTCTGCTGTCCGCAAGGATGGCCGGCGGGCTTGCCAGGTCTGCGATTGAGTGCCCCCCTGTTTCCTGTGCGGGGGGAATCAGCAATTCGATGCAGACGTTAAACATCACACAGGTTTTGCTCTTTTGGAGAAATCTCATGGCAAAAGGTAAGTTCGAACGCACCAAGCCCCACGTCAACGTGGGCACCATCGGTCACGTTGACCACGGCAAGACAACCCTGACGGCTGCTATCGCTACCGTTCTGTCGGCCAAGTTCGGCGGCGAAGCCAAGAAGTACGACGAAATCGACAAGGCGCCTGAAGAAAAGGCCCGTG
>NZ_JAVWWA010000033.1:39599-43814 GCF_036666375.1 Comamonas sp. | reverse complement strand
GCTGCTGACGCGCGAAGGCGAAATTGAAATCGCCAAGCGCATCGAAGGCGGCCTGCAGGACATGATGCAGGCCATCAGCGCCTCGCCCGCGACGATTGCCGAAATCCTCAACATGTCCGAGGAAATCCGCAGCGGCAAGGTGGTGATCTCGACCATCGTTGACGGTTTCTCCAACCCCAACGAAGCCGACGATTACGTGGCCGAGGAAGACTTCGACGAATTCGACGAAGAAGACGACGACGACGGCAAGGGCGGCTCCAAGGCGCTGACCAAGAAGCTCGAAGAACTCAAGAACGACGCCCTGTCGCGCTTCGACAAGATGCGCGAGCTGTTCGAGAAGATGCACAAGATCTACGACAAGGAAGGCTACGGCACTCCTGCGTACATGAAGGTGCAGGCCGCGCTGACCGAAGAGCTGATGACCATCCGCTTCACGGCCAAGACCATCGAGAAGCTGTGCGACCTGGTGCGCGCCCAGGTCGACGACGTGCGCAAGAAGGAACGCGAACTGCGCCGTATCATCGTCGACAAGTGCGGCATGCCCCAGGAGACCTTCATCAAGGAATTCCCGGCCAACCTGCTGAACCTCGAATGGGTGGTCAAGCAGGCCGCGTCGAACAAGTCGTGGAGCGTCATCCTCGAGCGCAACATCCCGCCCGTGCAGGAATTGCAGCAGAACCTGATCGACCTGCAGACGCGCGTTGTCGTGCCCCTGCCAGGCCTCAAGGACATCAACAAGCGCATGAACGACGGCGAACGTGCGTCGCGCGATGCCAAGAAGGAAATGATCGAGGCCAACCTGCGCCTGGTGATCTCCATCGCGAAGAAGTACACCAACCGCGGCCTGCAGTTCCTGGACTTGATCCAGGAAGGCAACATCGGTCTGATGAAGGCCGTGGACAAGTTCGAATACCGTCGCGGCTACAAGTTCTCGACCTATGCCACGTGGTGGATCCGCCAGGCCATCACGCGCTCGATTGCCGACCAGGCACGCACCATCCGGATTCCGGTGCACATGATCGAGACCATCAACAAGATGAACCGCATCAGCCGCCAGCATCTGCAGGAGTTCGGCTTCGAGCCCGATGCGTCCATCCTGGCCGCGAAGATGGAGATCCCCGAGGACAAGATCCGCAAGATCATGAAGATCGCCAAGGAGCCGATCTCCATGGAAACGCCCATCGGCGACGACGACGACAGCCACCTGGGCGACTTCATCGAGGACGGTGCCAACACCGCCCCCATCGATGCCGCCATGCAGGCCGGTCTGCGCGACGTGGTCAAGGACATCCTCGACGGCCTGACGCCGCGCGAAGCCAAGGTGCTGCGCATGCGCTTCGGCATTGAAATGTCCACCGACCACACGCTGGAAGAAGTGGGCAAGCAGTTCGACGTGACGCGTGAACGCATCCGCCAGATCGAAGCCAAGGCCTTGCGCAAGCTCAAGCACCCTTCGCGTTCGGACAAGCTGCGCAGCTTCATCGACTCGCTCTAAGCGACGCGCCTTCAAGGCACAGCAAAAAGCCATCCTCAGGGATGGCTTTTTTCATGGGCGCTCGCGCACCCGCATGTCGCTTGGGCTCAAACGCCCTTCGACAGGGCAAACGCAAGTGCGGAGTTTGCCTTTCCTGCTCAGGGCGCACGCCGCGGCACCACCAGATTTCCGACCGAAATCTGCACCGGCTGGTCATGCTGGTTGAACGTCGTGGTGCGCAGTTTGATCAGGCCCTGCTCGGGGCGCGACTTCGAAGGCCGCACTTCCAGCACTTCGCATTCCACGCGCAGCGTGTCGCCGGGGCGCACCGGCAGCGGCCAGCGCAGCTCGTCGAAGCCCGCGCCTATGATGCCGCCCGCGAGCGGAAAATCATGGCTCACAAGCAGACGCATGGTCACGGCCGCCGTGTGCCAGCCGCTGGCGGCCAGGCCGCGAAACAGCGTCGCGCGCGCGGCTTCGTCGTCAAGATGAAAAGGCTGGGGATCGAACTCGGCGGCAAAGGACTTGATGCGCTCCTCGTCGACGCGCAGGCGCGCGCTGCCGACAAAGCGCTGCCCCGGCTCCAGGTCGTCAAGATAGGAAAGCGCGCGATCATTGGCGGACATGGACGGACTCCTGGGCGTTGGCGGGCACATCGAAGATCAGGCAGGTCGTGGTCGCATGCGCGTAGAGCTTGCCGTCGGGGCCCACGATGCGGCCTTCGGCCGTGGCGACCTGGCGGCCCTGGTGAATCACCTTGCCTTCGGCGCGCACCAGCGGCACGCGGTCGTTCAAGGCGCGCACCATGTTGACCTTGAGCTCCAGCGTGGTGAAGCCCTTGCCCGCGGGCAGCAGCGTGTGCACGGCGCAGCCCACGGCCGAGTCCAGCAGCGTGGCAAACCAGCCGCCATGCACGCTGCCCAGCGGGTTGTAATGCTTGCGCTGCGGCCGGCCCTGGAACACCGCGACGCCGGGCTCCATGTGGATGGGAATGAAGTCGAGCGTGAGGCCTATGGGCGCGGGCGGGATATCGCCGGCGAAGATCGCGGCAAACAGCTCCATTCCCGTGAGTCCGGCCAGCGATGCGGGCGCGCCGGCATCGACGTTCAGGCGCGAGCGCACTTCGATTTCCTGCGCCGTCCAGCGCGCAACAACAGGGTCCATTACCATCTCCATCACATGCTCCTTGTCAAATCATTGTATATACAAACATTGCAAGTACAATATAGCAGATGAACACTCCAAAAGGCTGCACCAATCTGAAGCTGCGCCAGCTGACCCGGCTGGTCACGCGCCATTACGACCACTACACCGCGGCGGCCGGGCTCAAGACCACGCAGTACTCGCTGCTGTCGCATGTGGAGAGGCTAGGGCCCATACGCCCCGGCGATCTGGCGCGCAGCATGCAGATGGATGCCTCCACGCTCACGCGCAACATGCAGCCCCTGGTCGCCCAGGGCTGGCTGCGCATCGGGGCGGGAGAAGACGCGCGCAGCCGGCTGGTGGAAATCACCGACGCCGGCCGCGCCAAGCGCGTCGAAGGCCAGCGCGCCTGGAAGCTCGCGCAGCTCGCACTGAATGAACGCCTGGGCGTGGAGCGCGTCGCCGCGCTGCACGAACTGCTCGATGACGGCATCGCCTGTTTCGACGACGACGCCGCCGCGCAATAAACACTCCCTACCCTCTGCGGCGGCGCGCAGCCGCCTGTTTACCTACCCCAAGGAAAGAAGCATGTCCGACAGCCGTTTGTTCCAGCCCTATTCCCTCGGTGCGCTGACGCTCGCCAACCGCATCGTGCTCGCGCCGCTGACGCGCAACCGCGCGGGCGCGGGTTTCGTTCCCAGCGATCTCGCCGCCACCTACTACAGCCAGCGCGCCTCCGCGGGCCTGCTGATCTCCGAAGCCTCGCAGATCTCGCAGCAGGGCCAGGGCTACCAGGACACGCCCGGCATCTACACGCCCGCGCAGATCGCGGGCTGGCGCAAGGTCACCGATGCGGTGCACGCCAAGGGCGGCCACATCTTCCTGCAGCTGTGGCATGTGGGACGCATCTCGCATGTCGATCTGCAGGCCGGCGGCGCCGCGCCGGTCGCGCCTTCGGCCATCCGCGCCCAGGGCAAGACCTTTGTCAACAACCGCTTCGAGGAAGTCTCAGCGCCGCGCGCGCTCGAGCTGCGCGAACTGCCGGGCATAGTCAACGATTTCCGCCATGCCGCGGCCAACGCCATTGCCGCGGGCTTTGACGGCGTCGAGATCCATGGCGCCAACGGCTATCTGCTTGACCAGTTCGCCAAGGACGGCGCCAACCAGCGCACCGATGCCTATGGCGGCTCGATCGAGAACCGCGCGCGCCTGATGCTCGAAGTCGCGGCCGCCGTCGTGGGCGAGATCGGCGCCAAGCGCACGGGCATTCGCATCTCGCCGGTGTCGCCGGCCAACGGCATCAGCTGCAGCGAGCCCCAAGCGCAGTTCGACCATATCGTCGACGGCCTGGACGCGCTGGACCTGGTCTACCTGCATGTGGTCGAGGGCGCGACCGGCGGGCCGCGCGATGTCGCGCCGTTTGACTACGCGAGCCTGCGCAAGCGCTTTCGCAACACCTACATGGCCAACAACGGCTATGACCTGGAACTGGCTTCCAAGCGCCTGGCCGAAGACAAGGCCGACCTGTTTGCGTTCGGCCGGCCGTTCATTGCCAACCCCGATCTGGTCGAACGCCTGCAGACCGGCGCGCCGCTGGC
>NZ_JAVWWA010000033.1:0-39499 GCF_036666375.1 Comamonas sp. | reverse complement strand
CGTTCATTGCCAACCCCGATCTGGTCGAACGCCTGCAGACCGGCGCGCCGCTGGCGGCGCTCGATCCCAAGACGCTTTATGGCGGCGGCGCGCAAGGCTACACCGACTACCCGACGCTGGCCGAAGCCGGCGCCGTCGCCTGACGACGCGCCGCGCGATGAAAGTCGCGCGCTCGCGCGCCTTTCAGTACGCCTTGAAGTTCGCCGCCACGCGCTGGTTCAGGTAGTCGCCCGCGGCAATCGGCGGGTACTTGCGGCCCGGGCCTTCGATGATGGCATCGCGGTTGGCCTGGGCGAAGAACGCCATGCTGTAGCGCGGGCCCATGTATTCGCCGGGCAGCGGGTTCTTCACGCGGTGGAAGTTCGACGGCAGCTGGTCGTCGCTCCAGCGCATCAGCATGTCGCCGATATTGCAGGTGATGGCCTTTTCATCGGGCTGCACCGAAGTCCACTCCTGGCTTTCCATTTCCTTGCCCGGGCAGACCTGCAGCCCGCCCTGGCCCTGGCGCTGGAACAGCAGGCTCAGGCAGTCGAAGTCGGTGTGCGCGCCGGCGCGCCACAGGCCCAGATTGGCCTGCTGCTCGGGCGGCGTGGCGAAGTAGTGCAGCAGGCGCAGGGTGCTCTGGTAGCTGGCTTGCGCCGGGTCATGGGCGCGCAGGAAGAAGCCGTCGTCAAAGCCCAGCTTCCAGGCAAAGCACGACAGCACCTGCATTGCCACCTGCCAGCATTGGCCTTCGAAAGCCAGCATGGTGGCCTGGAAGCCCGCCAGCTCCTCCTCGCTGGGCCACAGGCCCTGCATGTGCGGGCGCGTGATCTGGTAGGACTCCTTCTGGTCGGGCGTTCCCGTCGACGGCCGCACCTGGGCGCGGCTTTCCCAGCCGACGTTGAGCGCCTTCTTCAAAGGGTATTGGGCCTTGACGGCATCGGGCAGCGCGAAGAAGCGCTCGGTCATGGCAAACGCGTGGTGCACGTCGTCCAGCGCGATGCCGTGGTTCACGACCTGGAAGAAGCCGACATCGACGGCGGCGTCCCAGAGTTGCTCGGCAATCTCGACCTTGCGCGCGGCGAAGTCGGAAAGATCGATGCGGCGGATTTCGCGGCGGCTGCTTTCCGAGCCCAGCGCGCCCATGCGCGTTTCCTTCTGCAGCTCGGTCAGGTCGTAGGTGGCGGTGGTCATGCGGTTCTCCAGAAGATGGAAGTCAAACAAAAGTCTTCCCGCTCCCGGCTTCAGCCAGCCGGACAGGCGCGCGCGCCATCCGGCTTTTCCTGAAGCCAGGGCATGCGGGCTTCAGGAGCAATTTCCGGCTGGCCAGGCCCCATGGACCGCACAGTGAACGCTTCTACTCCTGGCAAAAGCCAAGCAAGAACGGTGCCTGCCTGGCATGCAAAGTGCATGGCGCAGACCGCCGCAGCCCTGCCTGCGCTTTCCTCAACGCCGGAGACCGCCATGCCCGCACTCATGTTTGCCAGCCCTGATTTTCTTGAAGAACCCACGCCCGTAGGCGACACCGACGGCCGCTATCTGCGCCAGGCCATTGCCTTGTCGGCCACGGCGCGCGCGCGCGGCAACCGGCCGTTTGGCGCGGTGGTCGTCGATGCCGACGGCAAGCTGCTGGCCGAAGCCTATTGCAATACCACCGAGACCGGCGACTGCACGGGCCATGCCGAGACCAATGCCGTGCGCCAGCTGAGCCCGCGCGTGGCGCGCGACGTGCTGGCCCAGGCCACGCTGTATTCGTCGGCCGAGCCCTGCGTGATGTGCGCGGGCGCGATCTTCTGGTCGGGCATAGGCCGGGTGGTGTTCGGCATCGATGCCGTGCGCCTGCGCGTTTTTCGCGGCGAGCATGCCGAGCAGCGCGACGCCGAGCTGTCCTGCCGCGACGTGTTCGCGGCCTCGCCGCACGAGATCGAGTGCCTGGGCCCGACGATGATAGAGGAAGCCAGCGTTCCCCATATCGGCTTCTGGAAAGCCTGATGCAGGCAGAATCGGCAGCGTTGCTCTCCACCGGCCTGCCCATGATAGAACCCGAAGACAGCGCGCCCGCCGGCGCGCTCACCAGCCGCGCCAAGCAAGGGCGTGAACGCATCCTGGGCGCGATCCGCGAGGCGGCCATTGCCGAGTTCAGCCGCCACGGCTTCAAGGGCGCCTCGACCAAGGCCATTGCCGAGCGCGCGGGCCTGACCAAGCCCCAGCTGCACTATTACATCAGCAGCAAGGAAGAGCTTTACGAGGAGTTGCTGTATTCGGTGCTCAACGGCTGGTCCAGCGCCTTTGTGTTCGATGTCGACAGCGACGACCCGCGCACGGTGCTCAGCGGCTATGTGCGCAAGAAGCTCGACTACGCGCTCGACAACCCGGGGCTGTCGCGCATCTTCACGTCCGAGGTGCTGGGCGGCGGGCGCAACCTGGGCAAGTACTGGCCCGTGGCCGTGAAGTCCACGCAGCAGAAGGTCGAACTGATCAACCGCTGGATTGCCGAAGGCCGCATGCGCGCGCTCGATCCCACGGTGCTGCTGATGCAGATCTGGGGAATGACCCAGCACTACGCCGACTACGGCGTGCAGGTGCACATCATGCTGGGCGTCGCGCCCGACGCCGCCATTGACCGCGAACCCATCATGCGCGAGCTCACCACTTTTGTGCTGCTGGGCTGCGGGCTCGCACCAGAATAAGCACGGCCTGCACGTTCGCGGGCACCCGGGTCGCGCTGCCGCCCCGCTCAGAGAGGGGAGCAGGCTGGCACAGCATTTGCAATAGTTTGACCGTTCGATCAAATCAAATGGTCAAAAATGCAAATCACCGCCCCTGCCCCTTTGTCCTGCGCCAGCGAACACGCCTTTGAACTGGTGCTGGCGCGCAGCCAGTTGCGCCTACGCGTAGCGCCCGGCGAAAGCATGGCCGATGTGCTGCAGCTCGCCGGCATCGCCATCGACACGCTGTGCGAGCAAGGCGTGTGCGGCACCTGCGTCACGCGCTGGCTCGATGGCGCGCCCGAGCACCGCGACAGCTGCCTGAGCGCCGAGGAGCGGCGCACCCATGTCGCGGTCTGCTGCGCACGCAGCCACGGCCCGGCACTGACGCTCGATCTCTGAGGAGCGGCGATGCGCGTTCTTGTGATCTATTGCCATCCGGTCGAGACCAGCTACCAGGCGGCGCTGCATACCGAA
This sequence comes from Comamonas sp., assembly GCF_036666375.1. Classification (GTDB taxonomy): domain Bacteria; phylum Pseudomonadota; class Gammaproteobacteria; order Burkholderiales; family Burkholderiaceae_C; genus Comamonas. The sequence goes on along the minus strand of NZ_JAVWWA010000033.1, from coordinate 36,332 downwards.
GTGCTGCTCAACCTGCGCAGCGCCGGGCATGAAGTCGACGACTGCGACCTGTACGCCGAGGACTTCAATCCGGTGCTCAGCCGCGCCGAGCGCCTGGGCTACCACGAGGTGCCCGGCAACCGCCTGCCGGTGCAGGGCTACGTGGACCGGCTGCTGCGCGCCGAGGCCGTGGTGTTCTGCTTTCCCACCTGGTGCTTCGGCATGCCGGCCATGCTCAAGGGCTTTTTCGACCGCGTGCTGATGCCCGGCGTGGCCTTTGACATCAGCGACCCGCAAAACGTCAAGCCCGCGCTCACGCACCTCAAGCGCATCTCGGCCGTGGTCACCTATGGCCGGCCGCGCTGGACCGCGCTGCTGATGGGCGACCCGCCGCGCAAGTCGGTGACGCGCTATCTGCGCCTGCTCACGGGCGGCAAGGCGCGCGTCGACTACCACGCCTGCTACCACCTGAACGTCGCCACGCCGCAGCGCCTCGAGGCCTTCAAGGCGCGCGTGGGCGAGGCCATGGCGCGCTTTGCCTGAAGGACTCGACATGCACGCTCCCCAACATCTTCTTGCCGCGCGCCTGCCGCGCTGGCTGCTGCCCGCGCAGTGGCCCGAGCATGGCGGCCGGCCCGCGCTGGCCGACCTGCACCTGGCCCAGGGCCGGGTACTGGGCCTGGCGCCGCACGACGCGCAATTCACGCCGCCCGCGGGCACGGCCTGGAACCTCGCGGGCGCGCCGGTGCTGCCCGGCCTGGTCGATGCCCACACGCATCTGGACAAGGCCTTCACGCTGGCGCGCATGGGTTCCGTGCAGCCCGGCCTGCTGGGCGCCATTGACGCGATGATGGTCGACCGCCGCAGCTGGACGCCAGCCGACGTGCGTGCGCGCGCCAGCCGCGCGCTGCAGTGGGCCCATGAAGCCGGCACGGTGCACCTGCGCACCCACTGCGACTGGTGGGAGCCCCAGGCCCAGCCGCTGGCCTGGAACGTATTGCGCGAACTTGCCCAGGAATGGGCCGGCCGCCTGGTGCTCGAGCGCGTGGCGCTGATTCCGCTGCACCTGTTTGCCGAGCGCGATACCGCGCTGCGCCTGGCGCGCAGCGTGGCCGAAAGCGGCCCGGGCGCGCTGCTCGGCGGCTTTGTGCATTCGACCAACTGGAATCCCCAGGCGCTGCGCCATCTGTTCGAGGCGGCGCAAATCCATGGCCTGAATGTCGATCTGCATGTCGATGAGGAACTGCAGCCCGCCGCCCAGGGCCTGGCGACCACGGCCGCGCTGCTGCAGGAACTGCGCTTCGACGGCCATGTGGTCTGCGGCCACAACTGCGCGCTGGCCGCGCAGCCCGAAGCCACGGCGCTGGCGACGCTGGACGCCGTCGCGCAATGCCCGATCACGCTGGTCACGCTGCCCATCACCAATTTGCTGCTGCAGGACGCGGTGACCGGGCGCACGCCGCGCCAGCGCGGGCTCACGCTGGTCAAGGAAGCGCAGGCGCGCGGCATTCCGCTGCTCATTGCCAGCGACAACGTGCAGGACCCGTTCTGCCCCGTGGGCAGCTTCGATCCGCTCGAAGCCCTGGCCACGGGCGTTTTGGCCGCGCAGCTGGACGCGCCTTTCGACCGCTGGTCGCAAGCGCTGTGCCGCGCCGACTGGCTGCGCCGCGGCGCGCCGGCGCTGCCGCTGCAGGCTGGCAGCAGCGCCGACCTGATCGTCTTCCACCAGGCCGATGCCTGCGGCTTTCCCTCGCGCGCGCAATCGCGCCTGGTGCTGCGCCAGGGCCGGCTCGCGAGCGGCCAGGCAAATGCCGCCTGGTTCACCGCCTCCCCTTCGATTTCCCCACTTGCAAGGAGCCTCGCATGAGCGCCAACCCACCCGGAATTGCCCAACCGCTGGCGCGCTACGCGGCCTGGCGGCGCGCGGGCGACATGGTGTTTCTCTCGGGAATCATTGCCGTCGATCCCGCGGCCGGCCGCATCGTGCATGGCTATGCCGACATTCCCGAGGACGCCGCGACGCTGATCGGCCGCAGCGGCGAGTTCAGCAGCGACATCAAGGAAGGCCCGATCCTGGCGCAAAGCTGGTATGTGCTGGACCGCATACGCCTGACCATCGAGGCCGCGGGCGGCCAGATGTCGGACGTGATCAAGCTGGTGCAGTACTTCAGGAACCTGGACCACTTCCCGCAATACAGCCGGGTGCGCAAGCTGTTCTTCCCCGGCGAGCCGCCGGCCTCCACCGTGGTCGAGGTCAGCGCCATGCTGCCCACGCCCGAAATCCTGATCGAAGTCGAGGCCACGGCCTGGCTGCCCCAGCGCTGAAAACCCCAAGAAAGACCCATCCCATGCTGCACGGCTACACCCCGCCCCACCGCTATCTGCCCTACCTGAGCTGGACCGAGATCGCCGATCTGCCCGACAAGGAAAACACCGTGATCGTGCTGGCGACGGGCGCCACCGAACAGCACGGCCCGCACCTGCCCTGCGCCGTAGACACGGTGATCAGCGCCGGCGTCGTCGGCCACGCGATGGCGCGCCTGCCCGCCCATGTGCCGGCGTTCGCGATGGCGCCGATCACCTACGGCAAGTCGGAGGAGCATCTGCACTTTCCGGGCACGGTGACGCTCAGCGGCGAGACGCTGCTGGCAACGATGAACGAGATCGGCGAGTCGGTCTACCGCGCGGGCTTTCGCAAGCTGCTGTTCGTCAACGGCCACGGCGGCCAGCCCCAGGTGATGGAGATGTGTGCGCGCGAACTGCGCCTGCGCCACGGCGACTTCATTGTCGTGCCCAGCTTCACCTGGCGCGTGCCGCATGTCGCCGGCAAATACCTCTCGGACACCGAGAAGAAGCTGGCCATGCATGCCGGCCATGCCGAGACCGCGCTGATGCTGGCGCTCGCGCCCGACACCGTGCACATGGAGCGCGCCGTGACCAACTACCCGCCGGTGTTTGACTCGCCGCTGCTGTCGCCCGACGGCCGCCCCGCCTGCGCCTGGAGCGCGCGCGACTTCGGCGCCAGCGGAATCATCGGCGACCCGCTGCCCGCGACCGCCGAACAGGGCCTGGCGATTCTCGAATCGCTGGCCGTGAGCTGGGCCGCGGCCATCACCGAGCTGCACCAGCTGCAATGGGCGGCGCGACCCGAGCCCACCTGGGGCCGCGCCAACCATACGGGCCATGTCGAGACTTCCTCGGCGCTGGCCTGAAACCTGCGAATCCTTTCCCGTTCCGCCTCTGCCCTGCCCCTCTCGGAGTATTGCCATGATGAAGACTGCTTCCCGCCTTTCCCAACTTGGTGCAGCCGCCCTGCTCGCTCTTGGTGCCCTGGGCACCGCGCAGGCGCAGGAGAAGTTCACCTATATGACCAACTGGTACGCCCAGGCCGAGCACGGCGGCTTCTACCAGGCGCTGGCCACGGGCCTGTACAAGAAACACGGCCTGGACGCGACCATCAAGATGGGCGGTCCCCAGGTCAACATCGTGCAGATGATGGCCGCGGGCCAGGCCGACTGCGTGATGGGATCGAGCGATCTGCAGATGATCCAGATGCGCGAAGGCGGCGTTCCCGTGACCAATGTCGCCGCGGTGTTCCAGAAGGACTTGCAGGTGCTGATCGCGCATGACGACGTCAAGAAGTTCGAGGACCTCAAGGGCAAGACCATTCTGATCGGCTCCTCGGCCCAGCGCGGCTACTGGCCCTGGCTCAAGGCCAAGTACGGTTTCACCGATGCCCAGACCCGCCCCTACACCTTCAACATCCAGCCTTTTGTCGCCGACCGGAACACCGCCCAGCAGGGCTATCTGACGTCGGAGCCGTTTGCGATTGCCAAGGCCGGCGTCAAGACCACCACGCTGATGTTCAGCGACCAGGGCTACCCCGCCTACGCGACCACGGTGTCGTGCATGGACAAGACGCTCAAGACCCGCGCCGCCGCGGTGAGCGCCTTTGTCAAGGCGTCTATGGAAGGCTGGAAAAGCTACCTTGCCGACCCCGCGCCCGGCAATGCGCTGATCAAGAAGGACAACCCCAACATGAGCGACGAACAGCTGGCCTACAGCGTCGCCAAGCTCAAGGAAATGGGCATGGTCACGGGCGGCGACGCGGCCAGCATGGGAATCGGCGTGCTGACCGACGCGCGCGCCAAGGCCAGCTACGACTTCCTGGTCGAGACCAAGCTCATCAACCCGGCCAAGGTCAAGCTTGCCGACACCTACACCACCAGCTTCGTCAAGGACCTCAAGGTTCTGCCCTGAACTTTCACCTGCCCTGAAACAGAGGCCAGTCCTCATTCATCGAAAGGCGACCATGCACCCCGCTGAGACCCCGAATGCCGCCACGCCCGCCGTGGAAGTGCTGTCGGCCGAGAAGACCTACCCCAACGGCACGCAGGCGCTGCTGCCCGTGGACCTGTGCATAGAGGAAGGCGAATTCGTCACCCTGCTCGGGCCCTCGGGCTGCGGCAAGAGCACGCTGCTGAAGATGGTCGCCGGACTGCTCGAGCCCACCGACGGCCGGCTGCACCTGTGGCGCAAGCCCGTGGCGCAGCTGGACGAAAGCGGCAAGAAGATGGCCTTTGTGTTCCAGTCGCCGACGCTCATGCCCTGGGCCAGCGTGCAGACCAATGTGCGTCTGCCGCTGGACCTGGCCGGCGTGCCGCGCGCCGAGGCCGATGCGCGCGTGAGCGAGGCCCTGGCCCTGGTGGGCCTGGCGAAGTTCGCCGCGGCGCTGCCGCGCGCGCTGTCGGGCGGAATGCAGATGCGCGTCTCGATCGCGCGCGGCCTGGTGACCCAGCCCGACCTGCTGCTGATGGACGAGCCTTTCGGCGCGCTCGATGAGATCACGCGCCACAAGCTCGACGCCGATCTGCTGGACCTGTGGCGCAAGAAGAAGCTCACCGTGATCTTCGTCACGCACTCCATCCATGAAGCCGTGTTTCTCTCCAGCCGCGTGGTGATGATGGCCGCGCGCCCGGGCCGGGTGGTCGAGGAATTCCGCATCGATGCGCCCTATCCGCGCAGCGCCGACTTCATGGTCTCGCCCGAATTCAGCCGCTACGCCAAGCTGCTGCAGGACAGCCTGCTGCGCGCCAGCGCAGACACCGCGGAGGCCCACGCATGAGCACCCCATTTCCTTCCGTTGCCGTGCCCCTGGCTGCGGCGCCTGCCCCCGCGGCGCCAGCCGCCAGGAAAGCCGCCGCCGCGCCCAGGCGCGCGCGCCAGCCGCTGCTGGCCCAGCCGCGCGTGCAGCGCGTGCTCTACCCGCTGCTGGTCGGCCTGGTGCTGATTGCGCTGTGGCAAGGCCTGGTCACGGGGCTTGAGCTGCCGCCCTATCTCGTGCCTTCGCCGCTGCTGATGCTGGAGACGCTGGTCACCGACTGGGCGGCGCTGGGCGCCTCGCTGTGGGTCACGGTGAAGATCACGGTGCTGGCGTTTCTCGCCGCGACCGTGGCCGGCGTGCTGATCTCCTTCCTGTTCGTGCAGAGCAAGCTGATCGAGATGGCGCTGTTCCCGTATGCGGTGCTGCTGCAGGTCACGCCCATCGTCGCCGTCGCCCCGCTGATCATCATCTGGGTCAAGAACCCGACGGCGTCGATGGTGATCTGCGCGGCGCTGGTCGCGCTGTTTCCCATCATCAGCAACACCACCCTGGGCCTGCGCAGCGTCGAGCCCGATCTGCAAAGCTACTTCCAGCTCAACCGCGCGACGCGGCTGCAGACCCTGGTGCGGCTGCGCATTCCCAGCGCCCTGCCCTACTTCTTCGGCGGGCTGCGCATCTCCAGCGGCCTGGCGCTGATCGGCGCCGTCGTCGCCGAGTTTGTCGCCGGCACGGGCGGCTCGGGCGCGGGCCTGGCCTACCAGATCCTGCAGGCGGGCTTCCAGCTCAACATCCCGCGCATGTTTGCCGCGCTGCTGCTGATCTCGCTGACCGGAGTGGGCATGTTTGTGCTCATGGCCTGGCTCAGTCGCCTTGCTCTCGGTAGCTGGCACGCGTCCGAGAACTAGACGCGCCCAGTGCCTGCTCTCAATAAAAGCAAGCGAACCGTTCGGGGTGAGCGTCCCTCGCCGGGCGCGTCGAACCATGAACGGCCTGCCCTCATTTGTAAACCGGCCGTTCATCCTTCGACAAGCTCAGGACGAACGGAACTCCACAAATCAATCGCCTGATTTCACCATGACCACCAACCCCGCCCACCAACTGCCCGAACAACTTCCCGACCTCGACTGGATTGCCGACCCGCTGCGCGTGGGCCGGCTGTCGCAGGATTTCGCCTGGTTCAGCCCGGTGCTCAAGCGCGAGCTTGCCGGCAAGCGCGCCGACATTGCCGTGCGCCCGCGCAGCGAGGCCGAGATCCGCCAGGTGGTGTCGGCCTGCGCCAGCGCGGGCATTCCCATCACCGTGCGCGGCAGCGGCACAGGCAACTACGGCCAGTGCACGCCGCTGCACGGCGGCGTGATCCTCGACCTGTCGGGCTACAACGCCTTTGGCTGGGTGCGCGGCGGCGTGGGCCGGGCCCAGGCCGGCATACGCCTGGCCGATTTCGACGCCCAGGCCAAGCCGCTGGGCCAGGAGCTGCGCTGGCTGCCCTCGACCTACCGCAGCGCGACGCTGGGCGGACTGTTTGGCGGCGGCTTCGGCGGCGCGGGCTCGATCAACCACGGCCCGCTGGCCGCGCCCGGCAACGTGCTGGCGGTGCGCGCCATGACCGTGGAACCTGAGCCGCAGATCATCGAGCTGCGCGGCGCCGAGGCCATGCTGCTGCACCACACCTACGGCACCAACGGCATCGTGCTGGAACTCGAAGTCGCGCTCACGCCCGCCGTGCCCTGGACCGAGTGCATTGCCACCTTTGACGACTTCGATGCGGCGCTGGAATTCGCCGACCGCTTTGGCAGCGCGCCGGGCCTGGAGAAAAAGGAAGTCTGCTTTCTGGCCGCGCCGATTCCCGCCTACTTCACCAGCCTGGCCGAATACCTGCCTGCGGGCTGCCACGCGGTGCTGCTGCTGGTGGCGCCGCATTCCGAGGCCGGCATGCGCGACATGGTGGCCCGGCATGGCGGCCGCGTCACCTACCGCAAGACGGCCGACGAAGTGCAGGCCGGCAACAAGACGCTGGTCGAATACACCTGGAACCACACCACGCTGCATGCCTTGAAAGTCGACAAGGGCCTGACCTATATCCAGAGCGGCTTCAACCCCGCGCGGCGCATAGAGCAGGTCCAGGCGCTAGAAGCCGCGCTGGGCGGCGAAGTGATGATGCACCTGGAGTTCCTGCGCACCAAGGAAGGCGCGTTCAACTGCAGCGGGCTGCAGATCATCCGCTACACCACCGAGGAGCGGCTCAACGCCATCATGCAGATCTACCGCGACCACGGCGTGCAGATCAACAACCCGCATGTCTACATTGTCGAGGACGGCAAGCAGAACAACCTGGACCCGGCCGTGGTCGGCACCAAGCAGCGCTTCGATCCGCTGGGCCTGCTCAATCCGGGCAAGCTGCGCAGCTGGCAGGCCGCGCAGCCGCTGCGCCAGATGGCCTGAACGCGGCCGGCGTCAGTCGACTTTGACGCGCACGTTCTTCACCACTTCGGCCATGCGCTGCAGCTCCGAACGCATGAAGGCCGTCGTGGCTTCGGGCGGGGTCAGCTTGATCTCATAGCCCTGGGCAATCAGCGCATTGCGCGCCTCGGGCTGGGCCAGCGCCTGCTGGAACGCCTGGTGCAGGCGGTTGCGTTCGGCCATGGGCAGGTCCTTGGGGCCTATGGCCGCGATCCAGCCTTCGAGCGCGTAGTTGGGCAGGCCCTGCTCGGCCACCGTGGGCAGATCGGGCATGGACGGCACGCGCTGCGCCGTGGTCACGCCCAGCGCGCGCAGCGTGCCGCTCTTGATGTGCGGCGCCGCGGGCGCGAGCGCCACCACGCCCCACTGGACCTGGCCGCTGAGCAGGTCGTTCATCAGCATGCCCATGCCCTTGTAGGGAATGTGCTTGATGTCCAGCCTGGCCTGGTCGACCAGCATGGCCGCGCCCAGATGCAGGATGGTGCCGTTGCCCGACGAGCCGTAGTTGAGCGTGCCGGGCTTGGCCTTGGCCAGCGCCACCAGCTCCTGGATGTTGCGCGCCGGCACGGCAGGATTGGCAACCACCACGAACGGCGTCGCGCCAATGATGGTGATGGGCGCGATGTCCTGGATCGCGTCAAATGGGATCGACGGATAGACGCTGGGATTGACCACATGGTTGTTCGAGACCACGCCTATCATCGAGCCGTCCCTGGGTCCGCGCACGATCTGCGCCGTGCCCGTGATGCCGCCCGCACCCGGCAGGTTCTCGATCACCACGGGATGGCCCGCGGCCTTGGCCAGCTGGGTGCTGATCGCGCGTATCGCGCCGTCGGCGCCCGAGCCTGCCGACAGCGGCAGGATCACGCGCAGCGGCTTGTCGCCCTGGGCCAGCGCGCCCAAGGGGGCCAGCAGGCCGGCCGCGGCCAGCGCAAGAATGCCGCGGCGGGAATTCGTGGGAAATTGCATTTTTTTGTCTCCAGCTCGTTGTTATGCATTACAAAAAAGCCTGCGCAGCAGGCCTGAGGGGCGCTACACCACGGCGCCCGCAGCTTCCATGGAGGTGACTTCGTCGGGCCCGTAGCCCAGCGACTCCAGCAGCTGGCGGGTGTGCTCGCCCAGCGTGGGTGGGTTGTGGCGAATGCCCGGGCGCTGGCCGTCCATGCGTATCGGCAGCAGCGTGGTGCGCGCCGTCTGGCCCGCGCGCTCGCCGTCGGTCAGCGTGATCTCGGCCAGGCCGCCCGTGGCATTGAGGTGCGGGTCGTCGAACAGCTGCTCGGGCCGCACGATGGGCGCATAGGGCAGGCCGTTGCGCTCGAACACTTCGGACAGGTGCTCGGCGCTGTAGGCCGCCAGGCGCCGGCGCAGCTCGGGCAGCAGCGTGGGGCGGGCGCGCACGCGCTCGTTGTTGGTGGCGAACGCCGGATCGGCCTGCAGATCGGCAAAGCCCATGGCCGTGCACAGCGTGTTCCACTGCGCATCGCTCACGGCCGCAAGAAAGATCTGGCCGTCGTCCTTGACGCTGAACACATCGTAGACCGCCCAGGCCGAGATGCGCTCGGGCATGGGCGCGGCGGCTTCGCCCGTGACGGCGTACTGCATCATGTGCTGGCCGACCAGGAACACGTTGTTCTCGAACAGCGCCGAGTCGACTTCCTGGCCGCGGCCCGTGATGCCGCGCTGCATCAGCGCGGCCATCGCGCCGATCGCGCCAAACATGCCGCCCATGATGTCGTTGACGCTGGAGCCCGCACGCAGCGGGTCGCCGGGGCGGCCGGTCATATAGGCCAGCCCGCCCATCATCTGCACCACCTCGTCCAGCGCCGTGCGCTTTTCATAGGGGCCGGGCAGAAAGCCCGCGTGGTTCACATAGATCAGCCGCTCGTTGAGGCGCGACAGCGCACGGTAGTCGAGCCCGTACTTGGTCATCACGCCGGGCTTGAAGTTCTGCACCACCACGTCGGCCGACGAGGCCAGGCGGATTGCCGCCTGCAGGCCGTCGGGGTGGCGCAGGTCCAGGGCAATGCTTTTCTTGTTGCGGTTGAACATCGGGAAGAAACCCGCGCCCGCGCCCAGCAGATGGCGCGTGCGGTCGCCCTCGACGGGCTCGACCTTGATCACTTCGGCGCCCAGGTCGGCCAACACCATGCCGCAGGTCGGGCCCATCACCATATGGGAAAACTCCACCACCCGCAGTCCCGCCAGCGGCAGCGCCGCAGCGCCAGCCTTTGAATTCTCAGTCATCGCATTCCATCCAAAACCGGCTCAGGCAGCCACTGCTGCCGCGCCATTGAGCACCTGTGGCAGACCTGCCTGCCACAGCACACCATGCAGGGTCTCCCCCGGCAACCAGGCCCCGAGTCGCTGGCGCAAAGCCAGCAGGGCCTGGACATCCAATCCCGTGACCACGCCCATGCGCTCGAGCATGAACGCCAGGTCTTCGGTCGTCACATTGCCGCTCGCGCCCGGCGCGTGCGGGCAGCCGCCAATGCCGGCCAGGCAGGCATCGAAGCGATCGATGCCGGTCTGCCAGGCCGCGTAGGCGTTGGCCAGGCCCATGCCGCGCGTATCGTGGAAATGCGCGCAGGCCAGCTTGTCGCCCACCTCGCGGCGCGCTCTTTCAAACAGCCGGCGCACGCTTTCGGGATCGGCAAAACCCACGGTGTCGGCCAGGCTCACGCGGTCGGCGCCGGCGTCCAGCAGCGCGACCATGAGCCGCAGCACTTCGCCGGCAGCCACCTCGCCCTGCAGCGTACAGCCAAACGCCGTGCCCACGCCGCCCTCGATCAGCGTCGCATGGCCGCCCGCGTCGCGCTCGGCGCGTATGCGCGCGACTTCGGCCACCACTTCGTCGGGCGTCTTGCGCAGGTTCGCGAGGCTGTGCGCATGGCTGGCCGACAGCGGCACGACCAGCAGATCGGCGCCGCATTCGAGCGCGCGCTGCGCGCCCTTGAGGTTGGGCACCAGCACCGAAGCAAACAGGCCGGCCAGCGTCTTCGCATGCGCCAATACCTCGGCCGTATCGGCAAGCTGGGGCAACAGGCGCGCGGGCACGAACGAGCCCACTTCGATCTCGCGCTGGCCTGCGGCGTAGGCGGCATCGATCCAGGCGATCTTGTGCTCCGTCGCCATGGTCGGCGCCAGGCTTTGCAGGCCGTCGCGCAGCCCGACTTCACGGATCACCGCATGGCGCGGACCAGAGGCGTAGGAAGCAGTCGTCGGCATGCAGTCTCCAAATCGTTGTTCTAAGGGAATGCGAGGATTCTAGGAATTCCTGGCCGGAACGGATAATCAATTTTGGAACTTCTAGCCTTCCCAAATGGAACACCTCAGATGCGCGACCTGGACCTGACGACCTTGCGGCTGTTCATTGCCGTCTGCGAGCAGCGCAGCATCACCGCCGCGGGCCTGCAGCAGGCCATGGTCGGCTCGGCGATCAGCAAGCGCCTGGCCCAGCTCGAACACCAGGTGGGCACGCAGCTGCTGGTGCGCAAGCGCCGCGGCGTCGCGCCCACGCCTGCGGGCGAGACCCTGCTCGAGCATGCGCGTGCGCTGCTGGCGCGCAGCGAGCTGATCGCGCGCGACATGGCCGGCTATGCCCAGGGAACGCGCGGCCATGTGCGGCTGCTGGTCACGGCATCCGTCATGGCCGAGTCGCTGGCCGACGACGTGGCGGCCTTTCTCAAGCACCCCGACCATGGCCGCATCCAGGTCAGCCTCGAGGAGCGCGTAAGCCCCGAGGTGGCGCGCGGCGTGCGGGACGGCAGCGCGTCGGTGGGCATCTGCTGGGACGCGGCCGACCTCGAAGGCCTGCAGACGCAGAGCTACCGCGGCGACCATCTGGCGATCTGCGCCCACGCCAGCCATCCCATCGCGACGCGCAGCGAAGTGCATTTCGCCGATGTGCTGGACTACGAATACGTGAGCATGCCCGCGCTCAGCGCCGTGCAGCAGCTGCTCACGCGCACCGCCGCGGTCGAGGGCAAGGTGCTGCAGCACCGCATGCAGGTCTCGCACTTCGACGCCGCGCTGCGCGTGGTGCGCGCCAACCTGGCCATCAGCGTGATGCCCGCCGAAATCGCCCAGCCGTTTGCCCAGGCCTACGGACTGCGGCTGGTGCCGCTGGCCGACGACTGGGCGCGCCGGCGCTTCGCGATCTGCTTTCGCAGCCAGGACCAGCTGAGTCCGGCGGCGCGGCTGCTGGTCGCGCATCTGCATGCCTGCGGGCCGGCCGCGCAGCCCGCAGACGCAGCGCAATAAGTGCTTGCGCGCCATCGTGGCTTGGCAGCAACAATTGGCTGGATTTTGCGGAATTTTGCGCGTCTGCGCCTGACAGGCGTGGCTTAGAAGCTATTAAACTTGTAGCAAGATAGTTTCCACGCTATAGTGAATCACGACTTGGCGAAGCTGGCCAACGCCTCGCTCAACCCCATCGCGCAAGGAGAAGCGTCCATGAGCCCCAAGGAAAATGTCGCCATCAACCAGCTGTTCGAGCGGCTCGAATGCCGTTACGCACTGCGGGTGCTGTGGGCGCTCCGGGATGGCCATCCCCAGACGTTTCGCCTGCTGCAGGACAGCGTGGGGGGCATCACGCCCAACACGCTCAACACCCGCATCAAGGAGTTGCGCGAATGCGGCTTGCTCGAGCACGGCAGCGATGGCTACATCGTGACGCTGTCGGGCCAGGATCTGCTCAAACGACTCAGCGACGTACAGGCTTTTGCCAACCGCTGGGTCGCGGCGCGCGCCAAGAAGTAAAGTACGGTATGGCGACGCGCGGACTTCGAGTCCGCGGTCATGTGCCCTCTGCGGGCACTTTTCACAGACGCATATTTCAAGGATTTCTCATGGCTTTCACCACCACCGCATCCGGCCTGCAATACGAAGACACCGTTGTGGGCGACGGCGCCGAAGCCAAGCGCGGCGGCAATGTCACGGTGCATTACACCGGCTGGCTTTACAACGAAGGCGTGCAAGGCGCCAAGTTCGATTCGAGCAAGGACCGCAAGGACCCCTTCGTCTTCGCCCTGGGCGCAGGCATGGTCATCAAGGGCTGGGACGAAGGCGTGCAGGGCATGAAGGTTGGCGGCGCACGCACGCTGATCATCCCCGCAGCCCTGGGCTATGGCGCCCGCGGCGCCGGCGGCGTGATTCCCCCGAACGCCACGCTCAAGTTCGACGTGGAACTGCTGGCGGTATAAAAGCACCCCCTGAGCCGCTTACGCCGGATGGCCGGCCCCGGCTTCCCCCTCTCAACCTTCGGTGGAGGGGGGCGCCCGGCTGAGGGACGGCAGCATCGCTGCGGGGCGGCCCTTGCTCGCTGCCCCCATGCTGGGGCACGCCAGTGTCAAAGCTGTACGCCCTAAGCCTGCCTACGCGGCCCGATCAAAGGGCCCCAGCTCAGCGCAGAAATGAAAAAAGCGGCCCAGGCCGCTTTTTTCATGGGGCAACCGCTTTTCAGCGAGCAGCCAATTGCTGCCAGGTCGCAACCACGCTGTCGGGGTTCAGCGAGATCGAGGCAATGCCCTGGTCCGCGAGCCACAGTGCGAAGTCGGGGTGGTCCGAAGGGCCCTGGCCGCAGATGCCCACGTACTTGCCCTTGGCCAGGCAGGCGGCGATCACGCGTTCGAGCAGCTTCTTGACTGCGGGATCGCGCTCGTCGAAGTCGGCGGCCAGCAGTTCCAGGCCGGAATCGCGGTCCAGGCCCAGCGTCAGCTGGGTCAGGTCGTTGGAGCCGATGGAGAAGCCGTCGAAGTGTTCGAGGAACTCGTCGGCCAGGATGGCGTTCGAGGGCACTTCGCACATCATGATCAGCTTGAGGCCGTTGTCACCGCGCTTGAGGCCGTTGTCGGCCAGCAGCTGGTTGACGCGCTCGGCCTGGCTCAAGGTGCGCACGAAGGGAATCATGATCTGCACGTTGGTCAGGCCCATGTCCTCGCGCACGCGGCGCAGGGCTTCGCATTCCATCTTGAACGCTTCGCCGAAGTCGGCGCTGATGTAGCGCGCCGCGCCGCGGAAGCCCAGCATCGGGTTCTCTTCCTCGGGCTCGTAGCGGCTGCCGCCGATCAGCTTGCGGTACTCGTTGGACTTGAAGTCCGACATGCGCACGATCACGGGCTTGGGGTAGAACGCCGCGGCAATGGTTGCCACGCCTTCTGCGACCTTGTCGACATAGAAGGCGCGCGGCGAAGCGTGGCCGCGGGCCACGGATTCGACGGCCTTCTTCAGGTCGGCATCGACGGCGGGGTAGTCAAGGATGGCCTTGGGGTGCACGCCGATGTTGTTGTTGATGATGAACTCGACGCGCGCCAGACCCACGCCGTCGTTGGGCAGCTGGGCGAAGTCGAAGGCCAGCTGGGGATTGCCGACGTTCATCATGATCTTGGTCTTGATCTCGGGCATCGCGCCGCGCTGCACTTCGGTGACTTCGGTTTCGATCAGGCCGTCGTAGATCTTGCCGGTGTCGCCTTCGGCGCAGGACACGGTCACCAGCGTGCCGGCCTTGAGCAGGTCGGTGGCATTGCCGCAGCCGACCACGGCCGGAATGCCCAGTTCACGCGCGATGATGGCCGCGTGGCAGGTACGGCCACCGCGGTTGGTGACGATGGCCGAAGCCCGCTTCATCACCGGCTCCCAGTTGGGGTCGGTCATGTCGGTGACCAGCACGTCGCCGGCCTGGACCTGGTCCATCTGCGAGATGTCGCTGACCAGGCGCACGGGACCGGTACCGATCTTCTGGCCGATGGCGCGGCCTTCGGCCAGCACGGCGCCCGTGCCCATGAGCTTGTAGCGCAGTTCGGCCTGGCCCTTGGACTGGCTCTTCACCGTCTCGGGACGTGCCTGCAGGATGTAGATCTGGCCGTCGCTGCCGTCCTTGCCCCACTCGATGTCCATGGGACGGCCGTAGTGGTCCTCGATCACCAGCGCGTAGCGCGCCAGCTGCTCGACGTCGGCGTCGGTCAGCGAGTAGCGGTTGCGCAGCTCGGGAGCGACATCGGTGGTCTTGACCAGCTTGCCGCTCGCAGCCTTTTCCTCGGGCGAGGCAAACACCATCTGCACCAGCTTGGAGCCGAGGTTGCGGCGGATCAGCGCCTTCTTGCCGGCCTTGAGCATGGGCTTGTGCACATAGAACTCGTCGGGGTTCACGGCGCCCTGCACCACGGTCTCGCCCAGGCCGTAGCTCGAGGTGATGAACACCACGTCTTCAAAGCCCGATTCGGTGTCGATGGTGAACATCACGCCGGCCGCACCGGTGTCCGAGCGCACCATGCGCTGCACGCCGGCCGACAGCGCCACGACGTCGTGCGCAAAGCCCTTGTGCACGCGGTAGGAAATGGCGCGGTCGTTGTACAGCGAGGCAAACACTTCCTTCATCTTGTGCAGCACATCATCGATGCCCACCACGTTGAGGAAGGTTTCCTGCTGGCCGGCAAACGATGCGTCGGGCAGATCTTCGGCCGTGGCCGAGGAACGCACGGCAAACGAGGCCTGGCTGTTGCCCGCGCTCAGCGTGGCAAAGGCTTCGCCAATGGCTTTTTGCAGATCGGCGGGGAAAGGCTGGTTCTCGACCATGGCGCGGATTTCCGCGCCGACGACGGCCAGCGCGCGCACGTCTTCGATGTCGAGCGTGGCGAGCTTGGCGTTGATGCGGTCGGCCAGGCCTTCGAACGCGAGGAATTCGCGGAATGCGTGCGCCGTGGTCGCAAAGCCCGTGGGGACCTTCACGCCCTCGGGCAGCTGGGAGATCATTTCGCCGAGCGAGGCGTTCTTGCCGCCGACCGACTCGACGTCGCTCATTCTCAGTTTCTCGAACGGAACGACCAGGGCGGTCGCTTCAAACAGTGCAGACATGGGAAAGCTCCAAAGTTAAAAACCGCTGCGATCCGCGCCATCCGGTGGCGCGGGTCTGGTCCATGCTGCACTGCGCAGGCTTTGCTCTTGTGGTTGTGGGCCGCCGATGAGCATGAACGTGAAATTGGGAATAATGGGCGCCATTGTAGGCCCGCGTCCGGTTTCCGCGCGTCCGGCTCGTTATTCACTTCATCCCCAGAGCACCATGCACACGCGCACCGTATTCCTGATCTCCGACGGCACAGGCATCACCGCCGAGACGTTCGGCAAAGCCCTGATGACGCAGTTCGACGTGAGCGCGCGCTTCGTTCGAATTCCTTTTGTCGACACCGTGGACAAGGCGCACCAGACCGTGCGCCAGATCAACCACACTGGCGAAGTGGAAGGCAAGAAGCCCATCGTCTTCACCACGCTGGTCGACATGGAAGTCGTCGACGTCATTCGCGAGAACTGCAAGGGCATGCTGCTCGACATGTTCGGCACCTTCGTCAACCCGCTGGAGCAGGAGCTGGGCCTCAAGTCCCACCACCGCGTGGGGCGTTTTTCCGACATCAGCCAGAGCAAGGAATACCTGGACCGCATGGAGGCCATCAACTTCAGCCTGGCCCATGACGACGGCCAGACCCACCACGACCTCGCGGGTGCCGATGTGATCCTGGTGGGCGTGAGCCGCAGCGGCAAGACCCCGACCAGCCTCTACCTGGCGATGCAGTTCGGCATGAAGGTCGGCAACTACCCGCTGATTCCCGAAGACTTCGACCGGCGCCAGCTGCCGCCCGCGCTGCTGCCGCTGCGCAAGAAGCTGTTCGGCCTGTCCATAGACCCGCAGCGCCTGTCAGACATCCGCAACGAGCGCCGGCCCAACTCGCGCTACGCGAGCCTGGAGAACTGCCGCCACGAAGTCGCCGAAGCCGAAGCCATGATGCGCCGCACGGGCATCCGCTGGCTGTCGAGCACCAACAAGTCGATCGAGGAAATCGCCACCACCATCCTGCAGGATGTGAAGCCCGAACGCCTGGGTTACTGAGCGCCGGGGCGCCCCGCCCTTACCGCGCCGCCAGCCACTGCTCCAGGTAGTGGATGCCGGTGCCGCCCTGGATGAACGCCGCGTCGTCCAGCAGCGCGCAATGCAGCGGCACATTGGTCTCTATACCCGTGGCCACCAGTTCGCCCAGCGCCACGCGCATGCGCGCCAGCGCGTCCTCGCGCGTGTTGCCGTGGGTGATCAGCTTGCCCAGCAGCGAATCGTAGAACGGCGGAATCCGGTAGCCGCTGTACATGTGCGAATCGACGCGCACGCCCGGGCCGCCGGGCGCAATCCATTCGCTCAGCAGGCCCGGCGAGGGCTGGAAAGTCTGCGGATGCTCGGCGTTGATGCGGCATTCGATCGCATGGCCGCGGCGCACGATGTCGGCCTGCGCCCACGGCAGCGGCTCGCCGCCGGCAATGCGCAGCTGCATCTCGACGATGTCTATGCCCGTGACCCATTCGGTCACCGGATGCTCGACCTGCACGCGCGTGTTCATCTCGATGAAATAGAACTCGCCGTTTTCAAACAGGAACTCGAACGTTCCCGCTCCCACATAGCCCAGGCGCTCGCAGGCGCGCGCGCAGCGCTCGCCCACCTGCGCCAGCGCCGCGGCGTCCACGCCCGGCGCCGGCGACTCCTCTATGACTTTCTGGTGGCGCCGCTGCATGGAGCAGTCGCGCTCGCCCAGCCACACCGCGTGTCCCTGGGTGTCGGCCAGCACCTGGATCTCGATATGGCGCGGCGCGAGCAGGTATTTCTCCATGTAGACCGCGGCGTTGCCGAACGCTGCGCCGGCTTCGGCCTGGGTCATGGCAATCGCCTGCAGCAGCGCGGCCTCGCTGTCGACCACGCGCATGCCGCGGCCGCCGCCGCCGCCCGCGGCCTTGATGATCACCGGGTAGCCTATGGCCGCGGCCAGCGCCCGGGTCTTGTCGGCGTCGTCGCCCAGCGCCTGGGGCGAGCCCGGCACGCAGGGCACGCCCGCGTCCAGCATTGCCTGCTTGGCCGCGACCTTGTCGCCCATGGTGCGCATGGCGGCGCTGCTCGGGCCTATGAAGACCAGGCCCGATTGCACGACCCTTTCGGCAAAGCCGGCGTTCTCGCTGAGAAAGCCATAGCCGGGATGGATGGCGTCCGCGCCACAGAGCGCCGCGGCATCGAGGATTGCCGACTGGTCCAGATAGCTGCGCGCCGCAGGCGCGGGCCCCAGGCAATAGGCTTCGTCGGCCTGGCGCACGTAGAGCGCGTCGCGGTCGGCCTCGGAGAACACCACCACGCTGGCAATGCCCAGGCGGCGGCAGGCGCGCTGCACGCGCAAGGCGATTTCGCCGCGATTGGCAATCAGCACTTTCTTGAGCATGGGATCAGCACTCCTGCAGTTCGAACAGCGGCTGGCCCGCGGCCACCAGCTCGCCGTTGCCGCACAGCACGCGCACCAGGCGCGCGCGGCATTCGCTTTCAATCTCGTTCATGATCTTCATGGACTCGAGCACGCCCAGCACCGCGCCCGGCTCCACGCTCGCGCCCTCCTCCACCAGCGGCGGCGCATCGGGCGTGAGCGCGCGGTAGAAGTTGCCGGCCATCGCGGCCTTGAGCGTGCGCACGGCCGCAGGGGCCGGCGCGGCGGCTGCAGCAGACTGCGCCGCAGCGGCAGGAGACGCTGAGACCAACGGCTCGGGCGCAGGCGCGGCCGGCGCGGCGCTGCCATCGACGCGCCGCACGATGCGCACGTCCAGGCCGGCCTCCGACAACTCCAGCTCGTCGACCTGCGCCTGTGCGGCCGCCGCAATCAGCGACTGCACGCGTTCCATATCGAAAACGGCCATGTTCATTCAACTCCGATGTTGGGAAAGAGGCTGCACCTGCAGGCCGGCCTGCGCCAGCCGCGCGCGCACCAGGCCGGCGAGCTGCGCCGCGCCCGGCGTGTCGCCATGCACCAGCACCGAGTCGATGGCCACCGGCATGCGCTTTCCGCTCTGGCTGGTGATGGCGCGGTCCTGGAACATGCGCAGCACGCGCTCGATCACGCGCTGCTCGTCGTGGATCACCGCGTCGGGCAGCTTGCGCGAGACCAGCAGGCCGTGGTCGTCATAGGCGCGATCGGCAAACACCACGCGCCTGACGGCCAGGCCCGCAGCCTGGGCCGCGCTTTCCATCTCGGTCATGGGCGGCGCGATCACCGTGAGCGTCGCATCGAACGCCTTGATCGCCTGCATCAGCGTTGCCGCGAGCTGGGCGTCGGCAAAGCACATGTTGCCCAGCGCGCCGTGGAAGGTCACATGCTGCACCTTGCGCCCCAGCGCCTGGGCAATGCCCTGCAGCGCGCCCAGCTGGTACCAGGTGAGGGCGCGCAGTTCCGCGGCATCGAGATGCAGCACCCGCCGGCCGAAGCCCTGGAGATCGGCAAAGCCCACATGCGCGCCTATGTCGACGCCGTTTTCCACCGCCAGCTGCACGGTCCTGACCATGATGCTTGGATCGCCCGCGTGAAAGCCGCAGGCGATGTTGGCCGAAGTGATGACTTTCATCAGCGCCGCGTCGTCGCCCATGCGGTAGGGGCCGAAGCCTTCGCCGATATCGCAGTTGATATCTACATACTTGTTCATTCATGCATCCTGGAAAAATTGCTCCACCGCGCGCCTGACGGTGGCGACGTAGGTCTGCTGTTGTTCATCTGCGGCCAGCGCGGCCTGCATGTCCACGCATTGAAAGCGCAGCTGCCCGCCTATAGGCGTCTGTGCCAGCCGCCACATGTCGGCGCCTATCACCGTCGCGATCTTGGGGTAGCCGCCCGCGGTCTGCGCATCGCACTGCATGACGATGGGCTGGCCGTGCGGCGGCACCTGGATCACGCCCGGAAGAATGCCGTGCGACAGCAGCTCCAGCGGCGCGTCCGGCCGTATCTCCCCGCCTCCCAGGCGCAGGCCTATGCGGTTGCTGTCGGGTGTGATGCGCCAGGGGCTGGCGAGAAAGCGCGCCCGCGTTGCCGCGCCAAATGCCTGCCACTGCGCGGCCGGCAGCACGCGTATCACCGTGGCCGGCGTGGCGTCTTCACCCTCGAGCTGCGGCGCGGCCAGGCCGGCGCAGGGCGGCAGCACGCCAAACCGACGGCGGCTCGCGGCCGCTCTGCCCGGCAGCGCGGCCAGCACATCGCCCCTGCGCAGCGTGCGCCCGCAGTGCCCGCCAAAACCGGCCTTGAGATCGGTGCTGCGCGAGCCCAGCACCAGCGGCACGTCGATGCCGCCCGACACGCACAGATAGGCCACGCCGCCGGCCTGGGGCGCGCGCAGCGTCAGCACCTGGCCCGGCTGCACCACCACGCTCCACCACGGCGGGAAACGCTGGCCGTCGACCTCCATCTGCACGTCCGAGCCCGTCACGGCAATGCGCAGCGCGTGGTCGAAACGCAGCCGCAGCGGAAAGACCACGACTTCGATGAACGCCGCGTCCGCCGGGTTGCAGAGCATCAGATTGCCCACCTGCGCGGCCAGCGCATCCAGCGGCCCGCCCACGCCCACGCCAAAGCGCCGCAGGCCAAGGCGCCCGCTGTCCTGCACCGTGGTCAGGCCTCCGGTCGACAAAACCTCCATCACGTCAACACCTCCACCGCGCGAAAGCGCACGACATCGCCCGGCGCCAGCAACGCCGGCACGGCCGATGTGGGATCGAAGAATTTCCGGTCGGTGAAACCAATCAGGTTCCAGCCGCTGGGCAGTGTCTGTGCCTGCACGCCGGCCTGCGCGCCGCCAATGGCCACCGAGCCGGCCAGCACCTTCAGGCGCGGCTGGGCGCGCCGCGGCGTGTGCAGCCGCGCGTCCAGCCCGCCAAGATACGCAAAGCCCGGGTGCGCGCCCAGGCAGAACACGGTATAGGTCGCGCGGCTGTGCAGCGCTACGACCTCCTGCGTGCTCAGGCCGTTGTGCTGGGCCACGTGGGCGAGATCCAGGCCATGCTCGCCGCCGTAGACCACGGGCAGCTCGAACACGCGCGGCGTGCGCGGCCGCGCCACGGGGTTCGCCCAGGCGCGCTGCACGCGCTGCGCCAACTCGCCCCCCGCGCCCGCTGCGGCAGCGAGCACCAGCAGCAGATTGTTCATGCCGGGAACGGCTTCCTGCACTTCGCTCCATTCGGCGGCGACGTCGGCCAGCGCAAGCATGCGCTGCTGCACTTGGGCGTCCAGCGGCCCCGCGGTCTCGAACAGCAGCGCATGCGTCCCCAGCGCGCTCACCGAGAGGCGCTGCGCCGACGGGCTGGCACCGGCGCTCATGATTGCGCCACGCCGCGCAGCGTGAACAGCGGCCGGCCGAAATCCACCTTGTCGCCTTCCGCCACCAGCAGCTCGGCCACGTCCCCGTCCACCGGCGCGGCAATCGACTTGAAGATGCCGCGCGACTCCAGATAGACCGCGGGCGCGCCTTTGTCCAGACGCATGCCGACCGCCAGCGGCGCCTGCGACTGCGCGGGATGGCGCAGCCGCAGCACGCCCAGCCCGCTGGAGCGCACCAGCGTCAAGGCCTCGGGGGACAGGGGCAGGCCCTGGGCCAAGGGCGCCTGCGCGCCCTGCGGTGCGTGCTGTCGCGTGACGATGCGCAGCCGCGTGCCTGCGCTGTGCAGCTCTATGGCCTGCATGCCGCAGGCGCGCAGCTGTTCGGCGATACGGGAGATGTCGGCGTGATTCATCATGGAATGCGCCTTCC
Organism: Comamonas sp.; assembly: GCF_036666375.1. Classification (GTDB taxonomy): domain Bacteria; phylum Pseudomonadota; class Gammaproteobacteria; order Burkholderiales; family Burkholderiaceae_C; genus Comamonas. Next base: position 15,211 of record NZ_JAVWWA010000033.1, on the reverse strand, counting down.
TCAGGGCAGAGGTTCGAACTTGACGTCCTTGATCGGCGTGACCTTGTAGGGACGCTTGAGCTTGTAGTCCGAGCCCTCGCCAAACCACTTGTTCCAGTGCTGGTCCATGTAGCCGCTGGCTTCTAGCTTGTTGAGAACGGCATTGATCTCGTTGACCAGTGCGGGCTCGCCCTTGGCCATGCCGATCGCCACCGGCTGAACATACAGTTCCTCCTCGATCACCGCCGCGGGTCGCCCCCCCTTTTGCGACTGCAGCGCGAAAGCGGCCGCCGACACGTTGTTGATCACGAAGGCATCGACCTTGCCCTGCTGCAGCGCGAGAAACGCCGACGACGCGTCCTGGTAGGTCAGCGGCGTCGCGCCCTTGAGGCGCAGCTTGATGGCGGTCTCCGAAGTCGAGCCCTTGGTCGCGCTGATCTTCTTGCCGTCGAGCTGGGCCAGCGTCTTGAGGCCCGAGGCGGTGTTGGCCAACGCGACTTCCTTGCCCACGTTGTAGGCGTTGCTGAATTCGACCTGCTCGGCACGCGTCCTGGTATAGCCCATGTTGGCGATGATGATGTCGATGTGGCCCAGCTTCAGCTCGGGAATGTGCACGCCCACGGGAAAGCCGCGCACCTCCGCGGCCAGGCCCATTTCCTTGGCGACGGCGTGGCACAGCTCCACATCCGAGCCAATGGTCTCGCGCGTCTTGGGATCGGGATAGCCAAACGGCGCGATGGCGGCAAAGGTGCCGCAGACCAGGGTCTTCTTGGCCTTGATCTTGTCGAGTTGATCGGCGTGGGCCACCGTGCCCAGACAGGCGGCAGCGATCAGTACAGGCAGCAGACGGGAAGTGGAAGGCATGGTGTTTCCTTGGTTTGAAAAAGCAGTGGATGACCGGGAAATCTCAATGCGAGCGCAGATCGTTGAGAAAGCGCTGCGCACGCTCTGACTGGGGCTTGCTGAAGAACGCTTCGGGCGTGTTCGACTCGATCAGCGCGCCGTGGTCCATGAACCAGACGCGGTCGGCGACTTCGCGCGCGAAGTTCATCTCGTGCGTCACGCACATCATGGTCATGCCGTCGCGCGCCAGCTGCTTCATCACCTGCAGCACCTCGCCCACCATCTCGGGGTCGAGCGCGCTGGTGGGCTCGTCAAACAGAATCGCGGGCGGGTTCATCGCCAGCGCCCGCGCAATCGCCACGCGCTGCTGCTGGCCGCCCGAGAGCTGGCCGGGATAGGCCGAGGCCTTGTTTGCCAGTCCCACGCGATCGAGCAGTTGCAGCGCCCGGGCGCGCGCGCTGGCGCGCTTTTCGCGCAGCGCGGTCACGGGTGCCAGCTCGATGTTCTCCGTCACGGAAAGATGGGGAAACAGGTTGAAGCTCTGGAACACGAAGCCCACATGCGCGCGGAACCGGTTGACGTCCAGCTTGGGTGAGTAGACGTCCTGACCGTCGAATTCGATGCTGCCCTTCTGTATCGGCTCGAGCCGGTTGACGGTGCGTATCAGCGTGGACTTTCCCGAGCCCGAGGGCCCGCAGACCACGATCACTTCGCCCTTGTTGACCTGGGCGTCGATGCCGTTGAGCGCGTGGTAGTCGCCATACCACTTGTGAACGTTCTTGAACGAAATCATGGGCTGACCGGAAGACTCTTTTGCATTGCTCATGGGGATTTCTCTTTCCGTATTCCTCAAACCTTGGCCGGCTGCGGCGCCGTCACGCCGGCCTGCGCCGCCGCGCGCGCCGGGCCGCGACCGGCGCGCCGGCGCGCGATGCGCTGCTCGAGCGTGCGCGCCAGCTGCGTGAGCGCCGAGCACACGACAAAGTAGATTGCCGCCAGCAGGATGTAGACCTGGAACGGCATGGTCAGCAGCGTGGCGTTGATCTGGCTGCCGGCAAACGTCAGCTCGTTGACGCTGATCACATAGCCCAGCGCCGTGTCCTTGATGCTGGAGACGAACTGCGAAATGATGGCCGGCACCATGTTGTAGATCGCCTGGGGCAGCAGCACCTTGAAGGTGGTCTGCATGTAGTTCAGGCCGATGGCGCGCGCCGCTTCGGTCTGCCCGCTGGGCAGGCCCGTCATGCCGGCGCGCACGATCTCGGCCAGGTAGGCCGACTGGTAGATCACCAGCGTCACCAGCATCGTGGTGAAGCCCGCCACCGGACGTCCCAGGATCTGCGGCACGATGAAGTACGTCCAGAAGATGAACATGATCAGCGGCACGCCGCGCACCAGGTACACCACCGCGGTCGCTGGGTGGCGCAGGAACCAGAACGGACTGAGGCGGCACAGCGCCAGCGCCACGCCCAGCGGGAACGCCAGCACGATGCCCAGCACCGAGAGCAGCAGCGTGACCGCCAGGCCGCCCAACGGGCCATGCGGATACTGGCCGACCAGCAGCAGCAGCCAGTTGTCGGAAATGATTTGCAGGATGTCGTTCATGGTCAGCGGGCCCGGATGCGCGTGCGGTGTTCGATCAATGCGCCGCCCCACATGAGAACCAGCGAGAGCGCGAGATAGATGACGGTCGAGGCCAGGTAGACCTCGAAAGTCTTGAAGGTCTGGCTCTCCACCTCCTTGGTCACGTAGGTGAGCTCGGCCACGCCTATCGTCATTGCCAGGCTGGTGTTCTTGAACAGCAGCACCGTGTGGTTGACCAGCGGCGGCATGGCCACGCGCACCGCCTGCGGCAGGATCACCAGGCGGCAGGCCTGCAGATACGTCAGTCCCAGCGCGCGCGAGGCCTCGAGCTGGGCGCCGGGAATCGAGCGAATGCCGCCGCGCAGGTCCTCCGACATGTAGCCGCCCAGGCACAGTCCGACGCCGATGAAGGCAAAGATGAATTCGCTGTTGTTCGCGTTGATCCACTGCTGCAGGTCGGCCGGCAGGATTGCGGCCACGCCGAAATACCAGAGAAAGATGTGCACCAGCAGCGGCACGTTCTGGTGGTACTCGACATAGGCCGCGGCCACTGCCACGCACAGCCGGTTGGTGCTCATGCGCATCACCGCAATGACCACCGCCATGGTCATCGCCAGCGCAAACGCAAACACCGCCAGCTCGATGGTGTTGATCAAGCCCTTGCCGACCTGGGCCAGGAATTCCGGCTTGGCGAACAGCGTGTAGTCCAGCTCTATGCTCATGCCCGGACCCTTGCTGCCCAGGCGGCGCGCGGCGTCATCGTCCCGGGTCGAAAATGGTGGAAGGCTAAGGGAACTCTCATGAAATTTCTCGTCCGGGTGGGTGGATGAAGTCACTCATGCGCGCGCTGCGGAACATGGGTGGGGTGGCGGAAAAAAGGCCGGCGCATGCGCGTCGGCCTTTCTTTCACGCATCTTCCATGCCAGTCTTGCACGCGGCAACCGCCTGGGCAATCGCGGCAAAACCGGCTTCCAACTGGTCCAGCGATGTGGCAAACGACAGCCGCAGAAACCCGGGACAGCCATAGGAAGTGCCGTCGATCACCGCCACGCCCGCCTGCTCGATGAACAGGTTCACCACATCCACATCGCTGGCGATCTCGCGTCCGGCGGGCGTGACGCGGCCGTACAGCCCGCGCACATTGATGAACGCGTAGAACGCTCCTGCGGGGCATACGCAGCTCAGGCCCGGAATGCCCTCTATCAGTTGCATCACGCGGTTGCGGCGCGACTCGAACAGCTGCGCACCGTCGGCCACGCAGGCCTGCGGGCCGTCGAGCGCGACCACCGCGGCTTCCTGGCTCACGGCGCTGGCGCAGGTGGTGCTTTGGGTGAGCAGTAGATTGATGCGCTTGATCAGTTCAACCGGGCCGGCGCCGTAGCCAATGCGCCAGCCGGTGAAGGCGTAGGCCTTGGACAGGCCGTTGACCAGCAGCGTGCGCGCGCGCAGGTCGGGCGCGACGCTCAGCGGCGAGACATGGCGCGCGCCGCCATAGACGAAGTGCTCGTAGATCTCGTCGGTCAGCAGCCAGACCTGGGGGTGGGCGCGCAGCACTTCGCACAGCGCCGCCAACTCCGCATGCGTATAGACCGCGCCGCTCGGATTGTTGGGCGTGTTCAGGATCAGCCAGCGCGTGCGCGGCGTGATGGCCGCGGCCAGCGCCTCGGGCGCGAGCTTGAAGCCGCTGGCCTCGCTGCAGGGCACGATCACCGGCCTGGCCGCCTGCAGCGCCACCATGTCGGGATACGAGACCCAGAAGGGCGCGGGCACGATCACTTCGTCGCCGGCGTTGAGCGAAGCGGCAAAGGCGTTGTAGATGATGTGCTTGGCGCCGCAGCCGACGACGATCTCCTCGGACGCGAAGCGCAGCTGGTTTTCGCGCTCGAGCTTGCGCGCTATGGCCGCGCGCAGCGCCGGCGTTCCCGCCGATGCGGTGTAGCGCGTGTGGCCGTTCCTGAGCGCCTGCACGCCGCCTTCGACGATGTGCGGCGCGGTGTCGAAATCGGGCTCTCCGATGGTGAAGTCAATCACCTTGTGGCCCTGGGAACGCAGCGCATCGACCTTGGCTTTGGCCGCCATGCTGGGCGAGGTTTTCACAGCGGCAAGACGTTCTGAGAACAAGATGGAAATCCTTTGCATGATGAATGTGACTCACTGATGAGAGGTGAGCGTTCATCGGATTCTTGATTCATATGAGAACAAAAAAAAGCGATATTTATGCATAAAATCGCATGACATTTTTCGATATTCTTGGCTCTATTTCAGAGGTCTTTCATGATGACTTTCAAGCAGCTGGAGGCGATCTACTGGGTCACCCAGCTCGGCGGTTTCTCGCAGGCCGCGGCCAAGCTGCACACCACGCAGTCGGCCATCTCCAAGCGCGTGCAGGAGCTCGAGGCGCTGTTTGCCACGCCGCTGTTCGATCGCACGCAGCGCACCTCGCGGCTGACCGAAAAAGGCGAGGAAATGTATGTGGTTGCCAAGCGCCTGCTGGAGCAGCGCGATGCGGCGATGCACCAGTTCGCCGCGTCGCAGGAAGTGGTGCGCCGCCTGCGCATAGGCGTGACCGAGCTGACCGCGATGACCTGGCTGCCGCGGCTGGTGGAGCTGGTGCGCGAACACCATCCCAAGGTGGTGCTCGAGCCCGATGTGGACCTGAGCATGATGCTGCGGGACAAGCTGCTGGCCAACGAAGTCGACGTGGCCTTTGTGCCCGATACCTGCCAGGACGAACGCTTCACGCTCAAGCGCCTGGGGGTCGTGGAAAACGCCTGGATGTGCAAGCCCGGGACCTTCGACGGCGTCAAGGTGCGGCGCCTGCACGATCTGTCGTCGCACACCTTCCTGACCCAGGGCGACAAGTCGGGCACGGGCGTGCTCTACAACCAGTGGCTGGGTTCGGTGAACATGCAGCCCACCAACACCATCGTCTGCAACAGCCTGCTGGCCATCATCGGCATGACGGTCTCGGGCCTGGGCTTCAGCTATCTGCCCAGGCAGTGCGTGGAGCCGCTGCTGCACGCCAACTATCTGGAGCTGCTCAAGGTCACTCCCGCGCTGCCCAAGACGCATTACGTGGCGGCGTACAAGAGCGATCAGCGCAGCACGCTGATCTCCTCCATCGTGCGCCTGGCGCAGGAATGCTGCGACTTCTCGCGCGCCTTCCAGATCAGCGACCCCAGGCCTATGCCGCGCTGACGCCGGGCTCGGTCGGCGCCCGCGTCGGTCGCGCCCTCAGGCAGTGACGAGGTTGCGGGCTTGGCCGCGCGCGAACGCCTCGATGTTGTCGACCAGCTGGTCGGCCAGCGTCTGGATCGCCTCCTCGCTGGCCCAGGCCACATGGGGCGTGAGAATGAAGTTGGGGCGCGCGGCCAACTGCATCAGCGGATGGTCCATCGGCGGCGGCTCGACCGAGACCACATCGAATGCCGCGCCCGCTATCTGCCCGGCATCGAGCGCCGCACCCACTGCGCTTTCGTCGACCAGGCCGCCGCGCGCGGTGTTGATCAGCAGCGGGCGCCTGTGCATCAGCGCGAACTCGCGCGCGCCGATCATGTTGCGCGTTGCCGGTGTCAGCGGGCAATGCAGCGTGAGCACATCGGCCTGGGCCAGCGTCTCTTTAAACGGCGTGTACAGGGCGCCCTGGCCCGACACGCCCTTGTAGCCCGCAAACAGCACGCGCATGCCCAGCGCGCGGCCCACGCCGGCCACTGCCCGGCCCAGCACGCCATCGCCGATGATGCCCAGCGTGGCGCCGGCCAGATCGCGTATCGGGTGATCAAAGAAGCAGAACTGGTCGGCTTCGATCCAGCGGCCGGCGCGCACCGCGTCGCGGTAGGCGCAGATGCTGCGGCGCAGCGCGAAGATCAGCGCAAACGTGTGCTCGGGCACGGTGTTGACCGCGTAGTTGCGGATGTTGCTGACCACGATGCCGCGCTCGCGGCAGGCCGCGATGTCGACGTTGTCGGTGCCCGTGGCGGCCACGGCCACCATGCGCAGCTGCGGCGCGGCGGCTATCATGGCGCGCGTGAGCCTGACCTTGTTGACGATCACGATCTCGGCGTCGGCAATGCGCGGCACGACCTGCTCGGGCGCGGTGCGCTCGAACACCGCCCACTCGTGCGTGAAACCGGGCGCGCGCAGCACGGTCTGCGGACACAGCGTGGCGCGGTCGAGAAAGCTGATCTTCATGCCGGCACCTCGACGCCCAGGCGCTTGAGCGCCGCGTCTATCCACAGCGTATCGAGCGTGCCTTCCTCGATCTCGCGCATCATCACCTGCTCGAGATCCTGCTTGCCCTGCGTGGCCTGGAGAATCCTCTGTGCGTCGTCAATCGGCACGCACAGCAGGCCGTCGCGGTCGCCCAGGATCAGATCGCCGGGCGTCACCACCATGCCGTTGAGCGATATCGGCACGTTGATTTCGCCCGGGCCGTCCTTGTAGGGGCCGCGGTGCGTGACGCCCGCCGCATAGACGGGGAAGGTGCCGGCGCCAATCGCATCCACGTCACGGATCGCGCCGTTCATCACGAAGCCGGCAATGCCGCGCTTGATGGCCGTGGCCACCATCAGCTCGCCTACGAGAGCGTTGGTGAGGTCGCCGCCGCCGTCGACGACGATCACATCGCCGGGCTGGGCCAGCTGCAGCGCCTTGTGGATCATGAGGTTGTCGCCCGGGCGCGTCTTCACCGTGAGCGCCGGCCCCGCGAGCACGCCGCTGGAATGGTAGGGACGCAGCTGCGCTCCGCCCGCGGTCATGCGCGACATGCAGTCGCTGACATTGGCCACGGGCAGCAGGCGAAACGCTTCGACGATGCTGGCGTCCACTCGGCGGGCGAGACTGCAAATTTGAAATCCGTTCATTTCCATTCACTTTCGTATTCGGTGGGAGCGCACCATCGCGGCGCGGCGGCGCGAATTGCCAAGGGGCAACAAAAGTGTAGGAAATGTGACTTCGGAAAAAAAGCGAATTTATGTTCTCGTTTCGCATCGCTTTTGGTGATTCTTCACGCACTCTTCCAAGGCCTTTCACAGGCAAAAAAAGGACTGCCGCAGCAGTCCTTTTCTTTCTTGCGCTGCCCAGGCCGGGCAGCCGGATCAATGCCGGATCAGGTGATCGAAGGCCGAGAGTGCGGCGGTCGCACCCGCACCCGCGGCAATGATGATCTGCTTGTACGGCACATCGGTGCAGTCGCCGGCGGCAAACACGCCGGGCACATTGGTGTGGCCCTTGGCGTCGATGATGACTTCACCGAAGCGTGTCAGCTCGACCGTGCCCTTGAGCCAGTCGGTGTTGGGCAGCAGGCCGATCTGCACGAAGATGCCTTCGAGCGCCACGTCCTTGACTTCGCCCGTGACCCGGTCCTTGTAGGTCAGACCCGTGACCTTCTTGCCGTCGCCGTTGACCTGCGTGGTCTCGGCGTTGACGATGATGGTCACGTTGGGCAGGCTGCGCAGCTTCTTTTGCAGCACGGCATCGGCGCGCAGTTCGGCGCCGAACTCGAGCAGCGTCACATGCTTGACCAGGCCGGCCAGATCGATCGCGGCTTCCACGCCGGAGTTGCCGCCGCCGATCACGGCCACGGGCTTGCCCTTGAACAGCGGACCGTCGCAATGCGGGCAATAGGTCACGCCCTTGGTGCGGTACTGCTCCTCGCCGGGAACGTTCATGTTGCGCCAGCGCGCGCCCGTCGACAGGATCACGGTCTTCGATTGCAGCGTCGCGCCCGACTCCAGTTCCACGGTGATCAGGCCGCCCTCTTCCTTGGCCGGCACCAGCGCCTTGGCGCGCTGCAGGTTCATGATGTCGACTTCGTAGTCGCGCACATGGCGCTCGAGCGCCGCGGCGAACTGCGGGCCTTCGGTCTTCTGCACCGAGATGAAGTTCTCGATGTCCACGGTGTCGAGCACCTGGCCGCCCAGGCGTTCGGCGGCAATGCCGGTGCGAATGCCCTTGCGCGCCGCGTAGACAGCCGCGGCCGCACCGGCCGGGCCACCGCCGACGATCAGCACGTCGAACGCCTCCTTGGCGCTGATCTTCGCGGCTTCGCGCACTGCGGCGCCGCTGTCGACCTTGGCGACGATCTCGGCCAGCTCCATGCGGCCCTGGCCGAAGCGCTCGCCGTTGACGAACACCGTGGGCACGCCCATGATCTCGCGCGACTCGACTTCGCTCTGGAACAGTGCGCCGTCGATGGCCGTGTGGGTGATGTTGGGGTTGAGCACGCTCATCAGGTTGAGCGCCTGCACCACATCGGGGCAGTTATGGCACGACAGCGAGTAATAGGTCTCGAAGTTCAGCGGCGTGTCGATGGCGCGGATCTGCTCCAGCAGTTCCGCCGATTCCTTCGAGGGGTGGCCGCCGACCTGCAGCAGCGCCAGCACCAGCGAGGTGAATTCATGGCCCAGCGGCACGCCCGCAAAGCGCAGGCCGGTGTCAACGCCGGGATTGGTGATCAGGAACGAAGGCTTGCGCACATCGGCCGCATTGTTCTCGACCACGGTGATCTTGTCGCTCAGCGCGACCAGGTCGGCGAGCAGGGACTTGACTTCGCCAGACGCCTTGCCGTCGTCGAGCGTGGCGACGATTTCAATGGGCTTTTGCACCCGTTCCAGGTATGCCTTGAGTTGGGTCTTGAGGGTGGCGTCGAGCATAATAGTCAAATCCTACTAAAATTTATTATTGATAGCTAAAGTTCAAGTGCTTCAAAAAAAGCCCAGGTCGCCCCGGGCTTTTCAAGGGCAATTGCTTAGATCTTGCCGACCAGATCCAGCGAAGGAGCCAGCGTGGCTTCGCCTTCGTGCCACTTGGCGGGGCAGACTTCACCGGGGTGGGCGGCGACGTACTGGGCAGCCTTGACCTTGCGCAGCAGCTCGGTGGCGTCGCGGCCAATGCCTTCGGCGGTGATTTCCACGGCCTGGATCACGCCCTGTGGGTCGATGATGAAGGTGCCGCGGTTGGCCAGGCCCTGGTCAGCGCGCAGGATTTCGAAGTTGTTCGAGATCGCCATGGTCGGGTCGCCGATCATGGTGTACTGGATCTTGGCGATGGTTTCCGATGCATCGTGCCAGGCCTTGTGCACGAAGTGGGTGTCGGTGGACACGGAGAAGATCTCCACGCCCATCTTCTGGAATTCTGCGTAGTGGTCAGCAACGTCGCCCAGCTCGGTGGGGCAGACGAAAGTGAAGTCGGCGGGGTAGAAAACGAACACCGCCCACTTGCCCAGCACGTCCTTTTCAGTGATGTCGATGAACTTGCCGGCCTTGAATGCGCTGGCCTTGAAAGGTTTGATTTCGGTATTGATGACGGACATGGTTGCTTCCTTTAAGTGATGCGACTGAACACAGGTATGAAGTTTAGAGCTTTCACAGGATATATCCAATCAATTGACTTTATTATGTTAATTTAATTTGACTATCGAATACCGCAATTCATAGCCCGTGCAGACTATCGCTGTACAACGAGAACGCGAGTCATCATCAAACGCAGACAGACCGAATTTGCAGGGGCAAGCCATTACAACCACGTTGCGAACAGCGACAATCAAGGTATTCACATAAAGCGAAGGAGTTCCCCATGAAAGGCGATTTACAAGCCATTGCCCACCTGCAGGCACAGCTGAAGAATGAGCTCACGGCCATCAATCAGTACTTCCTGCACTACCGCATGTACAAGCACTGGGGCTTCGACAAGCTGGCCAAGAAGGAATACGAAGAATCCATCGGCGAGATGAAGCACGCCGACTGGCTGATGGACCGCATCTTCACGCTCGACGGCCTGCCCAACCTGCAGGATCTGGGCAAGCTGCAGATCGGCGAAGACGTGCCCGAATGCCTGGCCTGCGACCTGCGCCTGGAGCTGGGCGCGCAGCAGACCATCAAGGACGGCATTGCCCACTGCGAGTCCGTGCGCGACTACGTCTCGCGCGACCTGCTGCAGAAGATCCTCGACGACACCGAAGAGCACATCGACTTCCTCGAGACCCAGATCGACCTGATCGACAAGGTCGGTCTGCAGAACTATCTGCAATCGCAGATGGGTGAGCTGGAATAAGACTTCCACGAGACAGATTGAAAGCGGGCCTGGCCCGCTTTTTTTGCGCCGGCTTGTCCCTGAATGCCACGCAGCGCGCCAATCTCGCTATGCTCGCGCCCATGCAGAATCCGCCCGAGACGCCTCCCGCTCCCCCCAAGCAAGCCAACAACCCCTTGCACGGCATGACGCTGGCCGCCATTGTCGAAGCCTTGCACGCCCACTACGGCTGGGAAGAGCTGGCGCGGCTGGTGCCCATACGCTGCTTCCAGAGCCAGCCCAGCGTCAATTCGAGCCTCAAGTTCCTGCGCCAGACACCCTGGGCGCGCGAGAAGGTCGAGAGCCTGTATCTGTTCATGCTGCGCGAGCAGCGCAGGACAGGCGGCAAGCGCTGAGGCAAGAATCCCCAGGAACCGCTGTGGCGGATGTGGCGCCATTCACCCTGCTCTCTTGAGCCGGCCGTTCATCCTTCGACAAGCTCAGGACGAACGGGGACGCAACGTCGCCCGGAGCCAAAGCGGCTCAGGGCGGCCTTGGTTCAACTCGGCACCAGAAAGTCCCGGCTGATGTCCGCGCCCAGCGCGTTGACGCGCTCGAGGAACTGCGTGAGATAGGCATGCAGCCCGGTGGCGAGGATTTCATCGATGCGCGCATAGCGCAGGTCGGCCAGCAGCCGCCCGGCCTTGCGCTGGGTTTCGCCCGATTGCTCGTTCGCCACCAGCGCCAGGTTGTCGACCACCTCCTGCAGGCAGGCCAGCAGCGAGCGCGGCATGTCGGCGCGCAGCATCAGCAGTTCGGCCACGCGCTCGGGCGTGATGACATCGCGGTAGACCTTGCGGTAGACCTCGAAGGCCGAGACGCTGCGCAGCAGCGCGCTCCAGTGGTAGAAGTCGAACTGCACCACGCCATTGCCGCGCACGCTGCCGTGGTAGTCGCGCTCGATGGCGTGGAACTTCACGTCGAGCAGGCGCGCCGTGTTGTCGGCGCGCTCGAGGAACGTACCCAGGCGCAGGAAGCGATAGGCCTCGTCCTTGAGCATGGTGCCTTGCGTCACGCCGCGCGACAGGTGCGAGCGGTCCTTGACCCATTCGAAGAACTGCGCGGGATCGCGCTCGAACGCGCCCTGGTCCAGTTGCTTGCCCACTTCGAGCCAGGTCTGGTTGTGCGTTTCCCAGACTTCGGTAGTCAGGGCGCCGCGCACCGCGCGCGCGTTCTCGCGCGCCGCGCGCAGGCAGGAGATGATGGACGCGCTGTTGCTTTCGTCCTGCACCAGGAAATGCAACACCTTGTCGCGCGCGACTTCGGCATGCAGCTCCTGATAGGCGGGCACCAGCTCGCTGATCGACAGCACCCCCTGCCAGGCCTTGCGCGCCTGGCCCGGCGCCTGCGGCAGCATCGAGGTGTCGTAGGCCACGCTCAGCAGGCGCGCGGTGTTTTCGGCGCGCTCGACATAGCGCGACATCCAGAACAAATGGTCGGCGGTACGGCTCAGCATGCAACACTCCCTTCGAGGCCGGCGTCGTCCGCGCCTTCGAGCACCCAGGTGTCCTTGGTGCCTCCGCCCTGTGATGAATTGACCACCAGCGAGCCTTCCTTCAAGGCCACGCGCGTCAGGCCCCCGGCCACCATCTTCACGGTCTTTCCGCTGAGCACGAACGGCCGCAGATCGATGTGGCGCGGCGCAATGCCGCTTTCGACATAGGTCGGGCAGCTCGACAGGCTCAGCGTCGGCTGGGCGATATAGCCCGCGGGGTTGGCGAGCAGCGCGCGGCGGAAATCCTCGATCTCGGCGCGCGTCGCGGCCGGGCCGATCAGCATGCCGTAGCCGCCCGCGCCGTGCACTTCCTTGACCACCAGCTCGTGCAGGTGGTCCAGCACATAGGCCAGGTCGTCGCTCTTGCGGCACATCCAGGTCGGCACGTTCGACAGCAGCGGCTGTTCGCCCAGGTAGAAGCGGATCATGTCGGGCACATAGGGGTAGACCGACTTGTCGTCGGCCACGCCCGTGCCGACCGCATTGCAGATCGCCACGTTGCCCGCGCGGTAGGCGCGCATCAGGCCGGGGCAGCCCAGCGTGGAGCTTTCGCGGAACACTTCGGGGTCGAGAAAGTCGTCGTCCAGGCGCCGGTAGATCACATCGACGCGGCGCAGGCCGCGCGTGGTGCGCATGAACACGGTGTCGTGCTCGACCACCAGGTCCTGGCCTTCGACCAGCTCCACGCCCATCTGCTGGGCCAGGAAGGCATGCTCGAAATAGGCGCTGTTGTGCATGCCCGGCGTGAGCACCACCACCGTGGGTTCGGGCGCGCTCGCGGGCGCGACGGCGCGCAGCGTGTCGAGCAGCAGATCGGGGTAATGCGCGACCGGTGCCACCGAATGCTGGGCGAACAGTTCGGGAAACAGGCGCATCATCATGCGGCGGTTTTCCAGCATGTACGACACGCCCGAAGGCACGCGCAGGTTGTCCTCGAGCACAAAGTACTCGCCCACGCCGTCGGCATTCGCGGCGCGCACGATGTCTATGCCCGCGATCTGCGCGTAGATGTCATTGGGCACATTCACGCCCACCATCTCGGGACGGTACTGCGCGTTCTGCAGCACCAGATCGGTGGGGACGATGCCCGCGCGCAGGATCTCCTGGTCATGGTAGACATCGTGGATGAAGCGGTTGAGCGCCGTCGCGCGCTGCACCAGGCCGCGCTGCATGTGCGACCACTCCTGCGCGGGAATGATGCGCGGTATCAGGTCGAAAGGAATCAGCCGCTCCCGGCCGGCTCCGCCCTCGTCCTTTGCGCCGTAAACGGCGAACGTGATGCCGACCCGGCGGAAAATCATTTCCGCCTCGGCGCGGCGCGCCTCCATGGCCGCCCCCGGCTGGCGTGCAAGCCATTGGCGGTAGTCCTTGTAATGCGGTCGAACATCACTGCCCTCAAAGGGCGTGGTTGCATACATTTCGTCGAATCTTTGCATCAGCGGAGCCTCCTGCAGCTCATCCAAGCAAACTTCGGGCCCGATACGGCTGCGCGCTTGCCTGGCGCTTCAGTGTACCCAGCGCGCCAGAGGATTGTTACGCTCGTTGCATGTCAATTGACGGCGATAGGCTGCGCCTGCCAATAACGCGGCTTTGACCTACGTTCGCAGGCCATGTGCCGCGGCCGCGCGGAAGTCCACTGCGCCGCGCCGCAGCCTGCACTGGTCACCACCTCCACACCCTGCGCACGGTAGCGCTGCACCACGGGCGCGGCCGGATGGCCGTAGCGGTTGCGGTAGCCGGCCTGCACCAGCGCATGGCGCGGCGCGACGGCGGCAATCCACTCGGCGCTCGAAGAAGTCTTGCTGCCGTGGTGGGGCACCAGCAGCCAGTCGGCGCGCAGCGGCAGGCCCTCGGCCAGCAGCGCGGCCTCCTGCGCGCGTTCGATATCGCCCGCGAGCAAGGCTGTGGGGCCGTTGGCGGCAACGATGCGCAGCACGCAGCTTTGCGTATTGGGCGCGGCGTCGTGGGACGATGCGATCGACAGGGGATGCAGCACCTCGAACGCCACGCCATCCCATTGCCAGCGCTGGCCGGCCACACAGGCCGTGGCCGAACGCTGCATGGATGCCGGCCACTGCGGGTCTACAGCGCCGCGCAGCAAGGCCTGGGGCTGGGCGCGCAAGACCGCGCCGGCGCCGCCAATATGGTCGTTGTCGCCGTGGCTCAGCATCAGCACATCAAGGCGCTCGCCGAGCGCATGCAGCAGCGGCACCAGCACGCGCCGACCGGCGTCGCTGTCCGGGCCGTGGCGCGGGCCGGTGTCGTAGAGCAGGCTGTGCCCATGCGTGCGCACCAGCACCGCATTGCCCTGGCCCACATCGGCGGCCAGCAGCGTGAAGCTGCCGGGCGCGGGCCGCGCCGGCTGCCACCACAGCGCGGGCAGCAGCAGCGGCAGGCCCATGAGCCGCAGCGCCCAGGGCAGGCGCAATATCAGCCAGATGCCGCCGGCGACCGCCGCGAGCGCGGCCCAGGCCGGCGCCGCGGGCGGAAACCACTGCGCCGCAGGCCATTGCGCCAGCCAGGACAGCAGCGCGATCAGCGGCTGCACGCACAGCGCGGCCAGCTGCCACAGCGGCGGCCAGCACATGCCCAGCAAGGCCAGTGGCGTGACCACCAGTGTGACCCAGGGAATGGCCAGCAGGTTGGCCACGACCCCGACCAGAGAGACCTGGCCGAACAGCAGCACCCCCAGCGGCGTGAGCGCCAGCGTGACCACGGCCTGGGTGCGCAGCAGCGCCAGAGCCCGGGCGCGCAGGCCCTGCGCCACGCCTTCGTCGCGCGCCGACGCGGCAAACAGCACACCGACGGCGACAAAGCTCAGCCAGAAGCCCGGCTGCCACAGCGCCCAGGGATAGCCCAGCACCACGGCCGCGAGCGCAAGCAGCCAGATCTGGTGCCAGGGCCAGCGTATCCCTGCAAGGCGCAGGACCGCAACCACGGTCAGCATCGCCACGGTGCGCTGCGCAGGCAGGCCCCAGCCGCTGAGCAGCGCATAGGCCAGCGCCAGCAGCACGCCGCCGACCAGCGCCGCCGTGGGCGCAGGCAGCCACAGGCAGCAGCGCGCCGAGCAGCGCCAGGCCCGTGCCAACAACGCCGCCGCCAGCCAGGCAAACAGCGTGATGTGCAGGCCCGAAATGCTCATCAGATGCGCTACGCCGGTGGCGCGAAACAGCTCCCAGTCGTCGGCGGCAATCGCGTTCTGATCGCCCACCACCAGCGCCGCGACCACGCCGCGCGCGC
>NZ_JAVWWA010000032.1:9608-45222 GCF_036666375.1 Comamonas sp. | reverse complement strand
AGCCTACCCGCTCCGTTCGCCCTGAGCCTACCCGCTCCGTTCGCCCTGAGCCTACCCCCCCGTTCGTGCTGAGCTTGTCGAAGCATGAACGGCCAGCGCTCATGGCATTGGGGCGTGCCCGACCACCACCTCCGCCGCGTCGTGCATCTTGGCGAATTCGCGCGCGGGAATCGGAATCTCGCCGCGCGCCATGCGCATCAGCAGCGCATGCAGCATTTCCGACGACAGCCCGTGCAGCACCAGGCGGTAGGCCGCATACAAGGTGGTCATCGGCACCAGCGGGTGCTTGTTGTTGAGCAGCACCAGGTGCTCGGGTGAAGCCAGGATCTTGGCGCAGTAGATCGCCACGGTCTCGTCGAGCTGCAGCGAATTGCTCGCGCGCCAGAAGTCGTTGTCGGTCAGCAGCAGCTGGTAGACCGGCGTATAGATCTCGATGGCGCTTTGCAGATCCAGCAGGTTGAACCGGCCGCGCGGCATGTCCTCGAGCCGCAGTTCTGGCTCGTGCAGCATCGAGAAGTCGGGCTCGGGCACGGGCACCAGCTCCTTGTTTTCCGCGCGCAAGGCCTTGTTCAGGCGGATGACGAAATTGAACAGGTTCAGGTCATGGCGCAGGAACAGCTCGTCCTTGACCTCGTCTATGGTCATGGGCTTGAGCGGCGCGGTGCTGACCGGCACGGGCGAATTCGCCGAGACAAAGGACAGCACCTGCGAGCCCAGGTGGAAGTGCCGCATGATCAGCCAGTTGGCCTCGGGCGAGACAAAGCGGTTCATGCTGAACGCCAGCAGCCGGTGCAGCAGCATGGAATGCGACCAGCGCTTGGGCAGGAAGATCTTCAGCAGCTGGATGATGATCATCGACACGCGTGCCATGGGGCGCACCAGCGGCAGGAAGAACTGGCGCGAGCTGCCGCTGCAGTCGCGCAGCCACGCGGCCTTGACGTCGTCGGGCAGGGGCGTGCTCTGGTCTAGGTACAGCGCCAGCCAGGGGCTGGGATCGCGCTCGTCCCAGTGATGATCGGTGTATTCGTTCTTCATCAGCGCTTCCTTATTGTTCCGGCAGCACATGCTGGAACTGCATCAGATACATCGCCGCCGTGTGGCGCGCGCACTGCAATATGGCTTGCTGGGCCGTGCCCGTGCTGTCGAGCTCCAGCGTCATTTGCACCGCCATCAGCCAGCGCTCGAGATGGTGCTCGTCGTTGGCGCCGTGGTATTCGAGGAAGCGAAAGGCGTCGGGCGGCAGGGCCAGCGCGGCGCGCAGCAGCGGCAGCAGGCTGGGCACGATGCGCTGGCCCGTGCCTTCAATGATGTAGATCGCGCCCAGCAGGCCTATGGGGTTGGGTGTCGCCGCCAGGCTGTGCAGATAGGCATTGAGCGCCTCGCCGCCGGGATTGCGTCGCAGCGCGGTGATGTCGGTCTGCGTGCCGCCGGCCTTGAGGTAGTCGCTGTGCAGGATCTTGAAGTCGTTCTGCTCCTCGCCCGCATGCAGGTCGATCAGCGCAGCCAGCGCCGCATAGTCGCCGGTCAGCGAGGCCGCGCCTTCGCGCATCCACAGGCTGCCTTCGCGCACCTGCGGAATCCACTGGCTCATCCAGCGCACATAGTCGCCGGTGTGCAGCTGGCGCGTGCGTATGCGCTGCAGCAGCGGCGTGCGCCAGACGCTGGAGCGGTAGTCCTGCCAGATGCTGGCAAGTTCGGTCAGCAGCGGGGCCAGCGCCTTGGGGGCCGCTGCCGGGTCATGCGGCGGCGCAATGGTGCTGACATCGGGCAGGGCGTCATGGGCAATGGCGTCGCCGGCCTGGGCGGGCGGGCGCGGATAGGCGGCCAAGGCGGGAGCCGGGGTGTCCGCCTCGACCTCCCACAGCATGTAGCCGGCCGTGAAGCGGCCGGACTCGGGAATGAAGCACAGCACGCTGTCGCCGGCTTTCAGGCTGGAGCCCTTTTGCTGCAGGAACTCCGACAGCATGATGAAGATCGACGCCGCGCCGGTGTTGCCGCGCCAGGCCAGATTGCTCCACCAGCGATCGCGCGGAATGCTCAGCTGGGCCTTGCCCAGCAGGTCATCGACCACGGGTATGAAGCGCTCGGACGAGTAGTGGCACAGGAAGTGGTCTATGCCGCGCTCCGGCACCCAGCCCTTGTGCGCGAGGTCGGCGTATTCGTGGATGCAGACGTCGAACAGGTGCGGCAGCAGGCGTATGTCCTGGCGCAGCGCCAGCGCGCCCGCGGCCTCGGCATCGCCCCAGGCAGGGAAATCGAGATGGCTCTGGCTGCGGTCGGCCGTGAGGCCCAGCTGCATGCACACCGGGTAGTCGCCGGCAAAGCTGCGCAGGTGGGTCCACTTGAGTTTCAGCCGCAGGCCGTTGACCTGCGGCAGGCCCTGGGGGCCGCCCAGCAGCACCGCGCCCGCGCCATCCGACAGCATCCAGCGCAGGAAGTGGGCGTCGAAGTCGGTGTCGTAGCCCTGGGCCGCGAAGCGCGAGCGCTTGAACAGCCGCGAAGGCATTTCGCTGGCCACCGACAGCGCCAGGGAATGGGCGCCGCTTTCCACCGCCATGGCCGCGGCCTGCAGCGCGCCCACGCTGGCCGCGCAGACGCCGTGCACCGAAAGCGTCTCCATCGGCGGCGCGGCCATCTCGCCCTGGATCATGCTCGCAAAGCCGGGCATCAGCGCATCCCCGCCCGACGAACCGCTGGACAGAAAGCCGATATCGGCCAGCGACCGGCCCGCTCCCGCCAGCGTCGCTTCGATCGCGCCGGCGGCCATCTGCGCGTTGCTGAACACGGTCGCGCCCGCGCCGTCGATCGCATAGTGGCGCGTCAGGATGCCGTTCTCGGCCAGGATGCGGCGCTTGAGGCGCTCGGAGATGCGATTGAGCGGAGCGACAAACGCATCCATGCCCGCGTTGTCCACGGGTGCGCCGGGCAGGAACATTCCCGCGGATTGAAGATAGACGTTGGAATAGGCGACAGGCATGGCGTATTGGTTGTTGATTATTGGATGGCGTTGGCAGGCATCTGCGCCCGGGTGCGCGCCGCGGGCCAGACCAGGCCCAGCACGAACACCCGGCCCATATAGGGCAGCAGGCCGCGTTCGTTGAGATCCGGGTGCACGCGCTGGCGGTAATGCTCGGCATGCAGCCGCGTCAGCTGCGACCAGTGGGCCTGGGGGTGCTCATGGTGGGCCGTATGCAGGCCGATGTTGAACAGCAGCGGATTGACCCAGCCTTCGAAATTGCGCGCGTAATTCAGCGGCGTGCCGGGCATCTTGCGCTGCGCGCGCGTCAG
This sequence comes from Comamonas sp., assembly GCF_036666375.1. GTDB lineage: Bacteria > Pseudomonadota > Gammaproteobacteria > Burkholderiales > Burkholderiaceae_C > Comamonas. The sequence continues at coordinate 41,934 of NZ_JAVWWA010000032.1, read as the reverse complement.
CGGCCGGCCGTCGGCATGCGCATGCTGCAGGTAGTTGGTCGCGAGCAGCCAATGCAGGCCGTGCAGTTGCGGCACGATCACCAGCAGCAGCGCCTTTTGCCAGTCGAGCGCCAAGAGGATGGCCCAGCTGCCCAGCCACAGCGCGTATTGGCCCATGCAGTAGCGGAAGGCGCCGGGCGAATGCCTGCGCAGGCGCGCCAGCCAGCGCAGGAACAGCGGGTAGAGCACCAGGCCCGCCTGCAGCGGGTGGATCAGATAGCCCCACAGGTGGTTGGTATCGCCGCCGAATTCGGGCCGGTAGGTGCGCGCGATATCGCGCGGGCCATGGCGAAAACGGTGGTGGTTGCCCACATGCGCAGGCCAGAACACGAACGTCGGGTGGCCTTGCAGCAGTGTGAGCCAGTAATCGGTCAGGCGGTTGGCGCGGCGGCCATGCCACATGCGCAGGTGCGTATGGTTGTGGTGGATCACGCCCGTGCCCAGCGTCAGGAACAGCGTCAGGCCGTAGAGCAGCCAGTGGAAGCCATGGGTCCATTGCCACCAGACCAGCAGCGGCAGCGCAAGCATGTAGGCCACCGATTGCCAGTCGCGCCCATGGCGCAGCCGGGGAAGGTGCCGCGCCATCTAGCGCGCGCCCGGCGCGGTCTTGACCTGGGTGCGCATGAGCCGGTCCATGAATGCGAGTGCAAAGCCGTAGTTGCCGGCCGGGCGCGCATGGTGCATATGGTGGCGCCGGCTCGCTGCCAGCGGGTGGGTGTCGGAGACTGATGGAAAGAAATCGTAATTAGCGTGACCAATTACATTGAGCAGCAGGCTCAGCACGGGCACGCTGGCCAGCGACCAGAACGAGAAGTCATGCACCAGCATGGGCAGCAGGATGATGTTGCCCAGCATCATGGCTTCTATGGGGTGGAAGCTGTAGGTCGACCAGGGCGTGGTGACCACCGAGCGGTGGTGGTCGCCGTGAAAGCGCAGCAGCCGGCGCGTGTGCAGCAGCCGATGGTTGATCCAGAAGTGCACGTCGTTCCATATCAGCAGCACCACGATTTCGAGCGCAATGCGCCCGGCGCTGGCGTCGGGCGTCAGGCGCGCCCAGCCCAGCTGCAGAAAACCCCAGGGCACGATCATTCCCAGACCGAACACCAGCACCGAGTGAAACGACTGGCGCCATTCGCGCCGCAGCTGGTCGGGCTTGAGTGCGCGGGTATCGAGCGGCCGGCCTATGCCGCGGCGCGCGAGCGCGCGCGTCAGCGCCGACATGCCCCAGCCGCCGAGGCAATACAGGCCGCCGAAAAACACCAGCCCCAGCGCCATGACCTGCCAGGCTGAGAGTTGGATGAACCAGGTACCAGTGTCCATGAAGTCTCCGTGACGTGAACGCCGTCCAGCCGGCGCGATGATGGCCGGCTGCGCGGCCGGCGTTTCAGCGTCCGATGGCGAACACCACGGGAGTGCGGTTGTCGGCGGGCATGGGCAGCTGCTTCCAGTCGCGCACCAGCCGGCTCTCGATGCGCGCCGTCGCCAGCGTCAGGCCCGCGGCCAGCGCCAGGCGGCTGTTGGGCTGCAGCGTCTGCAGCAGCGCCTGCCACAGCGCGGGGTTGCGGTAGGGCGTCTCGATGAACAGCTGGGTCTGGCCCTGGCGCAGCGCCAGCGCCTCGAGCTCGCGAATGCGCTGGCCGCGCGCCGCGCTGTCCTGGGGCAGATAGCCGACAAACGCGAAGTTCTGGCCGTTGAGGCCGCTGGCGGCCAGCGTCAGCAGCAGCGACACCGGACCGACCAGCGGCACCACCGCCAGGCCCAGGTCATGCGCGGCGCGCACGATGGAGCTGCCCGGGTCGGCAATTGCCGGCATGCCGGCTTCGCTGACCAGGCCGATGTCGTGGCCGGCGAGCGCGGGCGCGAGCAGCTGCTTGGCGTCGAACACCGCGCTGCCCTTGTCGCCGTGGTCGCCCTTCTTGTGCGCTTCACGCGGCAGCTCGACGATGGACTGCTCCTGCAGCGTTGCCGCGAGCGGGAAGAGGGGAGCGATGCGGTTCAGGTAGCCGCGCGTGCTCTTGGCGTTCTCGCAGATCCAGTGCGTGAGGCCGGCGGCGCGGCGCAGCGTGGCTTCGGGCAGCACATCGGTCAAAGGGGACTGGCTGTCGCAGCCGAAGTCCAGCGGCGCGGGAACGAGGTACAGCGTGCCGCGCGCAGGCTTGGTGGAAGTGTTCATGGCAATTGCATTCCTGCGGCGCGCAGCAGCGCGGTGGTGCGGATCAGCGGCAGGCCGATCAGCGCGGTCGGGTCGTCGTTGAGGATGCGCGTCAGCAGGCTGATGCCCAGGCCTTCGCTTTTGGCGCTGCCCGCGCAGTCGTAGGGCTGCTCGGCGCGCAGATAGCGCTCGATCTCGTCGTCCGTCAGGTCGCGAAACTGCACTTCGACGGTGGCCAGCTCGGTCTGCGCAAAGCCGCTGGCCTGGCACACCACGCTCACGGCGGTCTCGAACAGCACCGTCTGGCCGCGCATGGCCTGCAGCTGGCGCACCGCGCGCTCGTGGGTCAGCGGCTTGCCCAGCGGCTGGCCCGCGAGGTCGGCGACCTGATCGGAGCCGATCACGATGGCTTCGGGGTGCAGCGCGGCCACGGCGCGGGCCTTGGCTTGCGCCAGGCGCAATGCAAGCGCGCGCGGCGCTTCGCCGGGCAGCGGCGTTTCGTCGACTTCGGGCGAAGCGGTCTCGAAAGGCAGGCCCAGACGGGTCAGCAGCTCGCGGCGATAGCGCGAGGTCGAGCCCAGAATCAAGGGACGCTGGCGCAAAGGGTTCGGAGTGGCAGGGGATTCAAGCATGGGCCGATTCTCTTACACTGGCCGCCATGACCAAGGAATTTTCCCCGGAACGGCTCGATGTCAAGGCGTTTGCGCAAGCGCAGGCGCACATCGAAGGCCAGGAACCGCTCTCGCAATTCAATCGCCTGGCGCTCGAAGCCCAGGGCCCGCACGACGGTGTGCAAGTACGCTGGGCCGCCGAGGGCGAGCTGCGCGCCGAAGCCGGCGCCGAGCCCCAGATCTGGCTGCACCTGCAGGGCGAGACCGACCTGCCGATGATCTGCCAGCGCTGCCTCACGCCCGCGCCTATCGCCCTCGACGTGGAGCGGTCTTTCCGCTTTGTCGCCGATGAGGCCACGGCCGAAGCGCTCGACGACGAAAGCGAAGAGGACCTGCTCGCGCTGAGCAAGGAATTCAACCTGCTCGAACTGCTCGAGGACGAACTGTTGATGGAGCTGCCCGTGGTTCCGTTGCATGATGAGTGCCCCGAAGCTGTGCCTCTGGCTTCGAGCGACGAGGATTTCGAGCAGGCCAACAGCGAGAAGCCCAATCCTTTTGCGGCGCTTGCCGGCCTGCGCATTTCCAAGCCCAAGCCATAATTTCCCGCTGCACGCACACCTAAAACAAGACACAGGAGCCGCCTGCGGCGAAGCCGCTTCGGGGGTTATTTACGCTTTCTTCATGTTTGCGTTATACTCTTAGGCTTCTCGCGAATCCCCTCGTGTCTTCAATGGGCTGATCGCGTTTTTTACCAACCCCTTCAAGACTCAGGAGCCATCATGGCTGTTCAGCAAAACAAAAAATCCCCTTCCAAGCGCGGCATGCACCGTTCGCACAACGCTCTGAACGTGCCCGGCATCGCTGTCGAGCCGACAACGGGTGAAACCCACCTGCGTCACCACATCAGCCCCACCGGTGTCTACCGCGGCCGTCAGGTGCTGAAGAACAAGTCTGAAGCCTGATCTTCGACCGCTCCCACAGGGCCCGCGGCTACAAAAAAAGTAGCGCGGGCTTTTGTGTTTTTGAACGCATGATTTTTTCTTTGAGACCTCAATGCAGGTCCGCAAGTCGCCCATGATCACACTGGCTGTTGACTGCATGGGGGGCGATCACGGCCCCCGCGTCACGCTCGCGGCGTGCCGTCAGTTTCTCGACAAACATCCTAAGGCGCGGCTGCTGCTGGTAGGCAAGCCTGAAAGCCTGGAGTCGTTCCAGCATGAGCGCGTCACCCTGGTGGCGGCGTCCGAAGTCGTCGGCATGGATGACCCCGTCGAGGTCGCGCTGCGGCGCAAAAAAGACTCTTCCATGCGTGTGGCCATTGAGCAGGTCAAGTCGGGCGCCGCGGCCGCTGCCGTCTCGGCCGGCAATACCGGTGCGCTGATGGCCATCGCGCGCTACGTGCTCAAGACGCTCGACGGCATAGACCGTCCGGCAATCGCCGCCCAGCTGCCCAACAGCAAGGGCCATGCGACCACGGTGCTCGATCTGGGCGCCAATGTCGACTGCACCGCCGAGCATCTGCTGCAATTCGCCTTCATGGGCACGGCCCTGGTCTCGGCGCTCGAGGAGAACTCCAAGGTCTCGGTCGGCCTGCTCAACATCGGCGAGGAAGCCATCAAGGGCAGCGATGTCATCAAGCGCAGCGGCGAGCTGCTGCGCAAGGCGGGCCAGGCGGGCGACATCAATTTCTTCGGCAATGTCGAAGGCAATGACATCTTCAAGGGCACGGTCGACATCGTGGTCTGTGACGGCTTCGTCGGCAACGTGGCGCTCAAGACCAGCGAAGGCGTGGCCTCGATGATCAGCAACGGACTCAAGCAGGAGTTCAAGCGCAACATCCTCACCAAGCTCGCGGCCGTCGTCGCCTATCCGGTGCTGTCGGCGCTGATGAAACGCATGGACCACCGGCGCTACAACGGTGCCGCGCTGCTGGGCCTGCGCGGCCTGGTTTTCAAGAGCCATGGATCAGCGGATGCGATTGCTTTCGAGTACGCATTGACCCGGGCGTATGATGCGGCCTGCAATAACTTGCTTGACCGCGTTCAGTCCCGGATTGCCCGTGCAGCTCCTTTGCTGGACGCCGTGCCAGCCACTCCGGTTCCGGCAGTGTCGGCGTCTTGAGCTTAAAAACAGATGAGAATTTATTCCCGCATCACCGGCACCGGAAGTTATCTGCCTCCGCGGCGCGTGACCAATCAGGACATGCAGGCCGACCTGGCCACGCGTGGCATTGAAACTTCCGACGAATGGATTGTCGAGCGCACCGGCATCCGGGCACGGCATTTCGCCGAACCCGATGTCACGAGCAGCGACCTGGGTCTGGAGGCCGCGCGCAAGGCGCTGGAGGCCGCGGGCCGCAGGCCCGAGGAAGTCGACCTGATCATCGTCGCGACTTCCACGCCCGACATGGTCTTTCCTTCGGCCGCGACCATCCTGCAGCACAAGCTTGGCGCCAACGGCTGTCCGGCCTTTGACGTGCAGGCCGTGTGCAGCGGCTTCGTCTACGCGCTCACGGTGGCCGATGCGCTGATCCAGACCGGTTCGGCCAAGTGCGCGCTGGTCATAGGCGCCGAAGTCTTCAGCCGCATTCTCGATTTCAACGACCGCACGACCTGCGTGCTGTTCGGCGACGGCGCGGGCGCGGTGGTGCTCGAAGCTTCCGAGCAGCCCGGCATCCTGGCCAGCGATCTGCATGCCGACGGCAAGCACAGCGCCATCCTGTGCGTTCCCGGCAACGTCTCGGGCGGCCAGATCCTTGGTGACCCGGTGCTCAAGATGGACGGCCAGGCGGTGTTCAAGCTGGCCGTGGGCGTGCTCGAGAAAGCCGCGCGCGCCACGCTCGACAAGGCCGGCATGACCGATGCCGACATCGACTGGCTGATTCCGCACCAGGCGAACATCCGCATCATGCAGAGCACGGCCAAGAAGCTCAAGCTGCCGATGGAAAAAGTCATCGTCACTGTGGATCAGCATGGCAATACCTCGGCCGCATCGATTCCGCTGGCGCTCGACCATGGCGTGCGCTCCGGCCAGATCAAGCCCGGCCAGAACCTGCTGCTCGAAGGCGTGGGCGGCGGCTTCACCTGGGGCGCGGTGCTGCTGAAGCTGTAAGCCGCTGCAAGCTACCCGGGGCGGCGAGGCCGCCCTTTTTTTCACCAAAATCAAAGCAAGACCATGAGCATGAAGAAATTTGCATTTGTCTTTCCTGGTCAGGGCTCGCAGTCCGTGGGCATGCTGGACGCATGGCAGGACCACCCCGTGGTGGTCCAGACCCTGGCCGAAGCCTCCGATGCGCTCGGCGAGGACGTCGCCCGCCTGATCCATGAAGGCCCCAAGGAAGCGCTGGCGCTGACCACCAACACCCAGCCGGTGATGCTGGTCGCGGCCATCGCCGCCTGGCGCGTGTGGAACGCCGAAGGTGGCGCCCAGCCCGCGGCCCTGGCCGGCCATTCGCTGGGTGAATACTCGGCGCTGGTCGCCTCGGGCGTGCTGACGCTGGCCCAGGCCGCGCCGCTGGTGCGCCTGCGCGCCCAGGCGATGCAGGAGGCCGTGCCCGTGGGCACGGGCGCCATGGCCGCCATCCTGGGCATGAATGCCGATGCCGTGAAGGCCAGCTGCGCCGAAATCACGGCCAGCCTGGGCGGCGCCGAAGTTGTCGAGGCCGTGAATTTCAACGATCCCTCGCAGACCGTGATCGCGGGCAGCAAGCTGGCCGTAGAGAAGGCCTGCGAGGCCCTCAAGGCCGCGGGCGCCAAGCGCGCGCTGCCGCTGCCGGTGTCGGCGCCGTTCCATTCGAGCCTGATGAAGCCCGCGGCCGAGAAGCTGCGCGTCGCGCTGGCACAGACCACGTTTGCCGCGCCCCAGATTCCCGTGATCAACAACATCGACGTCGCGGTGCAGACCGAGGCCGATGCTGTTCGTGATGCCCTGTACCGCCAGGCCTTCGGCCCGGTGCGCTGGGTCGAGTGCGTGCAGGCCATGAAGGCCCGCGGCATCACCCATCTGGTCGAATGCGGCCCGGGCAAGGTGCTCGCGGGCCTGACAAGGCGCATCGACGCCGAACTCGTGGGCGCAGCCCTGTACGATCCGGCCACGTTGGCCGAAGTGAAGGAATTGTTCGCATGACAGAAACCAAGCCCCAAATCGCTCTTGTGACCGGTGCCACGCGTGGCATAGGCGCGGCCATCGCGCTCGAACTGGCCGGTCGCGGCTACCACGTGGTCGGTACGGCCACCTCCGACAGCGGCGCCGAGCGCATCACCGAGGCCCTCGCGGCCTTTCCCGGCTGCCGCGGCGTCAACCTCAACGTCACCGACGGCGCGGCCGTCGAGGCCTTGGTGGACGGCATCGTCAAGGCCCAGGGCGGCCTGCATGTGCTGGTCAACAACGCGGGCATCACGCGCGACCAGCTGGCCATGCGCATGAAGGACGAAGACTGGGATGCGGTGATTGACACCAATCTCAAAGCGGTCTTCCGCGTGAGCCGCGCCGCGATCCGCCCGATGATGAAGCAGCGCTTTGGCCGTATCATTTCCATCACCAGCGTGGTCGGCGCATCGGGCAACCCCGGTCAGGCCAACTACGCCGCTGCCAAGGCCGGCGTTGCCGGCATGACGCGCGCGCTGGCGCGCGAGCTCGGCAGCCGCAACATCACCGTCAACTGCGTGGCCCCCGGTTTCATTGAAACCGACATGACCGCGCAGCTGCCGCAGGAGCAGCGCCAGGCGCTGCAATCCCAGATTGCCCTGGGGCAACTGGGTCAGCCGTCCGACATCGCACACGCTGTCGCCTACCTCGCATCCACGGGTGCGGGCTATGTGACAGGCCAGGAATTGCATGTCAACGGTGGCATGTACATGTAATTGTCAAGAGTCACGCCGTATGTCCGAGCGGCGAGTTGTGCAGGGGTTTTGCCCTGAGCAGCTAGAATCGCGGATTCATTCACAACCCCCAGAGGGAAACCATGAGCGATATCGAAGCACGTGTCAAAAAAATCATTGCCGAACAACTTGGCGTGGAAGAGTCTCAAGTCACCAGCGAAAAGGCCTTCGTGGCTGATCTGGGTGCAGACTCCCTGGACACCGTGGAACTGGTGATGGCTTTGGAAGACGAGTTCGGCATCGAGATCCCCGACGAAGACGCCGAGAAGATCACGACGGTGCAAAACGCCATCGACTACGCCAATACCCACCAAAAGGCCTAAAGGCCTGCGCACACTGCGCGTTCAGTAGAAAGTTTTACGCATGAGCCGTCGTCGCGTTGTCGTGACCGGCCTGGGTTGCATCAGCCCCGTGGGTAACACGGTGGCGGATGCCTGGGCCAATATTTTGGCCGGCCAGTCCGGAATTGACCTCATCACGAAGTTCGATACTTCGAACTTCTCCTGCAAGATTGCGGGTGAGGTCAAGGGGTTTGATGTCGAGTCCTATATCAGCGCAAAAGATGCGCGGGGAATGGACAGCTTCATCCACTATGGCATTGCGGCTGCGGCGCAAGCCGTGCAGGATGCAGGCTTGCCTACGGGCGAAGCCTTGTCCGACGAACTTGCCACGCGCATTGCGTGCGTGGTCGGTTCAGGCATTGGTGGCCTGCCTCTGATTGAAAACACCCAGATCGAACTGGGTAACCGCGGCCCGCGCCGCATCACGCCGTTTTTCGTGCCCGCGTCCATCATCAACATGGTGGCCGGACATGTGTCCATGCGTTTTGGCTTCAAGGGGCCGAATATCGCTGTGGTCACGGCGTGTACCACCGGTTTGCATTGCATCGGTGAAGCGGGTCGCATGATCGAGTACGGCGACGCCGACGTGGCGATTGCTGGCGGCACGGAAGCGACAGTCTCGCCTTTGGGCGTCGGCGGTTTTGCCGCGATGCGCGCGCTTTCCACGCGCAATGACGATCCAAAGACCGCTTCGCGCCCCTGGGACAAGGACCGTGATGGTTTTGTGCTGGGCGAGGGTGCAGGCATGCTGGTGCTCGAAGAGTACGAACATGCAAAGGCCCGCGGTGCCAAGATTTACGCCGAACTGGCAGGCTTCGGCATGAGTGCCGACGCCGGTCACATGACGGCGCCCAACATGGACGGCCCACGCCGCGCCATGCTCAACGCCATGCGCAATGCAGGAATCAACGCCGACCAGGTGGATTACCTCAATGCCCATGGCACCTCCACGCCTCTGGGCGACCTCAACGAGACCAACGCCATCAAGGCGGCGCTCGGCGACCATGCGAAAAACATGGTGGTGAGTTCGACCAAGTCGATGACCGGCCACCTTCTGGGTGGCGCGGGCGGCATCGAAAGCGTGTTCACCGTGCTCGCGCTGCACCACCAAAAGGTGCCGCCGACGATCAACATCTTCTCGCAGGATCCGGAATGCGATCTTGACTACTGTGCGAACACCGCACGGGACATGAAGATCGACGTGGCGCTGAAGAACAACTTCGGTTTCGGCGGGACCAATGGCTCGCTGATCTTCAAGCGGATCTGATCACTTTTCAGCCGCGCACCATGCCCAGGCGCCGTACTCCCGCAAATTTGCCGGCGAGTCGGCGCTTTTTTCATGGGGCGGCGCGATGACACGCGGCGCACCGATGCGCCTGCGGTATGCGCTGGTGCGCCCAGCGCCGGCGCTTGGCTGGGGGCTGGCGGCCTTGGCAGGCGTGGCCGCGGCCGGGCTGCTGGCCTGGGCGCAGCAGGGCGCAAGTCCCTGGCCCGCGGCCGTCGGCCTGCTGCTGTGGCTGGCGGTCGGCGCGGGCGCGCTGCAATGCTGGCGGCAGTGGCCCGAGGGCTGGCTCGAATGGGATGGCGGCCAGTGGTGGCTGCAGCGCCGGCGCGGCGCGTTGCCCCAGGCATTGCCCGCGGCGCCCCGGGTCTGCTGGGACGGCCGGGACTTCCTGCTGCTGCATGCGAGCGGGCGTCTGCGCGGCGGCGGCTGGCTGTGGCTGCAACGCGCCAGCGCGCCCGCGTCGTGGGGGGATCTCAGGCGTACGGTATATTGGCGCCCCGACCTGTCTGCATGACGCCGCGCATCCGGACTGTCATGCGCGATACTAGGCCGGCCCCGAACGATTCAATGAACCCTTCCGTGACCCCTCCCTCCACCAGCGACAGCGACCTCCAATTGGTGGAGCGGACCAATGCCGGTGACCAGCGGGCCTTCGAGCTGCTGGTGATCAAGTACCAGCGCCGCATCGAACGCCTGATCGCGCGCATGGTGCGCGACACCGATCAGGTTCAGGACATCGCCCAGGAAACGTTCATCCGCGCCTATCGCGCGCTGCACCAGTTCCGCGGCGAGGCCCAGTTCTACACCTGGCTCTACCGGATCGCGGTCAACACCGCGAAGAAGGCGCTGCTCGACATGAAGCGCAATCCGGTGGTGTCCGAATCGGCTTTACGCAGTCAGAGCGATGAAGATGAAACTTCTCACCTCGGACAAGAACTAACCACGGACGAGACACCGGAAACCGTTCTTGCGGCACAGGAAATCGCGCAGGCGGTGAATGCCGCGATGCAGGCCTTGCCCGAAGAGTTGCGTCAGGCGGTGACGCTGCGGGAAATCGAAGGTTTGAGCTACGAGGAGATTTCCGCAGCGATGGGGTGTCCGATCGGCACGGTGCGTTCGCGCATCTTTCGTGCACGTGAGGCGATTTCCGCGCGGGTCAAACCCATGCTGGAAAACCAGACGGGCAAGCGTTGGTAGTGGTGGACGTAGCCGGCTCTGAGCAGCGGGCGCAGGTGGATGACATCATGAATGAAGATCTGAACCAAACTCAAAGAGAACAGTTGTCGGCGCTGGCCGACGGAGAGCTCGCGGCCGACGACATCGCGCAGGCGCTGGCGTTCGCCGACAGCGATGAGGGTCGACAGACCTGGCAGCTGTACCAGCTGGTCGGCGATGTGCTGCGTTCGCCCGAACTGGCCCACCATGCCCAGCACGACGTGCTGTCGGGTGTGCGTGCCCAGATCGCGAAGGAGCCGCGTCCGCAGCTGCAGACCGTGCCGCTAGTGCCGATTGCCGCGGCGCGCGGGCCCGACAGGGCGGCGAACAGCAGCGTTTTCCGCTGGAAGATGGCCGCGGGCATGGCTTCGGTCGCGGCCGTGGCCGCGCTGGGCTGGAGTTCGCTGCTGACCGACGGCGCGGCGTTCTCGGCGGGCGTGCAACTGGTGCAGGGCGGCGCGCCCCAGCAGTCCGTGCCCACCGAGGTCGTGGCCATGCAGGCCGGCGACGGCGCGCCCGTCATGCTGCGCGATCCGCGCCTCGACGAGCTGCTGGCCGCCCACCGCCAGTACAGCAGCGTCGCGGCGCTGCAGATGCCGGCCAACTTCCTGCGCAACGCGAATTTTTCGCAAGCTTCTGCGCGGCGCTGAGCGGCCGCGCGCGCGCTGCAAACGGCGGGCAATCGGTGCATGATGGCGTGCAAGGGCGCCAGCAGTGCTTGCTGCAGGGAACCAAATAGCTGGAACGCTTTCCAAACTGTGTTTGCTTCGAGAATTGTGAAAGGTTGAGAATGTCCCATACCTCCTGGAGATCTGCCCGTTCCTACGTGCTGGCATCGGTGATGACGGTCGCCTCCGTCGGCGCAATCCTGCCTCTGCCCGCGCTCGCACAGGCGCCAGCGGCGGCCGTGCGCGGCCTGCCCGATTTCACCGAGCTGGTCGAGCAGGTCGGGCCTTCGGTGGTCAACATTCGCACCTCGGAAAAAGTCGCGGCCCGCGGTGGCGCGAGCGGCATGGACGAAGACATGCTGGAGTTCTTCCGGCGTTTCGGCGTGCCGATTCCCAATCTGCCGCAGCGTCCCCAGCGCCCCCAGCAGCCGCAGCAGCCCGAAGAAGAGCAGCCGCGCGGTGTCGGTTCGGGCTTCATCCTGACCCAGGACGGCTACGTGATGACCAATGCGCATGTGGTCGAAGGCGCGTCCGAAGTCATCGTGACGCTCACCGACAAGCGTGAATTCAAGGCCAAGATCATCGGTTCGGACAAGCGCACCGACGTGGCCGTGGTGAAGATCGACGCCACGGGCCTGCCCGCGGTCAAGGTCGGCGACGTCAACCGCCTCAAGGTCGGCGAGTGGGTCATGGCCATCGGCTCGCCGTTCGGCCTCGAGAACACCGTCACCGCGGGCATCGTCAGCGCCAAGCAGCGCGACACCGGCGAATACATTCCGTTCATCCAGACCGACGTGGCCATCAACCCCGGCAATTCGGGCGGCCCGCTGATCAACATGCGCGGCGAAGTGGTCGGCATCAACAGCCAGATCTACTCGCGCTCGGGTGGCTTCATGGGCATTTCCTTTGCCATTCCCATGGACGAGGCGATTCGCGTGAGCGACCAGTTGCGCACCACGGGCAAGGTCACGCGCGGGCGCATAGGCGTGCAGATCGGCGCCGTGACCAAGGATGTCGCCGAATCCATAGGCCTGGGCAAGGCCCAGGGCGCGCTGGTCAGCGCCGTGGAAGCCGGCTCGCCCGCCGAGAAGGCCGGCATCGAGCCCGGCGACGTGATCACGCGCTATGAAGGCAAGGCCATCGACAAGTTCGGCGACCTGCCGCGCATGGTCGGCAACACCAAGCCCGGCACCAAGAGCGCCATCACGGTGTTCCGCCGCGGCAGCCAGCGCGATCTGACGATCACCATCGCCGAAGTCGAGCCCGACGAGAAGACCGCTTCTGCGACCGCGCCCAGCGAAGAGAAGGCACCCAAGGCATCGGCCGCGGCCCAGCAGCTGGGTCTGGCGGTCGCCGAGCTGACCGAAGCGCAGAAGAAGGAGCTCAAGATCAAGGGCGGCGTGCGCGTGGTGTCCAGCGAAGGCGCGGCGGCGCGTGCCGGCCTGCGCGAAGGCGATGTGCTGCTGGCCGTGGCCAACACCGAAGTTTCGGGCCTCAAGAGCTTTGAAGCCGCGCTGGCCAAGGCCGACAAGGCCAAGCCCATCAACCTGCTGGTGCGCCGCGGCGAATGGGCACAATACGTGCTGATCCGCCCGACGCGCTGAAATGCCGACGGTGGCCGCAGCCTTTCCCAGGAGAGGCGCTTGCGCCACCAATAGGCGACTCGTGGCGCATTGGGTAGAATCGCCGGTTCCGGCCTCGACGGGCTGCAGCCAGCGCGCGCCGGAAAATTCCCGGGCGCGCAGCGCGGGCGCAGCCGCCCGCACGCATTACCCATGTCGGCATGTGGCAATTCCCTTCGGGGGGCGGCGGCCGGGCTTTTGAAGATGGGCTTTTTGCCTACAATGAAGCCCCAACCATCGCAGTTGCCCTAGATTGTTGGTTCAGGGCGCGTCCTTCAGTCGACGCGCCCTTTTTTCTTGCACGCGCTCTCCTTGTTTTTTTTCTTACCAGACGCCCTTCGTTGATGAAGCACATCAGAAATTTTTCCATCATTGCGCATATCGACCATGGCAAGTCGACTCTTGCGGACCGACTGATCCAACGCTGCGGCGGTCTCGCCGAGCGCCAAATGGAAGCGCAGGTGCTGGACTCGATGGACATCGAGAAAGAGCGCGGCATCACCATCAAGGCCCAGACGGCGGCGCTGCAGTACAAGGCCAAGGACGGCCAGGTCTACAACCTGAACCTGATCGATACGCCCGGCCACGTCGACTTCTCTTATGAAGTCAGCCGTTCGCTGTCGGCCTGCGAAGGCGCGCTGCTCGTGGTCGATGCCTCGCAGGGCGTGGAAGCCCAGACCGTGGCCAACTGCTACACCGCGCTCGATCTGGGCGTGGAAGTGGTGTCCGTGCTCAACAAGATGGATCTGCCCAACGCCGATCCCGACAATGCCAAGGCCGAGATCGAGGACGTGATCGGCATCGACGCGACCGACGCGATTCCCTGCTCGGCCAAGAGCGGCATGGGCATAGACGAGATTCTCGAAGCCATCGTCGCCAAGATTCCCCATCCCAAGGGCGAGCCCGAAGCGCCGCTGCGCGCGATGATCATCGACAGCTGGTTCGACTCCTATGTGGGCGTCGTGATGCTGGTGCGCGTGGTCGACGGCCAGCTCAAGAAGAACGAGCGCATCAAGCTGATGGCCACGGGCGCGGTATTCGAAGCCGGCTCGCTGGGCGTGTTCACGCCCGGCAACGAGCCGCGCGATGCATTGCGCGCGGGCGAAGTGGGCTATGTGATCTGCGGCATCAAGGAATTGAAGGCCGCCAAGGTCGGCGACACCATCACGCTCGAAAAGAAGCTGCCCAACAACCTGGGCCCGGCCACGCAGGCGCTGCCCGGCTTCAAGGAAATCCAGCCCCAGGTGTTTGCCGGTCTGTACCCGACCGAAGCCAGCGAGTACGACTCGCTGCGCGATGCGCTCGAGAAGCTGCAGCTCAACGACGCGTCGCTGCAGTACGAAGCCGAAGTCTCGCAGGCGCTGGGCTTCGGCTTTCGCTGCGGCTTCCTGGGTCTGCTGCACATGGAAATCGTGCAGGAGCGGCTCGAACGCGAGTTCGACCAGGACCTGATCACCACCGCGCCCAGCGTGGTGTATGAAGTGGTCAAGGCCGATGGCGAAGTGATCATGGTCGAGAACCCGTCCAAGATGCCCGACCAGGGCCGGATGGAAGAAATCCGCGAGCCCATAGTGACCGTCCACCTGTACATGCCGCAGGAGTATGTGGGCCCGGTGATGACGCTGGCCAATCAGAAGCGCGGCGTGCAGCTCAACATGGCCTACCACGGCCGCCAGGTCATGCTGACCTATGAGATGCCGCTGGGCGAGATCGTGCTCGACTTCTTCGACAAGCTCAAGAGCGTCTCGCGCGGCTATGCCTCGATGGACTACGAGTTCAAGGAGTTCCGCGCGTCCGACGTGGTCAAGGTCGACATCCTGCTCAACGGCGAGAAGGTCGACGCGCTGTCCATCATCGTGCACCGCTCGCAATCGGCCTACCGCGGCCGCGCCGTGGTCGCGAAGATGCGCGAAATCATCAGCCGTCAGATGTTCGATGTCGCCATCCAGGCGGCCATCGGTGCCAACATCATCGCGCGCGAAACCGTCAAGGCGCTGCGCAAGAACGTGCTGGCCAAGTGCTACGGCGGCGACATCAGCCGCAAGCGCAAGCTGCTTGAAAAGCAGAAGGCCGGCAAGAAGCGCATGAAGCAAATCGGCGCGGTGGAAGTGCCGCAGGAAGCCTTTCTGGCGATTTTGCAAGTGGAGGATTGATGCGAGCAATGCAATGGATCACGGCGGCCGTGCTGGCTGCCTTCTTGGGATACATAGGCGCCTGGTACCTGGGGATTCTGCAGGGCAACTTCTCGCTGCTGCTGTTCCTGGCCACGGTGGTGACCGGCGTCTACTGGATTGCCGAGCGCCTGTACTTCTGGCCGCGCCGGCGCAAGGCCGCGGCCTTGCTGGAAGAGTCCGTCATTGCGCGCCGCGCCGAGCTTGACCGCAAGGGCATTGCCAAGCTCGATCTCGAAGTCAGCCCCGAAGCCCGTGGCCGCGTGCTGATGCAGCCCTGGTGGCTGGACTGGACCGCGGGCCTGTTCCCGGTGATCGCCATCGTGTTCGTGCTGCGCTCCTTCCTGTTCGAGCCGTTCAAGATTCCTTCGGGCTCGATGATTCCCACGCTGATGATCGGTGACCTGATCCTGGTCAACAAGTTCACCTATGGCGTGCGCCTGCCCGTGATCAACAAGAAGATCATCGATGCCGGCAGCCCCGAGCGCGGCGACGTGATGGTGTTCCGCTACCCGCCCCAGCCCAACCTCGACTACATCAAGCGCGTGGTCGGCGTGCCGGGCGACGAAGTCGCTTACCTGAACAAGCGCCTGACGATCAACGGCCAGCCGGTGGAAACCAGCAAGCTGCCCGACTTCTTCGACAAGGACGAAATGCGCTATTTCCAGCAGTTCGAGGAAAAGATCGGCGACAAGCCGCACCGCCTGCTCAACAACGCCAACGTTCCGGCCTTCATTCAGGGCGCGAGCAATTTCGCCTTCCGCGAGAACTGCCGCTACAGCGTCGAAGGCGTGAGCTGCAAGGTGCCTGAAGGCCATTACTTCGTAATGGGCGACAATCGCGACAATTCGCTGGATTCGCGTTACTGGGGTTTCGTGCCTGACGAGAACATCGTCGGCAAGGCATTCTTTGTCTGGATGAACTTCGGTGACCTTCAGCGCATCGGTGGCTTCCACTGAACGCTGCCGCATATATTGGCCTGGGCCGAGGGGGCCCGCGACGAGGAGACGGGAACATGAGAATGCAAAGCATCGCCCGCCGCACGCGCCAGCGTGGGCTGTCCTTTCTGGGGCTGGTGTTTCTGGCGGTGGTCGCCGTCTCGGTGGTCGCGATTGGAGGACAATCCGTTCCCATCTTCATCGAATACCAGGCCGTGATCAAGGCCGCGAAGAAGGCCGCCCGCGAGGGCGCAACGGTGCCGGAAGTACGCGCCATCTTCGATCGGGCCGCCACGATCGACACCATTACTTCCATTCAGGGCAAGGACCTGGAGGTGACCAAGCACAACGAACGGGTGCAGGTTGCCTTCAGCTATTCCCGCGAGATCCATCTCGTCGGGCCCGCCTATCTCGTTTACCGTTTTGAGAAGCAGACTCCCTAGGTGCAACCCGGACTTATCGCATTGCAGCAGCGCCTGCAGTACACATTCAAAGACTCTGCCTTGCTGCAGCGTGCGCTGACGCACCGCAGTTTTTCGGCGGACCATAACGAACGCCTCGAGTTTCTCGGCGACTCGGTGCTCAGCCTGGCGATTTCCAGCCTGCTGTTCGAGCGCCTGCGCTCGCTGCCCGAAGGCGACCTGTCGCGCGTGCGCGCCAACCTCGTCAAGCAGGACACACTGCACCGCATCGCCGTGCGCCTGCAGCTGCCCGACGTGCTGCGGCTGGGCGAAGGCGAGTTCAAGTCGGGCGGCAAGCAGCGCCCGTCCATCCTGGCCGATGCGGTGGAAGCCGTGATCGGCGCCGTCTACCTCGATGCGGGCTACACGCCGGCCGAAGTGCTGGTGCACCACCTGTTCGAGAAGGTGGAAATCAATCCGCAGATGGATGCCGCCGCCAAGGACGCAAAGACCGCACTCCAGGAGTGGCTGCAGGGCCGCAAGATGAAGCTGCCGCAGTACCGTGTGGTGGCGACCACCGGCGCGGCGCACCGCCAGCAGTTTGAAATTGAATGCGCCATCGCCGAGATGGACCTGGTCGAGCGTGGCATGGGTGGATCCCGCCGCGCGGGCGAGCAGGCCGCGGCCGAGGCCATGTTGACCACATTGAAAGCAAAAAACCATGAATGACGCTACCCACGACGTAGCCGGCGACGCAGGCGAAGAGAACCCTGCGCAGGACGATATCGGTGCCATGCTGGCCGCGGCCGGCGCCCCGGTCCATGTCGAAGGCCAGCGCTGCGGCCTGATCGCCATTGTCGGCAAGCCCAACGTCGGCAAGTCGACGCTGATGAATGCCCTGGTCGGCCAGAAGATCAGCATCACTTCGCGCAAGGCCCAGACCACGCGCCACCGCATCACCGGCATCGCCACGCGCGAAGCCACGCAGTTCGTGTTCGTCGACACGCCGGGCTTCCAGACCCAGCATTCGACCGCGCTCAACAAGTCGCTGAACAAGACCGTCATGGGCGCGATCAGCGACGTCGACCTGATCCTGTTCGTCGTCGAAGCCGGCAACTTCACGCTGGCCGACGCCAAGGTGCTGAGCTTGTTCAAGCCCGGCATCCCCACGCTGCTGCTGGCCAACAAGCTCGACCAGGTGCACCGCCGCGCCGACCTCGCGCCCTGGCTCAAGAGCATGCAGGAGCGCCACCCGTTCACCGAATTCGTGCCCATGTCCGCGAAGAAGCGCGACGACATCCAGCGGCTGTTCGGCATCTGCGAGAAGTACCTGCCCGAGCAGGCCTGGTTCTACGGCCCCGACGAACTCACGGACCGCAGCGAGAAGTTCCTGGTCACGGAAACCGTGCGCGAGAAGCTGTTCCGCTTCACCGGCGATGAATTGCCCTACACCTCCACCGTGGTGCTGGACAAGATGACCGAGGAAAAGAGCAAGGAGCACAAGCGCTTCGTGCGCACCGCCGTGACCATCGTGGTCGAGCGCGAAGGCCACAAGGCGATGGTGATCGGCGACAAGGGCGAGCGCCTCAAGCGCATCAGCACCGAAGCGCGCCAGGAACTCGAGCGCCTGCTCGACGCCAAGGTGTTCCTCGAAGTCTGGGTCAAGGTGCGTTCGGGCTGGGCCGACGACGAAGCGCGCGTGCGCTCCTTCGGCTACGAGTGATTCCAGGCCAGCATGGCCGCCAAGCGCGTCTCCGACGAACCCGCGTTCGTGCTCCACAGCTATGACTGGAGCGAATCCAGCCTGATCCTGGAGGTGTTCACACGCCACCGGGGCCGGGTCGCGCTCGCGGCCCGGGGCGCGAAGAAGCCGACCTCGAATTTCCGCCCCGTGCTGCTGCCGCTGCAGCCGCTGCGCGTCACCTATACGCTGGGCGCCGAAGGCAATGCCGAGATCCACACGCTCAAGGGCGCGGAATGGGCCGGCGGCCATGTGATGCCCATGGGCGAGGCCCTGCTGTCGGGCATGTACCTCAACGAACTGCTGCTGCGCCTGCTGGCGCGCGACGATCCCTATGCGGCGCTGTTCGATGTCTACAGCGGCGTGGTGCGGGTGCTGGCCGGCACCCAGGGAGAAGCGCTCGAGCCCGTGCTGCGCGCGTTCGAGCTGGTGCTGCTGCGCGAGCTGGGCCTGCTGCCCGGGCTGGCCGAGGAAACCATGACGCTGTCGACGCTGGCCGCGGGCAAGCGCTACATGCTGGTGCCCGAAGGCGGTCTGCGCCAGGCCGCGGCCGGCGAGCGCGCGGCGCTCACGGGCGCGCAATGGCAGGCGCTGGAGCAGGCCCTGGGCACGGGCCATTCGCCCCAGGCCTATACCGCCACATTGCGCGCCGCCGCGCCGGTCGCCCTGGCCCTCAAATCCCAACTGCGCGCGCTGCTGCAATACCATTGCGGCAGCCCTTTGCTGCGCACCCGCCAGCTGATGATGGATCTGCAAAACCTATGACCACTTCCGCCACCTCTCCAACGACGCGCACCGCGCTGTCGGTCAATGTCAACAAGGTTGCGCTGGTGCGCAATACACGCCACCTGGGCATTCCCAGCGTGACGCGCGCCGCGCAGCTGTGCCTTGAAGCCGGCGCCCAGGGCATCACCGTGCATCCGCGGCCCGACGAGCGCCATATCCGCGCCAGCGACGTGCAGGAACTGCACGACCTGCTGCAGCAGTGGCCGCAGGCCGAATACAACATCGAAGGCAATCCCTTCCACAACCTGATGGACTTCATCCGCGCCCAGCGGCCCCATCAGGCGACCTTCGTGCCCGATGGCGAAGACCAGTTCACCAGCGACCACGGCTGGATCTTTCCCCAGGACGCCGAGCGCCTGGCGCCGCTGATCGCCGAATGCCGGGCCCTGGGCGTGCGCGTGAGCCTGTTCATGGACCCCATCCCCGAGCAGATGGCGGCCGCCAAGGCCGTGGGCGCGGACCGCGTCGAGCTCTACACCGAGCCCTATGCCGCAGCCTGGGGCACGCCGCAGCAGGCGCAGCAGCTTGAAAGCTACCGCGCCGCGGCCCAGGCGGCGCTGGATGCGGGCCTGGGCGTCAATGCGGGCCATGACCTGAGCCTGGACAACCTTGGCGCGTTTGTTGCCGGCGTGCCGGGGTTGCTTGAAGTCTCCATCGGCCATGCCTTGATTGGCGATGCGCTCGAGCGCGGTTATGCGGGCGCGGTCCAGGCGTACCAGCAATGCATTGACGCCGGCATGGCGCAAAAGAACGGCTGACACCATGATCTACGGCATAGGCACCGATATCTGCGATGTGCGGCGCATACGCGCGAGCCTGGAGCGCCTGGGCGACCGCTTTGCCGAGAAGGTGCTGGCCGAAGGCGAGCTCGCCACCTGGCGCGCGCGCAGCGCGCGCTGGCCGGACCGCGGCGTGCGCTACATGGCCACGCGCTTTTCGGCCAAGGAGTCGTTCAGCAAGGCCATAGGCCTGGGCATGCGCATGCCCATGACCTGGCGCCACTGCGAGATCGTCAACCTGCCCAGCGGCCAGCCCAGCATCGTGCTGCATGGCGCGCTGAAGGAATGGTTCGAGGCGCGCGGCCTGCAGGTGCATCTCACGGTGACCGATGAAAGCGACTACGCCGCAAGCTTCTGCGTGGTCGAGAAAAAAGCCGGATAGTTGCCGCCTGCGCCAGCGGTGCTGGCATCATCCGGGGCTTGATTGATTCTTGAAGGCCGGACATGACCGAGCACGCTCCCCTCATCATCGACATCGCGGGCACCGAACTCACGCCTGCCGACCGTACACGCCTCGCGCACCCGCTGGTCGGCGGCATGATACTGTTCGCGCGCAACTGGCAGGACCGCGCCCAGCTGCTGGCGCTCACGGCCGACATCAAGGCGGTGCGCGCAGACCTGCTGATCTGCGTGGACCATGAAGGCGGGCGCGTGCAGCGCTTTCGCAGCGACGGCTTCACGCACCTGCCGCCGATGCGCGCCTTCGGCAGCATGTGGATGGACGACGGGAAGGGCGCGAAGCAGCGCGCAGGCAGCGGCGCGCTCCATGCCATGGACGCGGCCACGGCCGCGGGCTATGTGCTGGGCAGCGAGCTGCGCGCCTGCGGCGTCGATTTCTCGTTCACGCCGGTGCTGGACCTCGACTGGGGCGAAAGCGGCGTGATCGGTGACCGCGCCTTCCATTCGGATGCGCGCGTGGTCGCGGCGCTGGCCAAGAGCCTGATGCACGGCCTGCTGCAGGCCGGCATGGCCAACTGCGGCAAGCATTTTCCCGGCCATGGTTTCGTCAAGGCAGATTCGCACACCGACATTCCGGTCGACAGCCGCGGTCTGCAGGCCATTTTGGCCGACGACGCCGCGCCCTATCCGTGGCTGGCTTCGGTGCTGACCAGCGTCATGCCCGCGCATGTGATCTATTCCAAGGTCGACAAGCGGCCTGCGGGCTTCTCGGCCAAATGGCTGCAGGACATATTGCGCGGGCGGCTGCGCTTCGACGGCGCGATCTTCAGCGACGACCTGAGCATGGAAGCCGCGCGCCGGCTCGATGGCCGGACCCTGGACTTCACCGCCGCCGCGATCGAAGCCCTCAACGCGGGCTGCGACATGGCGCTGCTGTGCAACCAGAGCCTGGGCGACGGCGCTGCCGTGGATGAGTGGCTCGATGGCATGCAGGCCGCGCGCGACCAGGGCCGCTGGACGCCCAGCCCCGACAGCGAGTCACGCCGCCTGGCGCTGCTGCCCGAAACGCTGCCGCAGAACTGGGACGAACTGATGCTGCAGCCGGCCTACCGCAACGCGCTCGACCGTCTGCCCTGAAATGCGGTGTCAGGCGACGCTGCCATGGCGGCTCATGCGCGGGAGGACGCCATTTCGAAGAATGCGGGCACGCCGGGCGTGGCCTGACCCGACACGATGAAGTCCTGCCAGGCCAGGCCCAGGTCGGCGGTCTTGGCGAGCAGCACGGCCAGCTTTTCGGCATCGAGCGTGTGCAGCGGGCGGCGCACATTGAGGCTCACGGTATCGTCCTCGGGCAGCATGCCCAGGGTGGCGCCGGAGATTTCGGTCCAGAGGTGGTTGGCCTGCATCAGCGCGCGCGCGACCTCGTCCCAGCGGTCTTGGCCCGGCGCCGCCAGCAGGCTGCACAGCACCACTTCCGCGCGCTCGCCTTCGCCCTGAAGCTGCAGACCTATCGCCAGGTCATCGATGATGATTTCCTCGGTGGCAATCAGCGACATGGCCTCCAGCCCTATTTCTTGCGCAAGCATCGTCAAAAGATTCTGGTAGGACTCGGGCATGGGCGTTTCCTGATGGGAAATATGGACCGTGGTGAGTAACCATCGGTCCCCGCGAGTTCCCTTGCCCGGTCGGAATTTCAGGAGCGCGTGGTCAGTGCCAGGGCCGCGGCTTCTTCTTCGGGCGACGGCGGCGCATCTTCGGGAATGTGGGCATGGATTCCGCCTTTCCAGCGGCGCACCACGCGCTGGAAGATCAGCGAATTGGGAATCTGCAGCAGCGCGCCTTCGCGGTGGGCGGCGGATGCATCTTCCAGCGTGGTGTAGAGCATGTTGATGTCTACCACGCGGCCCTTGGCGCCGGGCTTTTCCGCGGTGTCGAGCAGTTCGATGTAGTCGCCCAGCCGGTAAGGGCCCACGGTGACGATCAGCAGCGCGCAAAACAGGTTGGACAGCACGCTCCAGGCCGCAAAGAACGCGACCGCACCCACGGTCGCAAAGCCCGTGAAGGCCGTCCACAGCACGGTCGCGGAAACGCCCAGGCGTTCGAGTATCAGCAGCACGGTCGCGGCAATGATCAGCCAGCGGATCACGCCGCGCAGCGGCACCAGCAACTCGCGCGGCAGCGCATAGTGGGCTCCGGCGCGATAGATGACGCGCTTGAAGAACAGGTTGATCAGCCAGGCGGCAAACAGGATCAGCAGGATCTGCGAGGCCGGAATGAGTATTTCCAGCCAGTCCTGCAGCCAGCTGGGCAGGTGAATTGAAAGACGACGCATAGCTCCAATGGGGGTCAGCAAACAGAAAAGGTGGCCCCAAGCCTATCAGCTATCGCCTCATGCGTGACTGTTCATGCACCCTTCGGCAGTCTCAGGGTCAACGGCAGCGCCGCTTCTCGCACTCTGTGCGGTTCAGGGAGTGCTTCTTTGCTCGATGGTGTCCATCTGCATCTCGAAGCTGAAGAAGCGGTCGCGCCCCTGTGCCTTGGCCGCGTACAGCGCCTGGTCGGCGCGCATCACCATGCTTTCGGCGTTGGTGCTCTCGTCGGGAATGCAGGTGGTGATGCCGCCCGAAAGCGTGAGCACCTCGCCCAGCGGGGAGTCGGGGTGGTGGATGGCGCGCACGCGCAGCATCTTGCCCAGCGCGCGCGCGAACGTCATCGCGCCCGAGCGCGGCGTGTTGGGCAATATCATCGCGAACTCCTCGCCGCCATAGCGCGAGGCGACGTCGCGCGGGCGCATGCAGACATCGCGCAGCAGCTTGCCGACGGCGCGCAGGCACTCGTCGCCTTTGACATGGCCGCAGCTGTCGTTGTAGCGCTTGAAGTGGTCGAGATCGCACAGCATCAGCGTCAGCGGCTTGTTGTCGCGCTGCGCCGAAATGATTTCCGCGTGCAGGATGCGGTCGAAGCCGCGGCGGTTGACCAGCCCGGTCAGCGCATCCATCTCGACCATCTCGTTGAGCCGCTGGTTGGCCAGATGCAGCTCGGCCGACATGGAAATCAGCCGGCGGCGCATGTCGAGCAGGCGGCGCATGGCACGCAGCTTGGCGACCAGCACGATGGGCTTGACCGGTTTGACGAGGTAGTCGTCGCCGCCGGACTCGATGCCGCGCCAGACGTCGAGGTCGGTGTCCAGGCCCGAAAGGAAAATGATCGGAGTCCAGTCGCCGGCCTCGGATTCGCGCATCTGGTGGGCCACGCCATAGCCGTCGAGGCCGGGCAGCCGGATGTCGAGCAGCACCAGGTCGGGACGGCGCAGCTTGAACAGCTGCAGCGCGATCTGGCCGTCGGCCGCTTCCATCACTTCGGTCACGCCCGCGTGCTGCAGTTCATGCACCAGCGAGGCGCGCATGGACGCCTGATCCTCCACGACCAGAACCGAAAATGGTGCGGTGTCCGTGGAGTGCGCGGTGAAACGGGCTGCGTGGGGCTCGATGGCTGGAGGAGGCTGTGTCGGTATCACATCGGTTTCCTGTGACTGGTGCCGGTTCGCAGGGTTTGTGTCCTTGCGAACCGACCTGACCATTGCATGCAATGGCCCGCCAGCCTGAGTATGCCTGCCTGCAAAATGGCGGGAAGACGATACAAGTGTAAACGGGCGCCGCAACGCCGTCACAAGTTAACCGACAACAGTGCGTCAGTGTTCTCGGCGCAACGCTGGGAACAGGATCACGTCGCGGATGCTGGCGCTGTCCGTGAGCAACATCATCAGGCGGTCCAGGCCCACGCCGCAGCCGCCCGTGGGAGGCATGCCGTATTCGAGCGCGCGCACGAAGTCGTGGTCGAAGAACATGGCTTCGTCATCGCCGCTGTCCTTGGCATCGACCTGGGCGTTGAAGCGCGCGGCCTGGTCTTCGGCGTCGTTCAGTTCGCTGAAGCCATTGCCGAACTCGCGGCCCGTGATGTAGAGCTCGAAGCGCTCGGTCACTTCGGGGCGCTCGTCGTTGGCGCGCGCCAGCGGCGAGATTTCGGTCGGGTGTTCCATGATGAACGTCGGGTTCCAGAGCTTTTCCTCGACCAGTTCCTCGAAGTACAGCACCTGCAGGCTCGCGAGCGTGCGGCCGGCCAGCTTGTTCTTCTCTTCGGTCAGGCCCAGCTTGCGCAGCGCGGGAATCAGCCAGTCGCGCTGGTCGACGTTGTCGCCGGCTTCGGTGTACTTGAGGATGGCTTCGCGAATGGTCAGGCGCTCGAACGGCTGGGCCAGGTCGACGGGCTTGCCGCCATAGGTCAGCTGCAGGCTGCCGACGGCCTTCTGCGCGGTGTCGCGGATCAGCTTCTCGGTGAAGTCCATCAGGTCGCGGTAGTTCCAGAACGCGGCATAGAACTCCATCATCGTGAATTCGGGGTTGTGCCGCACCGAAATGCCTTCGTTGCGGAAGCTGCGGTTGATTTCGAACACGCGCTCGAAGCCGCCGACGATCAGTCGCTTGAGGTAGAGCTCGGGCGCGATGCGCAGATACATTTCCTGGTCGAGCGCATTGTGGTGCGTGACGAACGGCTTGGCGTTGGCGCCGCCCGGAATGGGGTGCAGCATGGGCGTCTCGACTTCGAGGAAGTTGTGCTCGACCATGAACTCGCGCACACCGCTGATCGCCTTGGAGCGCGCGGTGAAGCGGCGGCGTGCGGCTTCGTCCATCATCAGGTCGACATAGCGCTGGCGGTACTTCTGTTCCTGGTCAGCCATGCCGTGGAACTTGTCGGGCATGGGGCGCAGGCTCTTTGTGAGCAGGCGCAGCGCCGTGACCTTGATCGACAGCTCGCCGGTCTTGGTCTTCATCAACGTGCCGCTGGCACCGATGATGTCGCCCAGGTCCCAGCGCTTGAACTGCGCATACAGCTCCTCGCCGATCGCGTCGCGCGTGATGTACAGCTGGATGCGGCCGCCGGTCGCGCCCAGCGAGCCGTCCTGCACCGTGGCGAAGCTGGCCTTGCCCATGACGCGCTTGAGCATCATGCGGCCGCCCACGCTGACGCTGACCGCAGCGGCTTCGAGGGCTTCGGCATCCTGCTCGGCATGCGCCGCCTGGATGTCGGCCACATGGTGCGTGGGCTGGAAGTCGTTGGGGAAAGCCACACCACCGCCCTGGGCCTGGGCTTCGCGCAGGCTTTTGAGTTTTTCGCGGCGCTCGGCGATCAGTTGGTTTTCGTCCTGCGGGGCGGCGGTATCGGCCGCGGAAGTGGTGTTGTTGTCAGACATGAAAAGAGCGCCAGCGGGCAAGCGCTGGTGGAACGGGGCCAAAACCCTTGATTTTAGTTTTTTTAGCCGGCTTGGGGCGAACCCATGTGCAATGGCCGTGGGGCCATTTGGGTTCGAGCCCGCAACCGTGCGCGTGCGGGCTCAAAAACCTATGCCCGTGCGTTCGAGCACATCGGCCACCAGTTCGAGCCGGACCAGCGGATTTTCGAGCTCCATCAGTTGCTGGCGCAGTGTCGTGGGCAGGGGCAGCAGCTCGCACCAGCGGTTGGCGACCCAGCCGCAGTCGTTCAGATGCAGGACATCGGGCAGGGCCAGGCCGGGATCATCGGCATGCTGGCTGCGCAGCGTGTGCAGCAGCTTGTCGAGCGCCTGGGCCGCGGCCTGCAGGTCCTCGGGCACGGGCACGGCCAGATCGGCATCGATCATCTCTACATCGGCGACCCACAGGCCATGCGGCAGGCAGCGGCGCTCGCGTATGCGAAAGCGCTGCGTGCCCTGGCACAGCACATGCATCAACCCGGCCTGTGGAAACTGCAGTTGGGCAATCGTGGCCAGCGTTCCCACGGCGTGGAACCGCTCCGGCGGCGCGCCCGCATGGCGCACTTCATGGCCATCGCTGAGCGCCACCACGCCAAACGGCGCGCCAGCGCGCGCGCATTTGCGCACCATGTCCAGGTAGCGCACTTCGAACACGCGCAACGGCAGCCGCCCGCCGGGGAACAGCACGCTGCCCAGGGGGAACAGCGGCAGGGAAGTGAGGGTCAAGGGTAATGTCATGATGATACGCGCTGGCCCACTATCATCCCATGCTGAACCCGTCGCTGTCTTGCAGGCTCAAGCGACTGTCTTAGCCCATTCAATTCCTACATGCTTTTTCAAATCATCACCTTCTTGCTGGACGTCGTCGTCGGCCTGCTCACGGGCCTGTGCCTGCTGCGCCTGTACATGCAGGCCCAGCGCATCCCGTTCTCCAATCCCGTGGGCCGGCTGGTGTTCGCGCTGACCGACTGGATCATCCTGCCGCTGCGCAAGATCGTGCCCGCGTCCGGCCGCTGGGACGCATCCAGCGCGATCGCCGCCTACCTGCTGCAGATGCTGCAGTACGTGCTGCTGTGGCTCATGATGGGCGCGGGCGGCGGCCAGGCCCTGTGGCTGCCCTGGCTCGCGCTGTGCGGCGTGCTGCGCGTGGCGCTTTCGGGCTGCGTGGGCATCGTGCTGATCTACACCATTCTTTCCTGGGTGCAGACGCGTTCGCCCATTGCCATGGTCATGGAGCGCCTGGCCGAGCCGCTGCTGCGCCCGGTGCGCAAGGTGATGCCGCTGATCGGCGGCATCGATCTGTCGCCGCTGGTGCTGCTGGTGTTGCTGCAGATCGGGTTGATGGTGCTGGCCTACATTCAAGCTGGCGTGCTGATGTAACCCTTGTGGGCGTGGTTACAACATGCCTCTGCAGAGGGCAGGAGCCGGGTCTCGGCCCGGCAGCCGACTCACTTTTCTTGCTCGCACAAGAAAAGTAAGCAAAAGAATGCGGCCCTGCTGTCTGCGACCCTCCGCTGCGCTCCGGGCAACCTGCCGTGCTCGGTCCCGGGCTGCACCGCGGAACTCGCTACGCGCCTGCGGCGCTCCGCTCGGACAACCGCGGTGAGTCAGTTTACGTGGCCTCCGTGTCCTTCGGCACTCCGGCTCAGCCCGGGCCCTGCGCGCGGCAGGCGCAGCCAGAAGGGCGGGGAGGTTGGCACGCGCTGTGACGAAGCTGTGCAGCCTCTGAAACTGGCACGGCGCAGCAGGGGGACACCGAGCAAGGGCCGCCCCGCAGCGATGGTGTCGTCCCTGGCCGGGCGCCCCCCTCCACCGAAGGATGAGAGGGGGAAGCGCCGAAGGCGCTCAGGGGGTGCTTTTAAGCTACTGCGTCAGCCGGCAAACGCTGCAGCATCGCCAGGCTGTTGGCGATGGTGTCGCGCAGTTGGCGGCGCTCGACGATCATGTCGACCGCGCCCTTTTCCTGCAGGAACTCGGCGCGCTGGAAACCTGGCGGCAGCTTGACGCGCACCGTGGTCTCGATCACGCGCGGGCCGGCAAAGCCGATCAGCGCCTTGGGCTCGGCAATCACGATGTCGCCGACAAACGCAAAGCCGGCCGACACGCCGCCCATGGTCGGGTCGGTCAGCACGCTGATGTAGGGCAGGCCCTTCTTGGCCAGGCGCGTGAGCGCGGCATTGGTCTTGGCCATCTGCATCAGGCTCAGCAGGCCTTCCTGCATGCGCGCGCCGCCGGTGGCGGTGAAGCAGATGAACGGCACCTTCTGCTCGATCGCGGTCTCGACGCCGCGCACGAAGCGCTCGCCGACCACCGAGCCCATGGAGCCGCCCATGAAGTCGAATTCAAAGCAGGCCACGACCACATTGACGCTCTTGACGGCGCCGCCCATGACGATCAACGCATCGGTCTCGCCGGTGTTCTCCAGCGCTTCCTTGAGGCGTTCGGGGTACTTGCGGCTGTCCTTGAACTTCAGCGGATCGACGGGCACGACTTCCTGGCCAATTTCATAACGCCCTTCGGCGTCGAGGAAATGGTTCAGGCGCGCGCGCGCGCCGATGCGGTGGTGGTGGCCGCAGGTCGGGCAGACGTTCTGGTTCTTTTCCAGGTCGGCCTGATACAGCACGGTCTCGCACGACGGGCACTTGATCCACAGACCTTCAGGGATCTGGTGGCGTTCCGTCGGGTCGGTGTGCTGGATTTTGGCAGGCAGCAGTTTTTCAAGCCAAGACATAAGTATTTCCTCTTTGCGCACCGCACCCCCAAAGGGCGCGGTGCGGGGGTGCATTATGCGTCCAGAGCCTTGCGCACGCCGCGCAGGAAGTCAATGGTCAGCGGGACGACTTTTTCATGCGGCTGGTCGTTGAGCATTTCAATGATGCGGCTGCCGATGACCACCGCATCGGAAAACTCGCCTATCGCCTGGGCGGTCTGGGCATCGCGTATGCCAAAGCCCACGCCCACGGGAATGCTCACATGCTTGCGAATGCGCGGTAGCATCGCCTCGACGGCCGCCGGGTCCAGCGCCGACGAGCCGGTCACGCCCTTGAGCGAGACATAGTAGACATAGCCGCTGGCCACGCGCGCGACCTGCTGGATGCGCTCGTCGGTGCTGGTCGGCGCGAGCAGGAAGATCAGGTCCATGTCGCGCGCGCGCAGCGCGGCCGCAAAAGCCTCGCATTCCTCGGGCGGGTAGTCGACGATCAGCATGCCGTCGACGCCGGCGCTGGCGGCGTCGTTGACGAAAGCACCTTCGCCGTGGACCTGGTCATAGCGTTCGACCGGGTTCGCGTAGCCCATCAGCACCACTGGAGTGCTGTCGTTCTTCTGGCGGAATTCGCGCACATAGGCCAGCACCTGGACCAGACCCACGCCCAGCGCCAGCGCCTTGTCGCCGGCCTTCTGGATGGTCGGGCCGTCGGCCATGGGGTCGGAGAACGGAATGCCCAGCTCGATCACATCGGAGCCCGCTTCGACCATGCCGTGCATCAGCGCGGGCGTGATCGCGGCAAACGGGAAGCCGGCCGTGACATAGGGGATCAGGGCCGTGCGGCCTTCGGCCTGGAGTTTTTCAAATGTGGTGGCGATGCGGCTCATGCGGCAGGCCCTCCCTTGACAGTCAGACCGCGCATCGAAGGACGGTCATAGAAATCTGCGCCCGACAGGTCGGCAACGGTGCCTATGTCCTTGTCGCCGCGGCCCGAAAGATTGACCAGGATGGACTGGTCGGGGCGCATCTGCTTGGCCAGCTTCATCGCATAGGCAACGGCGTGGCTGGACTCGAGCGCGGGAATGATGCCTTCGGCGCGGCACAGGTAGTGGAAGGCCTCGAGCGCTTCGGTGTCGGTGATGCCCACATATTCGGCGCGGCCGATTTCCTGCAGCCAGGCATGCTCGGGGCCCACGCCCGGATAGTCGAGACCGGCGCTGATGCTGTGCGTCTCTATGATCTGGCCGTCGTCGTTCTGCAGGATGAAAGTGCGGTTGCCGTGCAGCACGCCCGCGCTGCCGCGCTGCAGCGACGCCGAATGCTTGCCCGAATCCAGGCCTTCGCCCGCGGCTTCGACGCCGATCAGGCGCGTGGCCTCGAACGGAATGTAGGGATGGAAGATGCCGATCGCATTGCTGCCGCCGCCCACGCAGGCCACGACCGCGTCGGGCTGGCCGCCGTTCAGGAACTCGGGCATCTGCGTCAGGCACTCGGTGCCGATCACGCTCTGGAAATCGCGCACCATCATGGGGTAGGGGTGGGGGCCCGCTGCCGTGCCGATGATGTAGAACGTGCTGTCGACGTTGGCGACCCAGTCGCGCATGGCTTCGTTGAGCGCGTCCTTGAGCGTCTTGCTGCCCGATTCCACGGGCACGACGGTCGCGCCCAGCAGCTTCATGCGGTAGACGTTGGGGCTCTGGCGGCGGATGTCCTCGGCGCCCATGTAGATGATGCACTCGAGGCCGTAGCGCGCGCAGATGGTGGCCGTGGCCACGCCGTGCTGGCCCGCGCCGGTCTCGGCGATGATGCGATTCTTGCCCATGCGCTTGGCGAGCATCGCCTGGCCGATCACGTTGTTGATCTTGTGCGCGCCGGTGTGGTTCAGGTCTTCGCGCTTCAGGTAGATCTGCGCGCCGCCCATTTCGCGGCTCATGCGATCCGCGTGGTAGACGGGCGAGGGACGGCCCACATAGTGGTTGAGCTCGGACTCGAACTCGGCGACGAATGCGGGATCGTGCTGGTAGCGCGCGTAAGCGTCGCGCAGTTCGATCAGCGCATGGGTCAGCGTTTCACTGGCAAAGCTGCCGCCATAGCGACCGAAATGCCCGGATGCGTCGGGGTGCTGGTATTCAAACATTACAAATTCTGCCGTGGTTGGGCATCGGCCGCACGCACAGCGGCAACGAAGCGGTGGATCTTGTCGGCGTCCTTGACGCCTTTGAGAGGTTGGCCGTCGGGGCCCGTGGCTTCTACGCCAGAGCTGATATCAACGGCAAGCGTCTTGCAACGCGGGCGCACCTGCCGAATGCCATCGGTCACGTTTGCAGGCGTGAGTCCACCAGACAAAACGAGGTGAGAGGCTACGCTTGGAGGAAGGAGTGACCAATTGAATGCCTTGCCGCCGCCGCCATATCCGTCCACGTGGGCATCGAGCAATATGGCTTGGGCGTGAGAGTAACGCTGAGCATATTCTACGAGGTCGAAGCCGGCTGCGGCGTCACCAAGGGGAATCCTTGCTGCGCGCAGGAAAGGCCGCTGGCCGCCGCTGGCTTCGAGGCATTGCGCGGGCGTCTCGTCGCCATGGAATTGCAGGCAGGCGCCGGGAATTTCCGCGCAGGCCTGCTGCACGCGTGCCGCGGTCTCGTTGACGAACAGCAGCACGGGCGTGACGAACGGCGGCAGGCGGCGCGCGAGTTCGGCGGCGCGCGCGATGCTCACCGCACGCGGGCTGGGCGCGTAGAGCACGAAGCCGATCGCATCGGCTCCCGCGGCCACGGCCTGGTCCACATCTTCTTCACGCGTGAGGCCGCAGATCTTGATGCGCGTGCGCAGCGCAGTAGCGATGGTCGTATTCATGGCAGCCAATCGAATGCCGCGGCGCGCGTCGGCAGGCCCCAGGCCGGATCGTAGACCGGACCGAGGAAGTACAGCCCGTCGGGCGAGAAGGTGGGGGCCGCGGCATCGCGCGAACGCGCCGCGAGCACGGTCTGCATCCAGTCCACGGGCTGTTTGCCCTGGCCGATGGCGATCAGGCAACCCATGATGTTGCGCACCATGTGGTGCAGGAAGGCGCTGCCTTCGAACTCGAAATGCCAGTAGCAGGTTTCCATCGGCGGATCACCGGGACGGCCCAGGCCGTGCAGTCGGCTGAGCGCATCGCCCGCGGGCGCGGCGCGGCGCGAGATGTCGAGCCGGTGCAAGGTCTTGATGGGGCTCTTGGCCTGGCAGGCCGACGCCCGGAAAGACGAGAAGTCATGCTCGCCCAGCAGCTGGCGGGCCGCGGCCTGCATGGCCGCGCCATCGAGTTCATGGAACACCCAGCCCACGCGGCCGGCCTCGACGCTGGGGCGCACCGGCGACTGCAGCAGCACATAGGCGTAGCGGCGGCGCGTGGCGCAAAAGCGCGCGTGGAAGTCGTCGCCCACGGGCTGGGCCCATTGCACGGCGATGTCGGCGGGCAGGAAGGTGTTGGTGCCGCGCACCCACGAATAGGGCGTGCGCGAAAGGTCGGTGTCGAAATGCGCGACCTGCATGATGCCGTGCACGCCCGCATCGGTGCGGCCGGCGCAGACCGTGGGCACGGCCTGGGTGGCAAAGCGGCCCAGCGCCGCTTCGAGGTGGTCCTGCACCGTGTTGCCCGAGGTCTGGCTCTGCCAGCCGTTGTAGCGCTGGCCGTTGTAACTCACTCCCAGGGCTATGCGCATGGCAAGTCCTTGCCGCGGGCGCCAGGCGCCGCGTTGATCTGCAGAAAAAACATCAATCGATTTCGGAAAGCAGGCGCTGGGCGCGTTCTTTGAGTTCACCTTGCGATTCTTCGATGACTTCCTCGATCAGCGTGCGCGCGCCGTCGCTGTCGCCTATGGCCGCGAACTCCTGGGCCAGCGCCAGCTTGGTCGCCAGCGGGTCCTCGGCCGCGGCCTGGCTGCTTTGCGACAGCGCCTCGGCGGGAGCGTTATTGCCCAGGTCCAGGGAAAGGCCGCCCAGGTCGAATTCGAGGAAGTCGAAGGCCGGCGCCGCGGCGGGCGCGGCCGCTGTGGGGCCGGGCTTGGCCGCGTCGCTGTCCTCGAGTTCGAACAGCGGGGTGTCGAAGGTCGGTGTCGGTGTCGGTGCAGCGTCGGCAACGGCGGGAGCCTCGGCCGGCGTCAAAGCGGGTTCGGACAGGCTGAAAGGTTGCGGTGCAGGCGCTGGTTCAGGCAGCGGTTCTGCGGCGGCCGCCGCGGCACCGGCCGCCGCGGCACCGGCCGCCGCGGCATCGGCCGGCGACGTTGGTGCCTCCTGGTCGAGCGTGAACTCGAGATCGG